>NZ_JBEYSU010000074.1:0-8401 GCF_040704235.1 Micromonospora sp. NPDC047707
TCACGTCGCGGACGAACGCCGATGGCAGCGTGGTGCGCTACGTCGCTGTGGCGCACAACCGCCGGGTGGACGGCAAGATCAAGCCTGATGTGCTGATGAATCTGGGCCGTGTCGACCAGGTTGACGTGGAAGGGCTGCGTCGGCTCGCGGCGTCGATCAACAAGCACTTCGGCGGAGACGGGTATGGCGCGGGGGCGGAAGCGGGCCTGGCCGCCGGGGCGGCGTCCCTGGAAGTCGTCGACTCCCGCTCGATCGGAGCGGTGTGGCTGCTGGACGGGCTGTGGCGGCGCCTCGATGTCGGCTCGGCCGTGCGCGCCGCGGCAGACGCGCGCCGGTTCACCACGAACATGGAACGAGTGCTGTTCGCGCTGGTCGCCAGCCGGGCGGTGGCGCCGATGAGCAAGCTGTCGGCTGCCGAGTGGGTCTGCGAGGACACCGTCATCTGCGGCCTGGCCGCGATGGATGACGACCATGCCTACCGTGCGATGGACCTGCTCGTCGACGCCGACACCTGCGGCCGGGTGCAGGAAGCGGTGTTCTTCGCCGTGGCCAACCTGCTCAACCTCGAGGTCGACCTGCTGTTCTTCGACACCACCAGCACCTACTTCGAACGCGACACCGAAGACGACGGCGCCGACGGGTTCCGCCGGTTCGGGCACTCCAAGGACCACCGCGGCGATCTACCCCAGATCGTCATCGGCCTGGCCGTGACGAAGGAAGGCATCCCCGTGCGGTGCTGGTGCTGGCCCGGCAACTCAAGCGACCAGCAGGTCCTGGCCGAGGTCCGCGACGACATGCGCGACTGGAAACTCGGCCGCGTCATCACCGTGGTCGACCGCGGGTTCTCTAGCGCCGACAACCTGGCCTATCTGCGCCGCGCCGGTGGGCACTACATCGCCGGGATGCGCATGCGCGACGGCAACCCCCTGGTCGAGCAGGTCCTGGCCCGCCAGGGCCGCTACCAGCAGGTCCGCGACAACCTACGCGTCAAGGACGTGCGCATCGACGGCACCGACGTGCGGTTCGTCATCTGCCACAACCCCGACCAGGCACAACGTGACAAGCAGCAGCGCGACGACGCGATCGCCCGCGTCGAAGCCGAGCTGGCGCGCATCCGTGATCAGCGCGAACGCGACGCCAAACGCCCACCCGGCGACAGGACCCGCCAGCGCAACGAGGCCGCGCACGCACGTGCCGAGTGCGCCCTGCGCGACCACCCCACCCTGGGCCGGTGGCTCGTCCAACAGCCCAACGGCCGCCCCAAGGTCAAGGCTGAGGAACGCCTCGACGGCAAGTACCTCATCGCCACCTCCGACCCGGCGATCAGCGCCGAGGACACCGCCCTGGGCTACAAGAACCTCCTCGAGGCCGAACGCGGATTCCGTGACCTCAAGTCGCAGCTGCTGCTACGGCCGGTGTTCCACCGCCTCGAGCACCGCATCCGCGCCCACGTCCTCATCTGCTGGCTGGCCCTGCTACTGGTCCGCGTCGCCGAACGCGCCACCGGTGAGACTTGGCGAAACATCAACCGGCAACTCGGGCGAATCAGCCAGGTCACCCTCGCCGGGCCTGCCGGCACCATCGTGCAGACCACCCCGCCGCGACCCGAACACAAGGCCATCTACCAGGCACTTCCCGTCCAACCGCCGGCCCGGGTAACCGCGTTCGACCCCCGCTAGTCAAGACCAGACAGCGGAGCGAGCGCGTAGGCACACGACCCTTCGCCGACGCACGTCAATCTTCGCTGCTCCGCACCCAGATTCCGATGATCGTTTAACTACAAGCTGCGGAACCCGGGCGCCTCGGCGACCCAGAATCCTGCGGGCTGGTTGAAGCTGTGTCGCTCGGTGCGCTGGACCGCCGCGATCAGATCGGCGAAGTGAGCGTCGAATCCGTGGCCACCTCGCAGGTGGTCACGGTAGGCGTCGCGTTCAGCCGGTGCGGTCGCGGCGAGCCGTTCATCGGCGACCAGCACGCTCGGCCCATCGCGGTGCTGGACGAGCGCCGGGGTGTCGCCGAGGACGAGCAGGTCGATGACGTCGGCGTCCCACCGGGCGAGGGTGGCGGTGCTGTAGGGGCTGTCGCCGGGTTTGAGGCCGTGGGTGTCGCGGACCTCGGCGATCGCCTCGGCAGGAGCGCGTCGAGTGCGGTGCCGTGTCCGGGTAGCCGGACGGCCAGGGCCGCGCCGAGCGTGCGGGCGTACCAGCCGCCGTCGCGGGGTTGCGGCCCTTGGTAGGTGTGTAGCCAGGAGGTCGCGCCGTCGAGGACGGCGGCGGCGCCGTCGACTACGACGTACTGGTCCTGGTTGGTGGGGCGGTCACCGCGCAGGGTGGCCGCCGAGCAGATCCAATGCATGTTCTTGTCGCCGATCCTTGAGTTGGGAGGGGTTCAGTAGCCGCCGGCCGGGACTTCGGCGGTGGTGGGGTGTTCGCCGCGCTCGCGGGCGGCGTGGTCGTCGAGGATGGCCTCGGTGGCGGTGGCGCCGAACCGGGTGGCGCCGGCCTCGTGCAGCGTCAGGAGGGTGTCCAGGGTGCGGACGCCGCCGGCTGCCTTGACCTTGATAGGCGGGGAGACGGCGGCGCGCATCAGCCGGATGTCGGCGAGGGTGGCGCCGCCCGGGGCGAACCCGGTGCTGGTCTTCACGAAGTGGGCGCCGGCCTGTTCGGCCAGGCGGCAGCCGGTGATCTTCTCGTCGTCGGTCAGGTAGGCGTTCTCCAGGATGACCTTGACGATGCGGCCCTGCGCGGCGGCGACGACCGCGGCGATGTCGTCGTGCACGTACGCGGTGTCGCCGCTGCGCAGCCGCCCGATGTGCAGCACCATGTCGACTTCGTCCGCGCCGGCCTCGACCAGCTCGCGGGTCTCGGCGACCTTGATCGTGGTACGGGTGTCGCCGTGCGGGAATCCGGCGACGGTGCCGACGAGCACGCCGGTGCCGGAGAGCTCGGCCTTGGCGATGCCGACGTCGGACGGGCGTACGCAGACCGAGGCGACCTGCCGGCTGCCGGCGATCTCGCAACCACGCCGGACGTCGTCGGTGGTCAGTTCGGGGCGCAGCAGTGAGTGGTCGATCATCTTGGCGATGTTCATCGGGTGTCTCCTGTTTCGGGCGGCTGCACATCGAAGGTGACGTGCAGGTCGTAGCGTTCGCCGACGTAGCGGCTGATGGTGTACTCCAGCGGTGCCGAGTGCTGGTCGACGATCAGGCGGGTCTCGACCAGCAGCGGCTCGTCGGCGGGCACGTGCAGGTGCTCGGCGTCGGCTCCGGCGCGCTGAGCGGTCAGCCGGGACGAGCCGAGGGTCGGGCGTAGTCCCCTGTCGTGCAGGGCACGATGCAGTGAACCGGTTTCCAGGTCGAGGTCGAGAAGGGCGCTCAGGTGTGCCGGGAAACAGGCGTACTCGACGGCCAGCGGAACGTCATCGGCGAGCCGCACACGTACGATCGAGACCACCCGCGGCGACGTGGCGGTCAGCTGCAGGGCCGCCGCCTCAGCGGCGGCCGCCGTCCGCACCTCGGCCTCGAGTAGATGCGACGAGGGCGCACGGCCCCAACTGCGGACCTGATCCTGAAAGCTCATCAGCGTTCCCGCCGCGCGCGGCTGCGGCCGCTGCCGGACAAAGGTCCCCCGGCCCTGGATCCGCTCGATGAGACCATCGTCTTCCAGCGCGTTGAGAGCCGCCCGGATGGTCATCCTCGCGACCCCGAACTCCTCCGCGAGCAACGACTCAGCGGGGACGACATCGCCTGGCCTCGCCCGAGCAAGCCGCGCGCGCAGCTCCCGCTCGATCCGCACGTACAGCGGCGTCTTCGCCATCACTCCTCCAGGTTGTCTAGACGACCTAGATCATGACACGTGAGTGCGCGAACCTCCAACAGCTGCAGACGCGCACCGTCGGATGCACCTGCACGTACGGCAGTGGCTCCGGCCGGTCCAGCTGCCCGACCACGAGGCAGGCAGCGGCTCCGGCCACGGGTGCACCACGGCGGCGCCGCGGCGCTCCGCCAGACGCAGCGGCGACAGCATCCCGCCGAGCTCGTGCCGCTGTTCAAGGTTGAGCGGGTGGGTGTGGCCCTCTGGCGATGTCAGATATCGCAACTGTCGGAATGGGCAGACTGGGGAGAGCCCTCAGTGTGGCCCGGATTGGTGCGCAGGTTCCACGCAAGCACGAGCATCAACCCGCAGTAGACGCTTCGCCAACTCGGGCGTCACCGTCAGCTGATCGACCCGGGGTGGCAAGTGGTGAGGTTCGTGCGGCTGTCACACGTGTGCCTCGGCTTGGGCTGGAGATTGTCGGGTCATCGTGAAGCGTTGGAGTTGGGGGATGAGCGCGGTGATCAGCCCTACTCCGGCGAGGCAGGTGAGTCCGCCGATGATGAGAGCCGCGCCGCCGGAGGCTCCGGTGGCGATCAGGCCGGCGCGGAGGCCGCCGACGTGTGGTCCGGCGGCGCCGACGATGTGTTCCAGGGAGGCGACTCGCCCACGGTGAGACTCTGGCGTCGATGATTGCACGATCGTGCCGCGTGACACGACGGACCATGTGTCGGCGGCGCCGGCGAGAGCGATCAGGGCGAGGACGACGGGGAGTTGGCTACTCAGGCCAACTCCGGCCAGCGATGCCCCCCATACGGCGGCGCAGGCCAGGAGTACGAGGCCGGGGCGGTTGCGTTGGGTGATCAGCCCCGACAGTGCGGATGCGAGTACGCCGCCGACGGCGAGCGCTGAGGTGAGCAGGCCGAGGATCTCCGGCGATCCGCCGAATTTTTCCTGGTTGATGACGGGGAATAGGGCTACCGGCATGGCCAGCACGGTCGCGGCCAGGTCCACGAGGAACGCGCCCCGCACAGCTGGCGTGCGGGCCGCGAAGCTGATCCCTTCCCAGACCGCGGCAGCGCCGGCTCGTCCCGCCCCCTCGGGTTGACTCGTCGTCGGCAGTCCGGCGAGCCCGATCAGCGCAGCCACGAACGTGACGGCGTCGATGGCGAAGCAGACGGAGGTCCCCCATTGTGCGGTGAGGACACCCGCGATCGCCGGGCCGAGCAGCACAGCGATCTAAAAGGACAGGTGGTCGAGGGCCAGCCCTGCGGCGAGACGATCGGGGGGAAGGAGCCGGGGAACGAAGGCTCGCCGGGCCGGCGTGCCCAACGCGGAGAGGCTCGACGCGACGGCGACCAAGCCGAACATAGCCCACACCCCGTCACCGGGCCACAAGGCGACCGCAGTCATGAGCAGACTGGTGATGATCAGGCCGGCGGTGGTGGCGATGGCCAGCCGTCGTCGGTCGACGTGATCGACGAAGGCGCTGCCGAGCAGCGCGAACGTGATCAGCGGGGCGGCGGTGAACAAGCCGATGAGCCCGACCATCAGAGGGTTGTGGGTGCGGTCCCAGACGTAGAAGGTGGCGGCGAAGACCCCCAGTTGGCTGCCGAAGCCGGAGGCGGTGGTGCCCAGCCAGAGACGGCGGAAGGTGCGGTGCTCCCGCAGGGGACGAACGTCGACCAGGGCGTTGAGGAGACTCACCGGAGGTCTCCCTTGAGGGCTCTGGTCAGGTTGTCGTCGAGCCGCTGCTTGAACGAGCGTCTGGCGAAAGCGTCGTTGATGTCTTTGACGACCTGGGTAAGCGGGTATGGGACCTCGGCCTCCAGTTCCCGCACGGTCGCCTCGGTCGCCCGCCACTCCGCTTGAAGGAGCGGTAGAAGTTCGCGTCCTCGTTGGCTGAGCTGGACGCGGCGGGTCCGGCCGTCACTGCTCTCGGCGCTGTCGACGAACCCGGCGGCGCATTGCGGCGGCCGTCTGACTCATCGCCGAATGGGTCACCTCGACGGCGGTCGCCAGCTCTTGAATCGTCATCGACCCGTGTCGGCCCAACTGAATCAGCGGACCCACGAAACGGTTACGCAATCCGGTTATGCCGGCGTCGTCGTACAACGAGGCGATGTCCTGATCCATCGCGTTCAGCATCTGCCACAGGGGGCGCCAGTGGCTGCTGTCGAGGAGGTCCTGGTTGTCGGTTTGTTTCACAGTTTCGTTGTTCGGCGGCTGATGTCTGCGGCAGAGCTTGTCCAGTCGCCGGCGCTGGCGCGTTGCCAGGCCGCGGCGCTGGAGATGTGTATTCCGAGCATGCGCGCCAGGCCAGGACCCCCGATATGGGCTGGGTGCGGTGCGTCCTGGTCCTCTTCTCGGGGCGGGAACTCCTTTGGCTGCTGACGTTCGGCGGTCAGGGAGGCCACGGTGAAGTGCTGCGGGGTGGCCGTGGCGATGCCGCGGGGGTATAGCCGGGTGCCTACTTCGTCGAGCGATCAGTCAGTGAATACGGGAACTCTTCCGGCTCTACCCGGTGCCGTCTCATCCGGAGACGACATGTCGGGGCTGGGCCCACCGTCGGTCGATCGGTTCGGGAGAGGGCGGAGCCGCCGTAGTACTCCGAGTCCGGGAGAGCCGGTCACATGGGCAAGGGCGGCAGCGAGATCGCATGGGAGGTACTGCAATGCCCGAAGACACGGTGGTGGATATCGCCGTCACGTGGCCGACCCCGGAAGTGGCCTGGGCACGGGTACGGGGGATGCAGATCAAACTGCACCGTTGGCGGTGGCCGACCACGGTCGCCGGTTTGACGATGTCTACAACTTCGTCAGCGACCCGGCCACGCTGGTCGTGGCGTTGCAACGGGTCGCCGGGAATGCCGGAGCCCGCACTGCTGGCGTGGACGGGGGTCACCGCTGTCCACGTGAGCATGGCCGGGCCCGAGGCGTTCCTGGACCACGTCCGCTCCCTGCTGAAGACCGGCACGTTCCGGCCGCTACCAGTGCGGGAGAAGATGATCCCCAAGACCGGCGGGAAACTGCGCCGTCTGGGGATACCTACCATCACGGACCGAGTGGTCCAGGCAGCGCTGAAGTTGGTCTTGGAGCCCATCTTCGAGGCGGATTTTCAGCCGTGCTCGTATGGGTTCCGGCCGAACCGGCGCGCGCACGACGCGATCGCCGAGATCCATCATCTGGCCATCCGGTTACCGGTGGGTGCTGGACGCGGATATCGAGGCGTGCTTCGACCGTATCGACCACCCGGCCCTGATGGACCGGGTCCGAGCGCGGGTGAAGGACAAGCGGGTGCTCACGCTGGTGAAGGCGTTCCTCAAAGCCGGGATCATGACCGAGCTCGGTGAGCGGAACGAGACCACGTCCGGCACACCCCAAGGAGGGATCCTCTCACCTCTACTGGCCAACATCGCGCTGTCGGTGCTCGACGAGTTCTTCGCCGAGCAATGGGCGGCAGCCGGCACCGGCCAGCGACGCAGGCAACGACGCGCCAAAGGGCTGGCGACGTGGCAGTTGGTCCGCTACGCCGACGACTTCCTCGTCCTGGTCCACGGCACTCAGGAACACGTCGAGGAACTGCGTGACCAGGTGAGTACGGTCTTGGCGACGATGGGCTTGCGCCTGTCGCAGTCCAAGACCAGGATCGCCCACCTTGCCGACGGGGTCGACTTCCTCGGGTTCCGCATCGTGTGGCAGCGGAAACGAGGAACGAGCAAGTGGCATGTCTACACGTTCATCGCCGACAAGCCCGTCCAGGCGCTGAAACGGAAGATCAAGTCACTGACCCGCCCGGTTGTCGCACCTGAGCTACCGGGAAACGCTGGTGAGGATCAACTACATCCAGCGTGGATGGGCCTGCCAACTACTTCAAGCACGCGGTTGCGAAGCACACCTTCTCCCACCTGCAGAACTTCGTCTGGTGGCGAGTGATCAACTGGGTGATGCGCCGCAACCGCATGACCTGGAGAGCCATCCAGCGATGGCTACGCACCCCGCAAGGGTGGCAACCCATCGCGTTCGACGGGGTCGAACTGTTCAAGATGGCGAAGGTCCCCGTGACCCGATACCGCTATCGCGGCAGCAAGATCCCGAACCTCTGGCAGCCCACAACGGCAAGCCCGACACCAACGGCATGATCTCGTGGAGAGCCCGGTGCGGTGAGAGTCGCACGCCGGGTTCGGCGGGCGGGTCCGGGAAACGGACCTGGAGCAATCCAGGCACCGCGCCCGGGCCCGACCCAACACCCTCGGATGGCTGGTGCGTAACCGGCGGCTGGCCCGGGACTACGAGCGGTTGACCACCAACTCCGAAGCAATGATCAAGATAGCGATGATTCGACTCATGACGATACGTTTGGCCGGCCAAGCGATCCGCTGGGCCAACGCCACCGAACGCGAAGCCGCCCGACGCATCAACGCTGAACGACTTCTCGCCGCGTAGCCACCCGGTTACCCGACAGCCTCTCAGAGGACGGGCCCAGGGCCCCGCGCTAGGGCGTGTCTTGTGGATCTTCGGGGATGGGTTCGGTAGATAGATTCCCGTGTCGCGACGTCATGAGTTGACCGATGACGAGTGGGCGCTGCT
>NZ_JBEYSU010000075.1:0-8094 GCF_040704235.1 Micromonospora sp. NPDC047707
CGTCAACGATCTCCCTCTCACGCACAGCCCACCGATCTACCGCCCGCCGCTATCGTCCACAAGCGACACACCGAACTCAAACTGAAACGATTTCTTAGCCTGAATCCACCGAGGGGCATCTGGGTTGCGTCGGCGCGGTAGGCAAGAAGATGCCCTCCGACCTGGGAAAATGGGAGTTCTCGAAGCTTCCATCAGCCTGGTCGAGAGGGCATCTGTCAGGTGCGATTGTCGCATGGGTCCCGTGCTGTAGACGCGGTGTTCGATGAGTCGAATCTGGTGTCGTGTGCCGGGTTGGTCCCGGTGATGCGTCTGGCCGAGCGCGTGGATCTGGCTGGTGTGGTAGCCCGGCGGGTTCGTCCTGACCTGTCGACCGGGGCCAATCCTGGCGGTAAGGCGGCGGCGATCGTGGCGGGGATGGCCGCTGGCGCTGACAGCATCGATGATTTGGATCTGCTGCGTCATGGTGGGATGGGTCGGCTGTTCACCGGGGTGTACGCGCCGTCGACGCTGGGATCGTTCCTGCGGTTCTTCACCTGGGGGCATAGCTTGCAGTTGGAGGCGGCCGCCCGGGATCTGCTGACCGCCCTGGCCGCGGCGACGCCGCTGCTTCCCGGCGCCGGTCAGGTGACCTATGTGGATGTCGACTCGCTGCTGCGCCGGGTGTACGGGCATGCCAAGCAGGGTGCGGCGTTCGGGCATGCCAAGGTCGGCGGCTACAGCGTGAGGCTGCGCGGCTTGTCACCGCTGGTTGCCACGCTCGCCACGCCGCAGGCGGCGCCGGTGATCGCCGCGACCCGGCTGCGGGGTGGTAACGCCGCCTCCGGGCGGGCCGCGGCGTCACTGGTACGCCAGGCGATCGGCTGCGCCAGAGCGGCCGGTGCGAGGGGGACGATCCTCGTGCGGGGTGATAGCGCGTTCGGCAATGGCCCGGTCGTGTCAGCCTGCCGCCAAGCCGCAGCCCGGTTCTCGTTCACGCTGCAGTCCAACCCGAAACTGGCCGCCGCCATCGCCGCCATCGACGAGCAGTCGTGGACGCCGGTGCGCTACCCGGGTGCAGTGTTCGACGACGACACCGGAGCGTGGATCTCCGACGCCGAGGTCGCCGAGACCACCTACACCGCATTCGAAACCACCCGGCACAAGGTGACCGCCCGGCTGATCGTGCGCCGCGTCCGGGAGAAGAACCCCGCCCCCGCCGGGCAGGAAGAACTGTTTCCCATCTGGCGCTATCACGCGTTCCTGACCGACAACGACGAGCCGGTCGTCGACGCTGACCTCACCCACCGCGGCCACGCGATCGTCGAGCAGGTCTTCGCCGACCTCATCGACGGACCCCTGGCCCACCTGCCTTCCGGCCGCTTCGCCGCCAACGCCGCCTGGCTCACCCTGGCCGCCATGACCCACAACCTGACCCGCGCCGCCGGCGTCCTCGCCGGTGCGGTGTTCGCCAAAGCCCGCGCGGCGACCCTGCGCCGCAAGCTGATCACCATCCCGGCCCGCCTCGCCCACCGCGCACGCCGCCTCGTCCTCCACCTGCCCGCCCACTGGCCCTGGCAAGACGACTGGCAGCACCTATTCACCGCTGCCCACGCACCGCCACCAACCCGACCCTGACCGATCCCGACCGACCGCGTACTCACGGAGCAAGCCGGAAACCGAGACCGGCCGACGCTACACGCCCACCCACACGCGCCATCGATGAACATCGAACCAAGACAGATTGATGATCAACCCGGCAACGCCTCGGTGGATTCAGGCTTAGGACGTCGCGTGCCCCTACCGGCTTGAAGAAGCCAAGACAGGTTGGGGAAGGGGACACGTTGGAGATCACTTGCGGGATCGACTGGGCCGAGGACCATCACGACGTGGCGCTGGTCGATGCCAGCGGCAAGCGGCTGGCCAAGCTACGCATCAGCGATGACGCCGCCGGCTTCGCCAAGCTGCTGGACCTGCTCACCGCGCATGGCGACCGCGCCGAGAGCCCGATCCCGGTGGCGATCGAGACCTCACGCGGGCTGCTGGTGGCGTGCTTGCGGGCGACCGGACGGCCGGTTTATGCGATCAACCCACTGGCGGTGTCCCGCTATCGGGACCGGCACTCGGCCGCGCGTAAGAAGTCCGACGCCGGTGACGCGCTGGTGCTGGCCAACATCCTGCGCACCGACGCCCTGGCCCATCGGCCGCTTCCGTCCGACACCGAACTGGTCCAGGCCATCCGGGTGCTGGCCCGCGCCCAGCAGGACTTCGTCTGGGACCGCACCACCCTGCTGCTGCGCCTGCGCAGCCTGCTGCGCGAGTACTACCCGGCGATGTTGGCCGCGGCTACCGGCTTCGAAGACGGACTCGCCTCGCCGATGGCCCGCACCCTGCGCCGCGCCGCGCCCGATCCGGCCACCGCAGCTGCGCTCACGGTCGAGCAGATCAGCGACCTGCTCGTGCAGGCCGGCCGACGCCGATACATCACCGCGACCGCGACCCGGCTGCACGCCATCTTCCGCGCCGAGCACCTCCGCCAGCCACCAGCGATCGAACACGCCTTCGGCCAACAGGCCCTCGGTCCGCTCCGCCAACTGGACACCGCCATCAGCAACGCCGAAGACCTGGCCGCAGCCACCATCGAGGCCTTCACCCAACACCCCGACGCGGCCCTGATCACCAGCTTCCCCGGCCTCGGCCCGCTGCAGAGCGCCCGCGTCCTCGGCGAGATCGGCGACGTCCCCACACGGTTCCCCACCGCCCGCGCCCTCAAGGCCTACGCCGGCGCCGCCCCAGTTACCCGAGCATCCGGCAAGACCCGCGCGGTGTTCAACCGCAAAGCCAAGAACCAGCGCCTGGCCTCGGTCGGCTACCAGTGGGCGTTCTGCGCCCTGACCACCTCACCCGGGGCCCTGGCCCACTACCGCCGCCGACGAGACCGCGGCGACTGGCACGCCGCCGCACAACGCAACCTGTTCAACCGGATGCTCGGCATCCTCCACCACTGCCTCACCACCCGCCAGCCCTACGACGAGACCAAGGCCTTCCCAACGCCAGGACCAGCGGAGCCCACGACGCAAAGCCCGGACACGCACCCCGCCAACCGTGGGGCGCTGCCCCACACCCCGGCCCTCCAAGGAGCCGCCAGTTGACACTCACCCCTGTGGGAGGTCTCAGAGAATGCAACGGGTCTCCTCGCCCGGGCACCCAAGGGGCGGCCCGAGAACCCCGGCCGGGTCAAGGCCAAGCCGCTACGCGGTCGCCTTCGGCGAGCCTTGACCCGACCGAGAACCGTCGGGCAGGAACAAGCCTGCCCGACCGAGGAGACCCGCCCCACCGCACAGCCCGCTTGACAACCGCCATTGAGACTCGTCCGGTAGGGCGCTCCACCTTGTCCCCGTCCGGGGAGGCTGGAAGGTCTACGACTGCCCGACGAGGAAATCCGCTGCTCGTGTCTGGCACAGCAGATGGCACGCGTTTGTTAGTCGGCGGCGATCTGCTCGATGGATTGCGCGGCGATGGCGAGCAGGGCGGGATCTCCGGAACGGGTGTAGGTGTCGCTCACGGTGTCAACGAACTTGATCGCGTGCGCATCTCCGGTGTCCGTTGCACGGCGCATGACCTCATCGAGGCTCAGGTCGGTCCCTCCGAGCGGGGCGGGCCGTGCCTTGGCCGGGGCGTAGGCGGCGGTAACCGCGGCTGTTGCCGCCCACGCGGCGGCGAGGCTCGGCGCCCAGAGCGTCGGCGGTAGAGCCGGCAAAGCACGCAGGACTGCGTTCGGCGCGGTGGCGGCGTGCACGAGCATGACAGGGCTGGCGTACCCGTACGTGCCGTGCCGGATGACCGCAGCGTCGACGATGCCCGCGAGCCGGGTTGGCACATCGTCCTTGTTGTCGCCGGGCACTGCGCCGGCTACTGCCGGCCAGGGGGTCAGGTCGGCCAGTTGAGCGAGGCGGGCTCGGATGCCGGACCGCTGGTCGGGTACACGGGGTACTGCGTCGAGCGCGGACCGGGCGTCGGTTATCGGATATGGTCCGGCGCCGGGTGGTGCTAGGGGCTGCCATCGGGCGGCCCAATAGGCCAGCCCCTGACCGAGTTCGGCGACACGCGGCTGGGTCTCCTCCTCGAGCAGAGCGCGTATGGCGTGGCCGACCCGGATGACTCCGTGAGTCGCGCCAGCGGCTATGCCAGGCAACAGGCGAGGCCACCACCGGACCAGCACGTCCGGCCAAGTTTCGCCGGCCAGCTCGCGGTCGAAATAGTTCAGCCAGTCTCCCGTACGAACCGGGTCGCCGAGCGGGTCACGCCACTCATCACTTCGGATGGGTCGAATACCGCGTGGTCGCTCTTCCAGCTTGTCGGCGTAGGCGTCAATCCACTGGTGAACGGCCCGCTCGTGGCCGCGGTGAACCAGGGCCTCAGCCGCCATGGGGGCGTGATTGGAAAGCCAACCGTCTCGCTCCGGCCCGGTGTGACGCACCCGTTCGTATGCCTCGTCAAGGATGGAACTCGTCATACACACGAGTCTGCAATCTGAACTTCGGTTGAAGTCAAGCGAAAGTTGCTGGGGTTGACCTAGAGCGTGTCCTGTCGATCTTGTAGCGGCGGGTCGTTGACGATGTGCCGGTGGTGCGTCGTGGTGAGTTGACCGATGAGGCGTGGGCGGTGATCGCGCCGCTGTTGCCAGAGCCTGGTGGGGCGCGGGGGCGGTGGCGGGATCACCGGCAGGTCATCAACGGGATCTTGTGGAAGCTGCGGACCGGTGCGCCGTGGCGTGACCTGCCGGAACGGTACGGGCCGTGGAAGACCTGCCACGAACGGCTGCGCCGCTGGACCGCCGATGGCACATGGGATCGGATCCTCGCGGCGGCGCAGGTCCATGACGACGGCACACCGGTGCAGTGGACGATCAGCGTTGACTCGTCGATCGTGCGGGCGCCCCAGCATGCCGCTGGCGCCCGCAAGAAAGGGGCTCCCCGACAAGTCCAGCGACACCTGGTGCGCAAGATGGCGAGGCCATCGGCCGATCCCGAGGCGGACTGAGCACGAAGATCCACCTGGCCGTCGACGGACGTGGACGGCCGCTGTCGATCCTGCTCACCCCCGGCCAGGCCGGCGACAACCCCCAACTCCTTGCGCTGCTCGACGCGATCCGCGTCAACGCGCCTGGACCCGGTCGGCCCCGTAAACGTCCCGACGTCCTGATCGCGGACAAGGGCTACGCCCACGACTCCACCCGCCGGGCCGTGCGCTCCCGAGGAATCAGGCACGTCATTCCGGAACGCTCAGACCAGGTCGCCCGCCGCGCCGCCAAGGGCAGCAACGGCGGGCGGCCACCCGCCTTCAACAAGGCGACTTACAGGAAGCGCAACGTCGTCGAGCGTTGCTTCAACCGACTCAAGCAGTGGCGCGACCTGGCCACCCGCTACGCCAAACGCGCATCCCTCTATCGAGCCAGCCTCGTCCTCATCGCCGCCATCATTTGGCTTCCATGATCGACTGGTCAGGCGCGGTGCGGCCACATCCAGACGAGCCAGTACTCGACGTCGGAGAAGAACGCCTCGTGCTCATCGCGCTCCAACCGCGCGGCCTCTTCCCGGCCGGTGCAGCTCACCAGCACACGCGCACGACCGTCGAACGGCGCGGGAAACTCCCGATACCCGCCTCCATCAATCCCTACCAGCGCCACAGCAGACGCGGCCAAAACCACGTCACCAGCAACAACGCACTCATCCAACGGAGGATCGTCCGGCTCCGCATCCCAGAACTCCAGCCGAACACTCACGCTGTGATCCCTAGCAGCGCTGAAGAAGCCAACACCACCATCAACAATGGCCGCGATTGGCCTCTCGTCGGCAAGCGGGTCACCACCCGCACCCGTGACCAACGCAAACATCCCAAACGTCACCCGGAACTCAACTTCTTCGGCCGACACCAGGCTCGACACCCGTGAACCCCCTGATCGACATCACAAGACGAAGGCCTCGATGCTCTCACCACCGCAAGATCGACAGGACACGCTCTAGAGCACACTTGCAAGGCAGTGATCCAGCCAGGCGTAGGCCGTCATCCGGCGATTGAGTGCCCCCAAAGGACGTGCCCACCACGTGCCAGTAGCCGGTACCCCGGACGGTCACCAGGAGACACGAACGGTCGCACGTCCGCTGCCTTGACCTGGCCCACCTGGGGCCTTGATGATCGTGATCTTCGTCCTTCCAAACCGACGATCGCAGTCCAAGATCAGGCTGCCCTACCTTCTTGGGTGTGCCCCGGTCGTCCGGAATGATCGGGAAGCGCAGGCGGGTCGGGATGGCTTTCAGGCTGGCTGCCCTCGATGGCTCAGGAGGCTTGGCCCCCGGCCGCGCACCCTTGTCCTGACCGCTGATTGGGCACTGCGATCGATCGCTATGTAGGGCGTTGACGGCGGGGCGGGGACGCACCGATACGAGCGACCTGAAAGCGAGGCATCGTTGGCGGTAGCCGTGGGTGTGGACGTGGGCAAGGACTTTCACTGGGCCGCGGTCGAACTGACTGACTCGGGCGAGCTGTTGCTGAGCAAGAAGATCGACAACGACCCGGCGAGCATCAACGAGCTGGTCGGCTACCTGCTCACTGTTCAGGCCGATCATGGTCCTGTGACGGTGGCTATCGATCTGATGGGCGGGGTCGCCAGCCTGTTGACCACCATGCTGCTGGAGGCCGGTCTGCGGCTGGTGCACGTGCCTGGGCTGGTCGTCAACCGCGCCCGCCGCGCCACCCGAGGCGGCGAGCACAAGTCCGACCCGCGAGACGCCAAAGTCATAGCCGACCAGCTGCGGCTGCGAGACGACTGGCGCGAGCTTGACTTCACCGACGACACGTCGCTGGACCTGCGACTGCTGGTCTCTCGGCGACGCGCTCTGGTCGTGGACCAGACCCGCCGCCTGGTTCGGCTGCGCGAGATGCTGGCCAGCATCTTCCCCGGCCTGGAACGCAACCTGGACGTTACTAACCTCGGCGACCTGCGGCTGCTCGCCCGCCACTGCACTCCCGACGACATCCGCCGCGCCGGCCGCCGACGCCTGACCGAACACCTGCTGCGTCAAGGCACCCGACGGCCCTACGCCGACAAACTGGTCACCGCCGCGCTCACGGCCGCACAAGGCCAACACGTCGCCGTTCCCGGCCAGACCCGCATCGCCGAGTTCGTCCGCGAGCTGGCCGCCGAAGCCATCACCGTCAAACAGCGCCTCGCCGAACTGGACCGCGAGATCGCCGCCGACCTCAACAACCACCCTGACGCGGCCCTCATCCTCAGCCTGCCCGGGATGGGGGCCACCCTCACCGCCGAGTTCCTCGCCGAGGCAGGCACGACGGCCCGATTCACCACCGCCGACCAACTGGCTTCCGCCGCAGGTCTGGCACCCGTCCTGCAACAATCCGGCAAGGTTCACTACCTGCGTCGCGCCACCGCCGGCAGCAAGACACTGAATTCGTCTTCTACCAATCGGCGTTCGCCGCCATCCGCAGCGACCCAGCCAGCAAAGCCTTCTACGCCCGCAAACGCGCCGAAGGCAAGCGGCACCACCAAGCACTCGTCGCTCTGGCCCGCCGTCGCATCAACGTGCTGCACGCACTCCTGCGAACCCGCCAGCCCTACCAGGCCGACTACGCCACTGCCGCTTGACAAAGACATTAGGCAGCTTCCAGGCCGTCAGGCCGTCGCCAGGCCGTCAAACGCCGGCCAAAGTTGACCAAGAACGACCACCGACGTCCGTACATACGACGAGGTCGCAGCCTTGATCGAGGCTGCGACCTGATGGGCGACGGACGAGTCGACCTGTACGCCGGATTCTGATGTACATTCCGGCGGGTCGGGGGTAGCCATGTGGATGTTGCCCGAGGCCCCAGCCAAGTGACGGCGGGTGCGGACATCGCCGGATTCTGACGGACGCCAGTCGACTGTTTCCACAGCTCGCCCCCGGCACATGGCAGGCCCTTGAGCCACGATCATTCTTTCTGAACGAAGCAGCCGGCCGAGGGGTCTAGTGCCGCGTCAGAGAACCTTTGCCCTGTCACGGCGTGACGCGCCGCGGGGATGCTGGCCCGGATGGCGCGGTGTCGCCAGGCTGTCCGGGT
>NZ_JBEYSU010000076.1:0-8078 GCF_040704235.1 Micromonospora sp. NPDC047707
GGCGCTCGGGCCGGTCGAAAGCCAACCGCGAGCCCGCGACCAGCAGCGACACGAAACTGATCACGCTCGTGTGCCTACGAACTGCGGAACTCCGGGACCACCACGACGATCGCCGCCGTCGCGGCCTGGCGCACCCGCAGCGACAATGCCACCCTGGCCATCTGCCGTCCCGAGGCGATCCGGTTGGCGCGTCGCATCCGTGCCCTCGACGCAGAACTCGCCGCCAACCACACCGCGCTATGCGAAGCTGTCACCGCGCAAGCGCCACAACTGCTCGCCCTACCAGGTGTCGGCGCCGTCGTCGCCGCCACCGTTCTGCTGGCCTGGTCCCACCCTGGCCGCGTCCGCTCCGAAGCCGCGTTCGCTGCCCTGGCCGGCGCATCACCGCTACCAGCCTCATCAGGCAATACCACCCGCTACCGGCTCAACCGCGGCGGCGACCGACGCCTCAACCGAGTGCTCAACACCGTCGCGCTGGTCCGGATGGGCCACGACCCTCGCACCCGCGACTACGTGGTCCGCCGCACCCGCGAAGGACGCACCAAACGCGAGATCATGCGCAGCCTGAAGCGCTACATCAGCCGGCAACTTTTCCGGACCCTGACGGCGCCCACTCAGCCACCAGCACCACTTGACAACTATAGAAGCATCTCAGTACTGGCGGCCTCGCCACAACAAGAACGGCGAGGCCGCCAGCGCCCCGATCGTAATCAGCTCTACCTCAACTCAAACCGAACCCAACCATCGCAAACCCCCAACCCCTGGCCCGCACCCGACCCAATACGTGGCTCTTCGAACTTGATCGGGGTTGAGCGCGTCGGTCGCCTGCTGAGGCTTTGGGGTGTGGAGCCGAGGCCGAAGGAATGGCCGCTCGAGGAGAGCCAGGTTGCCGAGCATGAGTCAGATTTCAGCTCGCCCCTCAAGGTCATCATGAGGCAGATCGACCGCGGGCCTGCGGCGGCCGGGAGCCGATTCGTGGTACTCGTCGACCTTCTGCCGTTGGAGGATTAAACCGCCAGCGCTTGCGCTACCGCCCAACTGTCTTCATACAAGTGGTAGCGAGAGATCTGTCCGTCTCGCACACTGAGGTGGAGCACGAAACGACTGTCGATGTCTCGCCCTGTGGTGCGGACCATCGAGATCAGATGGCCGACTACCACGACATCCTCGGTGTCCGCCAGCACCTTGCTAATCTCGAACTTCTTGCGATCCAGGTGGGTCGGCAGCCGGCTGAAGAACTCGAGCATGCCAGCCGGGGAGTCCGCTTGAGGGATCCACGGGATGCCTGGTGCGCCGGGAATGGAAAAATCCACTGAGGGGGCGAACAGGGCGGCCGCCGTCTGTAGGTCGTCGGCGGCGAGGTATTGAAATAGCTGCTCGGCCAGCTCGCGTGCAGTCGGAGTGCTCATGATCAACGTCAACTGGCGCTGCCAGACGGTTATTCCGGTTCTTCGACTTCGTGGCCTCTCGGTAGTAATCAGCGAAAAATCAACGACAACGCTGGTCAGGGCCGGTGCTGCAAGGCGCGGTGTCGCTCGGGCCGCCGATCGGTTGACCAGCGTTGCCGTTGATTTCGGGCTGGAAACTACGGCCGGGCCTGCGCCTGCGGTGGTGAGATCAGGCGGTGAGGCGATCGTCGCTGGCGAGTCGCCGGCTGGCCAGGATGCTGGCGGTGATGGTGGCGAGGTAGAACGCGGCGGTGGTCATCAGTAGCCAGGTCCACGGGATGGACAGGGTGAAGCCGCGAATCTTCACGGCGGTGATGACGACTGGCGGCACGGCAATGAGCGCGGCGAGCGCGGTGCTGACCAGGATCACGAGGCCGTTTTGGATGAGTAGGACGTGGCGGGCCCATCGTGGGGACAGGCCGATGGCGATGAGTCGGCCGAGGTAGCTGCGCAGCGTGATCACTTGGCTGCGGGCGACCGCCATGGTTGTGGCCAGGACGATCGCGGCGAGGCCGAGGACGGCGGTGTAGTAGGCCGGGGGGACCTTGATGGGTTCGGGTGGCTGGTAGATGCCAACCTGCAGCGGGTCGAGCCCGTTGTCGATGGCGGCTTGCTCAGCGGCGGTTGCCTGGGGCTCGCTGATGTCGGTGAACACGACCGCCGCGGGGGTGACGGTGAGGTTGAGGCGCTGGGCGGTCGCGCTGAGCAGCAGCCCGCTGACGCCGGCGGTCCACGCTGGTTCAAAGGTGGTGCGGATCGCGGGCAGGGCGGGGCTGGTGGCTATCACCCGGTCGCTGGCCAGGTCGTGCGTGAGCAGCGGCCGTTGGGTGGGTCCGTCATCCCAGACGAGCAGGCCGCCGTGGTGCAGTATCTGGATTTGCGCGTCGGTGAGCGGGTGATTGTTCAGGCGGCTGGCCTGCTCGGGGGTGTCGACCACGAGGACCGCGCCGATGCCGGCGTCCTTGACCGTGACATGCACCTTCTCGGTCGTCAGGTATCCGGTCTTCACTGGCGGTGCTACTGAGGTGAGCCGGGCGGAGATGGCGGTGACTACCTCGGGAGAAGGAGGTTGCATGGCCCCACCGGGTCCGGAGAGAACCACTTGATGTGGCGCGACGGCGGAGACGACGTCGTCCTGCGCGGTCGTGATCAGGGTGGCGAGCAGCGTCATCATGCCTCCGCACGTCAGGCTGTCCTCTCCGCCGCCAACTCCCGGCGAACGACACGGCCGTCGACCATCTCGTACACGGTGTCGGCGTACTCGCGGCACATCATGTCGTGAGTGCAGACCACCGCCAGGGTGCCCTGGTCGCACAGCTGCCGCAGCAGCACGAACAAGGCCCGTGAGTTGGTGGAGTCCAACGCTCCGGTCGGCTCGTCGGCGAGCAGCACCCGCCGGTCGCCGACCAGCGCCCGGGCGATCCCCACGCGTTGCCGCTGCCCGCCGGACAACTGGCTCGGCAGGCGACCCCCCAGACCTTCCAGCCCAACCCTCGCCAGTTGCTGGTCGGCCTGTGCGAGGGCTCCCCGAAAGGGCACACCTGTGACCTCCAACGGCAGCGCCACGTTCTCCCGGGCCGTGAACTCCTCGATGAGGTTGTGGTCCTGGAAGACCACCCCGACGCTGGTCAGACGCAGCCGCGCCCGCTGGTCCTCGTTGAGCCGACCAACATCGGTCGACTCAACGAGGATCCGGCCTTCATCCGCCTGATCCAGCCCCGCGACGAGGTTCAGCAACGTCGACTTGCCGGACCCGCTGGCGCCGAACACGCAGACGAACTCGCCCGCCCGCGCCCGCAGGTCCGCCTCCCGCACGGCCCATACCGTTTCCGAACGGGTCACGAAGCGACGGCTGACACCCTCGACGGCGAGCAGGGTCTCAGCGGCGTCGGCCGGCGAGATCAGCACCCGCGATCGGTCCGCCACGACGACAGTTCGTCACTGTCGAAGACGTTGATGTTGTCGTCCTCGGTCAGCTTCGCCATGTTCCTGCACGCACCTCCGCCGTCGTGGTCGTAGTACCAGGCGGCGTTGGTGCTCGTCCGGTTCTCCCACGAGTCCATGTGGTCGTTGGCCGAAGCACTCACATTCGCGATACCGCCACCGGGACCACGCGAACCCAGGAACCCGACCCAGTTGTTGCCATCGTAGATGCAGACCAGGTTGGATCCGCAGAACGCGGGATTTCCGGCCGACGCGGCGGCCGGGAACGCCAGCCCGCCGGCCGCGATCACCGCCCCCGCCAGCAGCAGTTTGCTGATACGCACGCGCTCTCCCTCCGTGAGCCTGACAGCCGGAACGACCACCAGGCAGCGACATTGCATGTGCAGACGTAATTTGCGCATTCCAGTAGGTCAATGGACTGGACGGCGATCTGCTTTGCGAAAGGTGAACCTCACGACATGACTGATATTCACGCCGTTCGCTCGACGGGAATTCCGCCGCAAACAATTTCGCGAAGGTGACAACGGCGTCTCGGTGTCGCGCCGCCAATTCGTGGGGCCGGCACGGTGCGGATCCGGCCGGTGTCGACGTCGGCCTGGTGGCGGCGTTGGGCGGCCCGTAGCTCGTAGGCGCGTTGCCGGCAGGACCGGTCGCAGTAGTGCTTCTTGCGGCCGGTGGCGGGCTGGACGATGGCGTTGCCGCACCACCCGCACGGCGTCTGGATCTCGCGTTCGGCGACCCCCGTCATCGCCCCACGGTAGGCCGGAGATCCGTCACTGACGTTGCGCCGCACTGGCCAGTGCAAGAGGTGTGTCCGTCTCGTGGGGCCGCGGTTTGGCGGTCACGCGGGCTCCTGTCCGCAGGGCAGGGGAACCCCGGCGGGGGTCGGTGGCCCGTCCCGCAGGGGCGGGGCGGCGGACGCCGGGCACACGACGGCGGCTGGCCTCGGTAGGCGTCCGACGCGGCCTCGCGACGACGAGAGTCTGCCTTTTCTCCAACTTGCTCCGGCAGCGCCGGACGCCGACGACGCGCCCCGCAGCGGGCCAAAAGAGACTCTTTTTCTCCAACTTGCTCCGACGACATCGGCGCAGTTCGACCGCTCTGGGCACGGGCGGATCGCCGTGGTGATCGCGACACTGAGCGGCCAGGTGATCAGCACCGGTCCGGGTGACGATCAGGGTGATCAGTTGGCGGGTTCGGCGGGCTGTCGGGGAGAAAAACCGGGAGCGGGGTCGTGGGGTCTCCCGCCGGCCGACTACGAAAAACCGGGGGGCGGGTACGCCGTTCGCCGTCACCGGAGCAGCGCCTGGCCGTGTTCCTGTCGACCGCGCCCGGTCGGACCCCACTTTGGCGGCCAAAGTGCATATCTCATGGGTTGCGAAGGGTCCGGCCAGCGGTCAGACGCCTTGTCGAATCGCGGCCGTTCAGGTCTTGAGCAGGACCGTGCGCAGCGCCGCTGGCCTGGCCCTTCGCCCATCCGTCAACCGGTGTACGTGGGCCGTGATCTTCTTTCGTGGTTCCAGCCGCCGGCGCAGATCCACCCCTCATGTCTGATCGCGAAGCCGTCGAGCTCTCAACCAAGACCGGGGCCGCTGCGTCGGCCGCTGGGGTCACGAACGGCTGATCGGATGTCGCGCCGTGAGCGCTGCCATGAGAGTGCCGCCGTGGTCCCGTCCGGGCTGGACGCCGCTTGTCCGCTGCGAGAGAGGACTACGAGGTTGAGAGTGTTCTGCGGAATCGACTGGTCGGAGCGGCATCACGATGTCGCGCTTGTCGACCGGGACGGGCAGCTGGTGGCTCGCCGCCGCATCAGCGACGACCCGGCCGGCTTCGCCGTGCTGCTGGAGATGCTGGGCGCCGCCGGCGACAGCGTCGACGAGCCAGTGCCGGTAGCGATCGAGACACCGCGCGGTCTGTTGGTCGCGGCGCTGCGGGCCACGGGCCGGCCGGTGTACGCGATCAACCCGATGGCGGCCGCGCGGTATCGCGACCGGCACAGCGTCGCCCGCCGCAAGTCCGACCACGGTGACGCCACCACCTTGGCCAACATCCTGCGTACCGACCGGCCCATGCACCGACAACTGCCAGCCGACTCCGAGCTGGCTCAGGCGATCGCCGTGCTGGCCCGTGCCCAGCAAGACGCGGTGTGGCACCGCAACCGCATCGCCAACGAACTGCGGTCACTGCTGCGCGAGTTCTACCCGACGTTCCTGGCCGCGTTCGTCGACCGCACCGACGGCCTGGCCGCACCGATGGCCCGTCGGGTGCTCGCGCTCGCCCCGACGCCGGCGGCCGCGGTCGCTCTCACCGCAGACACCGTGCACGAGATCCTGGTCGACGTCGGCCGGCGCCGTAACGTCGCCGCCGACGCCCAGGCCATCACCGCGGCGCTTCACACGCCGCAGCTGCGTCAGCCGTCGCTGGTCGAGCAGGCGTTCGGCCGGCAGGCCGCCGGTCTGCTCGGGATGCTCAACGCGGCCTGCGCCGCTGTGGCCGACCTGACCGCCGCGACCAGCCAGGCGTTCACCGAGCACCCCGACTACCAGGTCATCACCAGCCTGCCCGGCCTCGCCGACGTCTCCGGCGCCCGGGTGCTTGCCGAGATCGGCGACGACCGGCAGCGCTTCGCCGACGCCCGCGCCCTGAAGGCCTACGCCGGTTCGGCACCCATCACCCGAGCCTCCGGCCGCACCCGCGTCGTCGTATGTCGCCGGGTGAAGAACCAACGACTCGCATCAACCGGCCACACGTGGGCCTTCTCCGCCCTGATCGCCTCACCCGGCGCTCGCGCCCACTACGACCGGCGCAGAGCCGCCGGCGACCGCTTCGCCGCCGCCCAACGGAACCTGTTCAACCGGCTCCTGGGCATCCTGTTCCACTGCCTGAGCAACGGCGTCATCTACGACGAACAGCGCGCCTTCCCTCCGACGCCGACAGGCGATCCCACACCCGCGTAGCGGCCCACCCGACTGCCGCCAAGGTCCGACCGCGCCCGGTCGAACCCCACTTTGGCGGCCAAACCGCATGTCTTGCCCCCTGTCGCGGGCCATTCCGGTTCCCCGGCCACCACGAACCCCCAGGGGCGTTACCAACCAGGCGGCACGACCACCTGGTCCACCAGCGTGCCCTCAGCACAGCGCTTGACAACCACCAACGCTCGATGTCTTGCCCGCGCGGGCCGGTCGCGTCGACGGCCACGGTGGTGGAAGAACGGAACCTCGCGAAGGGGTTGCCACGGGAAGCGTGCACGTTTCGTGGCCTGCTGGTGGGGAAGGCGCGCTGAGTGTTTGCGCCTGTCGGTGAGAGCCGAGCAGTCATGTCCCGCAAGGGAAAAGGAGGAGCGGTGATTGGGCCAGTGCAACTCCTGATGATCGGCTTCAAGGGATCCCAGCCTCCCGACGAGGTGCGCAAGGAGCTGGATCACCTACTCATCGAGCATGACCACGTACGGGTGATCGACGTGCTCACCCTCGTGATGCATCGGAATCGCACAGTTGAACGGCAACAGGCTCGGGACCTGCTGCCTGCACTTCCGGCAGATTCCGGAGATCTGGTGGACAGGCTGCTGCGCGGGGCCGGGGCGGCGGCGGTAATGGGAGATAGCACCTCGGGCGGAGCGGGCTACCTGTTCCGCGGGGACGACATTCCGCAGCTACGACAGCACATGCGGCCAGGTACCGGCGCGGTGATCCTTCTTCTCGAACACCTGTGGGCTGTTCCGCTACGCGACGCTGTCGCGGAGTCCGACGCCTTCCCCGTCGCGGACGCCTGGGTCGGCCGTACGGCCCTGCAGGACCTGGACCTGATGCCCTCCACGACGTCGATGAGTTCAGCCGCGGGACATGCCGCACGGTGATCGCTGCGAACCGGGGTAGGCCGCCGCCTGGCTGGGCCACCTCGGGCCGTTGTTGCGCAGGCATGAAAGGCGGCTGAATATGAACTTCGCGTACATAGTGACCGAGTACGACGTCCACGGCGACCAGGTGGCCACGCGCAGCGGAGACACCAGCGCCGACTGGGACCTCACCGGCGTTGACACCACCAACGCCGGCCGGGTCGCCGAGGCGATCGCAGGGCAATGGCGGCCCACCACCGCGGCGGCGGTCAGGTGGACGGTGCGGGTGTCCTCGGTGTGGGGTCCTATCGACGAGGCGAAAAGAGAGGGCCAAACCGGCCAGCAACATCAGGAACCGCCGCACCCGCGGGTACTTGGAGAACAGTTGGCGCCGATGGCAGGGCAGCTACACCGACTCACCAAGCCACTCACCAACGTGCCATCGCCATCGCCAGGACTGGAACTAGCCAGGCTGACCGGGGAAATCGCGATACAAACGACTACCGTGCTCAAAGCCACCGGCTACCCGGCCGGACCCCAGCTACGATCCCTGCGCGCCCTGGCCGCACAACTAGCCGACGCCGCCGACGCCGCGTTCCAGCAGGAATCACCCCGCCAGCACGGATAACCACCATCGACTCGGCTGATTCTGACGAAGCACACACGCCATTACCAGCGCGGACGCCGATCGATGACTATGGGTGAGGGGGCGTGTTGTCGGCGGTGAATCGGCCTGGGTTTCTCGGAGGGCATGATCTAAGCCTCGATCCGTGGATCAGGTCGGCTTGTGATGGCGTCCGAGTTGGCGTGTAGATGGTGAGAGTGCCCGTCTGGGCTGGGATGATCGGGTT
>NZ_JBEYSU010000077.1:0-7274 GCF_040704235.1 Micromonospora sp. NPDC047707
TTCGTGGCCTGGGTGCCGCAGCGGCGGGCCGTGCGGCATCGCACCCACGGCGAGATCATCGGCGTGCGGGCGGTCCGCGACCACGCCGCGCTGCGACCGATCCCCGCCCGGCCGTATGTGGTCGCCGACCGGCATCTGCGGCACGTCGGCAAGGACTGCCTGGTCGCCTACGCCGGCAACCTCTACTCCGTGCCGGCCCGCCGGGTCCGCCACCGCCAGCTCGTGGAGGTTCGGGCGACCGCCGCCACCATCACCATCCACGCCGCTGTCCCCGGCCTGGACGGCACCACGCTGCTGGCCACGCACCAGCGGGCCGTCGGCCGCGGCGCCTGCGTCATCGACGAAACCCACTGGGACGGTCTGCCCGACGGACACACCCGTGCCGTCACCACCGGCGACCCCGACAGCCCGCAGCCGACCGCACGCCGACCGGCCCGCCTCGACGGCGGCCAGGGGCCGCTGCAAGCCCTGCTCAACCGGGCCGCCGCCGCCCAGATCGCGGTCGAGGCCCGGCCGCTGTCGGTCTATGAGCAGATCGCCCAGGCCAGCCCGTTCACCAACCGCCCACACCTGAAGGACGTCTCGAAGTGAGTGAGCTGGTCACCAACCGCATCCACGCCAGCGCCACCAAACTCGGCCTGCCTCACCTGGCCAAGACGCTGCAGGAGCTCACCGGCCGGGCTGACACCGAGGCCATGGGCTACCTGGAGTTCCTCGACCTTGTCCTGCAAGAGGAACTCGCCGTCCGCGACGAACGCCGCTTCCGCGCCGGGCTACGCCTGTCGAAGCTGCCGCACCACAAAACCCTCGACGACTACGACTTCAGCTTCCAACCCGACCTGGACCCCCGCAAGGTCCGTGACCTCGCGACCCTCGCGTTCGTGCAGGCCAAAGCCAACGTCGCGTTCCTCGGCCCGCCCGGCGTCGGCAAGACCCACATCGCGGTGTCCCTCGCGGTCGCCGCCTGCCGAGCCGGATTCACCGTCTACTTCACCACCCTCGACGACATGGTCCGCCACCTCAAAGCCGCCGACGCGATCGGCCGGCTGGCCCGCAAGCTGCAGACCTACCTACGCCCCACCGTCCTGGTCATCGACGAAGTGGGCTACCAACCCCTCGAACGCCCCGAGGCCAACCTCGTCTTCCAGGTGATCTCCAAACGCTACGAGAAGAGCTCCACCCTGCTGACCTCGAACAAGGGCTTCGGCGAATGGGGCCAAGTCTTCGGCGACGAGGTCCTGGCCACCGCCATCCTCGACCGGCTCCTGCACCACTGCGACGTCGTCCCGATCAACGGCCCCAGCTACCGGCTCAAGAACCGCCTCACCGCCATCGAGAACGTCGCCTGATGCCCACCCCGGCCAACCCGGACGACCCCGCGGCCACCAACGACACCAACCAGGGCGATCTACTGCCACTGCTGCTTCAGATCTGCGAGGACTTCCTCGCCAACACCGGGCCGGCGACCCACCACGAGGTCGACATCCTCCTACGCACCCGCGGCATCACCGGCGGACCCGGATGGCTCATCGACATGCTCGGCCTCACCCGCCTACGCCTGCAGAACACCACCCACCACAACCAACCAGGCTCCCAGCACGACACCTGACCTCTGCAAGATCAGCCGTACTTACCTCTGCACTCCAGCGAGTACCCCGACAACACCACGAACGCGATCGAGTCGCTCAACGCCCGGTTCCGCCAGGCCACCCGCCATCGCGGACACTTCCCCAACTGTGAGGATCGGCGGGCTCCACTGCGGTCCGCGGCCTGACCCGTTCCCCAACTGGCCTTCGATGCCTCGTGTTCGATCTGTCGGCCGGCGGGCCGCAGCGGAGCTGTCTGGGTCCTCGAACCGGTACAGACGTGTCCCGATAGGGGCCTTCGCGACAGGCACCGTCACAGTTCTGACCGCCCGCCCCGGTCCGAGGCCAACCACCCGCCGCCCCCTTGGACCAGGGGGAACAGCACCAGGCCACAACCAGCCTGCCGCACCGGCACGAACTACGCCAGCAACCTCGCAGCGGCAGCGAGGTCATCATCGGCGTCGATACGCACAAGGACATCCATGTCGTCGCAGTCTTGAGCCCCACGGGCGCGTTGCTGGACACCGCGTCATTCTCGACCACGCTCGCCGGCTCCCAGGAGCTTCTCAAATGGGTCCGCGGCCACGGCGAACCCACGGTCGCTGGAGTGGAGGGGACTGGCTCGTGGGGAGCTGGACTCACACAGGTACTGCGCCGTGAAGGCATCGCCGTCATCGAAGTGAACCGGACGGACCGCTCCATGCGCCGTCAGCGAGGCAAGACTGACACGGTCGACGCCGAGGCGGCCGCTCGCGCTGTCCTTTCCGGCCAAGCCACCGTGACACCGAAGAGTCACGACGGCATGGTTGAGGTTATGCGGCTCTACAAGCTCGCCAAGGATTCGGCGGTCAAGGCCCGCACCCAAGCGATCAATCAGCTCAAGGGCGTGCTGGTCAACGGCGACCCGCTCCTGCGAGAACAACTGGCCGGCAAGACCACCCACGCCCAGGTCATGCACTGCCTGACGCTAACCTGCGACGGCCTCGATACCGTGCGGGCAGCAAGCCATCCCACGTTACGGACACTCGCTGAGCGCATCCGCCACTTGTCTTCCGAAATCCGCGAGCTCGAGAAGCTACTGACTGCCGCGGTCGCGGAGACAGCACCGCGCCCTCCTGGACCTCTTTGGCGTCGGCCACGACAGCGCCGCCGCCCTACTCATCGCTGCCGGCGACAATCCGGACCGGCGGACCGGAGAGGCATCCTTCGCCGCCCTCTGCGGCGTCAGCCCAGTTGAACGCTCATCAGGCAAACCCAGCGCCGCCGCCTCAACCGCGGCGGCAACCGACAGGCCAACGCCGCACTGTTCCGGATCGCCCTGACCAGACTCCGTGCCGACCCACGCACCCGCGCCTACGCCCAGAGACGAACCACCGAAGGCCGAACGAAACGCGAAATCCTCCGCTGCCGGAAGCGCTACATCGGCCGTAAAATCTTCAAGATCATAATCGGGATCGTCGGGCCAACGGCTGCTTGACAAACATAGGGGCGTCGAACAGGCCACGCTCAAGGTGCTCTACCTGGTCATTCGCAGCCCGCGGCCGAACCGGGCTAACGTCACCGGCAAGACCGGCGGCTGGAAGCAGGCCCGGAACTCCCTCGCCATGTTCTACGGCGAGCGCATCACCGGAAACTGAGAAGGCGATCACCGCCTCCCACACAAAGATCCGGACAGTCCCCGACCCGAAGGCTTGGGTGCTTGAAGTCAAGACTCGTGAACAGCATACGGAAAGGGTGGCTGCAGAGGATCCGGAGAGTTGGCCAGCACAGCCTGCGAACGCCGGACGCCCTCGGCGGCGACCGACCACTGCCAGCGCATGTCCCACGGCTCAACGTACGAAGGCGCGAAGCAGTCATGATCAAAATGGCCGAGCAGCCCAGCTTCCGCATCCACCGGCAGGCGTACAGGTCTGTAGCTGATCTCGTGGCGAACCGTCCATGCGGCTTGCCGTAAACGTCGATTCGGGCATGAACTCCCGCACCCCGCCGCAGGTTTCGCAGTCACCCATCGGGTCTCTCCGGCCGATTGCGGTCAACTGGTGCGTCAACGGATCGCGCAAACCCCGAGCGACATGGAACCGCTCCTCCCCCGCCGCGCGTTGCTGTGCCCCGGTTGAAGCTGAGGGCAACTGGTTCCGGGAGGTGCTGGAACTGATGGAAGCGGCTCTGACAAAGCCGGTGCGTCAGCACTGCCAGATGGCGTAGGTCCGGTGAGCGGAGCGGAGAGGAGCACGCGAGAAACCGATGGTGCAAAATCCCTCAACGCTTTACCAACGCGAACCTGCTGGATGGGTGGAAGCAGTGCGTATCCGCTGCCGTTTGGTTGGGGAACTTCCGGGAGTTGTGAAGCCCCAGCCTGGAATCCAGGGGCCCCGGCAAGTCGTCAGGTGATGCCGAGTAGGCCAGGGGCCGGGTGCTGTCGCGGGGCGTGATGTCGGTTCGTGGCGGCGATGTTGGCGATTCCGACGGTGCGGAGACAGGAGCCGACGGCGCGGCGGTCGAGGAACCGTCGCCGCAACGCGCTGCGAAGTGACACAACGATGACCCTACGCCGGTCAACCCTCGCATCGAGCCAACGCCCAGTGATGCTATCTACGGCATGCAAGGAGACTCACCGCCAGAATCGGGGCAGCCCTGTGGCGTTCCCGACGAGCGCGGCAGATTCCACCAGCCATGGCGTTGATGACGGGCGTTACTGGACAAGTTTTACCGCAGCGGACGAACGCTTCCACCGCTGTGGTGGAGGAAGTCCTCGTCGTCGACGAGCACGCTGCCCATGTCGGTGCGCATCTTTAGCACGCCGCCTTCAATGCTGCGGAGTGGCCGGGAGTGCCGACAGCTCATGAACTCATCCCCATGCCACCCCAACAACGATCAGGACTGGTTGGTTGAGCTTGGCACCACTGCCATCGGCCTCCGGGAGTAACTGTGACCGGCCCGGCCAATGTTGTGAATCGCCTTGCGACTATCGCTTCGGGGATTCTTCGCCTCCCATGCGGCCTTGTCGGCCGCGGTCGCTGGTGCCGCGCGGAGATCCTGGAATACTGCCAGCTTTCGTCCGAATCCAGTACCGCCCAGTCTTCGCCTCAGTCCCCTCGATCCGAGGCGCTGCGGCAGGCAGCATTCCCCGCGCGGTCCGCGGTGCCTCTGTGATGGCTGCGCGATGGTCGGGTCAGCGCGACTGACAGGCCGGGAATCGGTGTGGGCCCAGCCGGCTCGCCCATGGCTGACGCCGCCAGCGACTCGGCCACCGTGGGACCCAATGCGGCAGTCAACAGCAGCCGCCACGGAAGGCCAGGGGTCATCCTCCCCCATACTCTCTGCCGGTGGGTAGCACCGGAACTCTCCCGGCTGATCTCGGCGAGCAAGCACGACCCGGTGCGAGGTGGCCAACAGCGAGCGGAGGCGTTTCCCGCCCAATCGGCCGGTCTCGGGCGTCATCTCGATGCCTGCTCAGCACTGGCGACGAGGCCACCGAGCAGACGTTTTGGCCACCCCCGGGCGGTGGGGATCTCGCAGGCCTGATCGGCGGGATTGCCGCGACAGCTATCCGGCCACAGCCCGCTCTGCCCCAACGCAAGCCCTACTTCGATCCCTTGATCCCGGGACCCTGTCGGGGGCCGTTCGGATTGCGTTGGTAGTCTCGGCTGTGTCTCCGTCACCGCGGCGAGAGCCGAGTATATGTCAGCAACGTGCTTCTATGTGTGCAAATCCAGAACCCTTCCTTCATCTGATCCTCGAAGTGAGAGGTACCCGGTCGTTACCGCAACCCGTTGACGCGACAAGCATCGCATGGGTTATTGTGCTACCAGTTCACAAGCGCACTTTGATCGAAGGGACCGTGGCGTGGCAAAGCAGATCATTCATAGGCTGGTCGATGACCTAGACGGCGGAAACGCCGACGAGACTGTCAAGTTCGCCCTCGACGGCGTTCAGTACGAGATCGACCTGTCGGAGGCCAACGCCAAGGGTTTGCGAAACCTGTTCGCTCCGTACATCGCCCATGGCACAAAGGCGGGCCGTGGCGGTCTGGTCGTCGGCGGGCGGGCCGCCCGGGGCCGGGGCAGCGCCACCGCCGACAGAGAGCAGAACAAGGCGATCCGGGCGTGGGCCAAGAAGGCCGGCAAGGACATCTCCGACCGTGGCCGCATTCCTCAGGAGATCGTCGACGAGTACCACTCGAAGGCAGGCCGTTGACGGGTGCTGAGGGGCGGGTCGGCGGCCGCAGTGGCCGGGCTTGCGCCGGCCCCCGTGGTCGTTCAAGCCTCTCGAGCGTGAAGGCCCGTTGGAGTTCAGCATGACGCAAGATCAGGTTCAGGCCGCGGGCGTGGCGCCTTAGAGTTGCCGTCTCGCAGGGCCCCTCGGGTTATGAAGGGTGGGCGGAATTCTGGCTTCGGCGACGCGCTGGTGCGAGGTTCTCCGGGCCGGCGATTACCACCTATTACGACGATTCGTTCGGCTTGGCGGGCATCGCGGTTAATGCGCTGCGTGGCCCACAGGTGACCCTGGAGGGAATTCGACCGGTGGGGCAGACGCCGTCACGCCTAGAGGATGGGTGCACTGACTAACTCGTGGCCCACAGCAGGGAATTGCGTACTCGCAGTGCGCCGATCCGTCTCACCATACCTCTGGGTTGGTGCTCGGAAGCTCCGGCAGATGCACATGGCGGTAGGTCGTCTCGTGGGTCACACGCATGTGTCGCTGGTCGGAATCGACGACGATGCAGGTTCGCAGAGTCTGCTCGGGGCTGCACCGCCTGTCTAGGTGGTGCGGAACGAAGCCACGCAGCTCGGGAACCTGCAATCTTCCCCGGCTTCGGTCGCGGCGGCCGCGCGTCGGCCAACTCCTCGGCCGCGCACAGCCGGCACTTGCCGTCGGTGCGGGGTCTGTACAACGAACGGTGTGTCTCCTGATCAAGGAGTAGACACCGATGACTGACATGACGACCGCCGTGGATACTGCCGTGGTGGCGACGAAGGATCCGGCGCAGTCGCCGGTGAATGGGGTCGATGACGAGCTAGTGGGACGGTTGGTGGAGCAGGCTCGGGTGGCGGGTCTGCAGCTGACCGGCGGCGGGTTGTTGTAGCAGCTGACCAAGCGGGTTCTGGAATCTGCGCTCGGGGGTGAGATCAGCGATCACCTGGGCTATGACAAGGGCGACGCGAAGGCCAAAGAGGGATCCAATCACCGCAACGGCAGCCGTTCCAAGACGGTGCTGACGGATGTCGGTCCGGTCGAGATCGACGTGCCCCGCGACGGCAGCTTCGCCCCGCAGATCGTCAAGACGCGGCAGCGCCGGTTGTTCGGGGTGGACGACATGGTGATCTCCCTGTCGGTCAAGGGCCTGACGACCGGGGAGATCCAGCCCCACCTGGGCGAGGTGTGTGGCGCCGATGTGTCCCGGCAGACGATCTCGACCATCACCGACAAAGTCGTCGAGGGCATGACCGAGTGGCAGAACCGGCCCCCGGACCCGGTCTACCCGGTCTACCCGGTCTACCCGGTGATCTTCCTCGACGCCGTGCACGTGAAGATCCGCGACGGGAAGGTCGCCAACCGGCCCATCTACCTGGCCCTGGCCGTCACCGTGGAAGGCACCCGCGACATCCTCGGCCTGTGGGCCGGTGACGGCGGCGAGGGCGCCAAGTTCTGGCTGCAGGTCCTCACCGAGCTGAAGAACCGGGGCGT
>NZ_JBEYSU010000078.1:0-7249 GCF_040704235.1 Micromonospora sp. NPDC047707
ACCGCCGCGATCTGGCACAACTGGCGCATAAACGCCGACGTCAAACGCTCCCTGACCGCGTACGACCACTGATCCATTCGGAATCACTCGTCTAGCGGACGCGAAGCCCGGCGACGAGGAGGTCGACCAGGCGGCGTGCGTCGTAACCGGGATCGCTGCCCGCGCCGATGCAGAGATTGCCGACGCCGCGCAGCAGTCCGTAGGCGTCCATGTCGGGGCGGATCTCGTCGGCGGCGACGGCAGCGTCGAGGAGCTGGTCGCACACCGGGACGAGCCGGTCGAGGAAGTAGGCGTGCAGGGTCTGGAAGGCGGCGGCGTCGGACTGTAGCGCTGCGGCGAGACCGTGCTTGGTGACCAGGAAGTCGACGAACAGGTCGATCCACTGCGCCAGGGCGGCGTGCGGTGTGTCGCTGTCGGCCAGTAGGGCCGGTCCTGCCTCGGCGCACGCCTCGATCTGGTGCCGGTAGACGGCGACGATGAGGTCGGATCGGGTGGGGAAGTGGCGGTAGATCGTGCCCACGCCGACGCCCGCCCGTACGGCGATGTTCCGCACGGGGACGTCGACGCCGGAGGTGACGAACGCCGCGGCGGCAGCGTCGAGCAGGGCCTTCTCGTTGCGCCGGGCGTCGGCCCGCTTGCGCGGGACCGGTTGCTCCGAGCCCCTGTCGATGTTGGCCACGTCGCGTTACCTCCGTCACTCCCCTTGGCATCCGGAACGCCGTTCCGTATGTTGTTTAATCGGAGCAGCGCTCCGCTTGCTCAGCATACTGACCGGACGGGCTGCCACCAACTGACCGGACGGGCTGCCACCAAATCGTGGACCGCCGGACGCCTGAAGGAGAAACAGTCATGCAGTACCGCACCTTGGGTCGCACCGGTGTGCAGGTCAGCACCCTCGCACTCGGCGCGATGAACTTCGGCAGGATCGGCAACACCACCCAGGACGACGCCACGGCCATCGTCGACGCAGCGCTCGAGGCGGGGATCAACCTCATCGACACCGCCGACGCCTACAGCGGCGGCCAGTCCGAGGAGATGGTCGGCAAGGCCATCGCCGGCCGCCGGGACGACGTCGTCCTGGCCACCAAGGCGACCCTGCCGATGGGCGACGAGCGCAACCAGCGGGGCGGCTCGCGCCGCTGGCTGGTCACCGCGTTGGAAAACAGCCTGCGCCGCCTCGGCGTCGACCACGTCGACCTCTACCAGATGCACCGGTGGGATCCGACGACCAGCGACGAGGAGACGCTGTCGGCGCTGACGGACCTGCAGCGCGCGGGAAAGATCCGTTACTTCGGCTCCTCGACCTTCCCGGCCTACCGCATCGTGCAGGCGCAGTGGGCCGCCCGCGAGGGACGCCTCAGCCGTTACGTGACCGAGCAGCCGAACTACTCGATCCTGCAGCGCGGCATCGAAACCCACGTGCTGCCCGCGACGCAGGAGTACGGCATGGGCGTGCTCGCCTGGAGCCCGCTGGCGTCGGGCTGGCTGTCCGGGGCGATCCGTGCCGGCCAGGAAATCAGCACGAACCGCTCGGGCTTCATGCAGCAGCGCTACGACATCAGCATCCCCGCCAACCGCGCCAAGCTCGACGCCGTCGAGCAGCTCGCCACAGTTGCCGACGAGGCTGGCCTCAGCATGATCCAGCTCGCGCTCGGCTTCGTCACCGGCCACCCGGGCGTGACCAGCGCGATCATCGGCCCCCGCACGATGGACCACCTCCGCTCGCAGCTCGCCGCCGCGGACACGGTGCTTTCGGCCGACGTGCTGGACGCGATCGACGCGATCGCGGCTCCCGGCGTCGACCTCGCCGCCCACGAGAAGAACGACACCCCACCCGCTCTGCTCGACCCGGCGCTGCGCCGCCGCTGATCACTCGGCACGTCGGTGACCAGGCTGCAGACGGACGTGCGCCTGCGCCTCCGCCTGCCGCCTGACCCGCCGCGCAGCCAGGCCTTCCCCCCAGGCTAGCGCCGAAAGCACGAACGGACCCATGCCAAGCAAGCCCTCGCCCAGCCTCGGGCTCATGACCGCCCCGATGCACGTCGACTACCACGACATCCTGCGGGTTCGGCAGGAAGCGGACGCCATCGCCGAGATCGAGCACGCCTGGCTGTTCGACCACCTCATACCCATCAGTGGCGACCCGGGCGGACCGGCGTACGAAGGCTCGACCCTGCTCTCCGCCCTCGCCACGCAGACCGAGCGGCTGCGCCTGGGCGTGATGGTGACCAGCAACCGCTTTCGGCCTCCCGCGATGCTCGCCAAAAATCGCCACGGTCGTCGACATCGTCCCCGGCGGGCGCCTCGACTTCGGCATCGGCGTCGGGTCGCGGCCTGGTCACCCCCTGGCCCGGCGGGAGTACGCCGCACACGGCCTGCCCTTCGCCGACACCACCGACGCCGTGGGCAACCTCGCCGAGGCGCTCACGGTCATCCGGCGACTCTGGACCGACAACGAGCCGTTCGACTTCTTCGACACCCTCGCCGCAGTGCTGCGGCCGGGCCTGCCCGTCGAGATCGTCGATCACGATCCGGTCGGTGCGGTCCGGAAACATCGACGCGTACGCGGCCCCGAGCGCCGACCCGTACGACGTTCCAAGAAAGCTCGCCTTCTCCTCCCCGAGCGCAGCCCGGATCGCATCCAGGTCCCGCGCCGTGTTCGCCGTCGTCACATGCCCGCAGCCGGCCCTGCGTGTCGTTGGCCGCGCACCGGTCCAAGCAGGAGACCATGGAGCAGCGTCCCGGCGGGGCATCCGATCATTCAGGGCGGGAACTCGTGCAGCGATGGCAGCCGCTCCAGGCTCGACCGGGCGCTCGCCGTGTATGGGTGCGCTTGACCCAGCACCCGAATGTAGTCGGCCAGCACGTCCGTTAGCACGCTTCTCGCCCGACGGCGCTGGCCTCGTACCGCGAGGGCCAGTCCCAGGTTGCGGCGCGCGTTCAGCGATGCGGTGTGGTCGGCGCCCAGTATCCGCTCCCGATCCTGCACCACCCGCTCGAACAGTCGCAGTGCCCGGCGGCCCTGGCCTGCGGCCAGCAACGCACGGGCGAGGAAGAGTCGCAACCGGATCAGGCTGGGGTTGTCCCGCGGAAGAGCTGCCTCGGCCTGTTCAACGAGGTCGCGCAACAACGCAATCGCATCGCGATGGCGGCCTGCGGCCGAGTAGGCGGCCGCTCGGTACTGCGGCCACCACATGACCTGCGTTCCAGCGGCCTCGGCGCAGTGCACGCCAGCGTTGATCTCGTGGAGCGTGACCGCCTCCGCCGCACGGCCCGCCCGGACATATGCTCGGGCGAGTTCGCCACGGGCGTTGATTGTCGACTCATGCTCGGGTCCGTACACGCGGATATTCTCGCGAAGATTTTCTTCGAAGATCGGCACCGCGTCGTCGTTCCGGCCCATTGAGCGCAGCGTGCTGGCGATGTTGATGCGCGCGGCCATGGTCGAGCGGGCATCGGGGCCGCAGATGCGCAGGCTCTCCTGCAGGTTGTAGCGGTGGATCTCCAGGGCGCGCTCCAGGAGGCCGGCGCATTCGCAGCAGTATCCGAGAAGGTTGCGGGTCGCCACGGTGGCCGCCTCGTCGGGGCCGTGCACGCGCATCCGGTCCGCGAGAACTTCCTCGGCGAACGACAGCACGTCGAGTTCGCGGTGCGTGCCAATGCCCGCGTCGATCACTGCGCGGCGGGCGAGGAAGACAGCCTCGTCGTCGATGCCGTCTGTGTTCTGATGCTCCTCCAGCACGACGAACGCGGTGGTCAGTGAGCGGGAGGATTCCCCGAGGGTGCCGAGCCGTTCGACGCTCCACCGGCGTAGCCGCAAGAGTTCGGATACGAGTTCCGCTGCCTCGGGGTCGCCGTTCAGGTCGCGGTGCACGGCGGCCCAGACATCGGCCACGTGGTCGACGACGTCGGTACCGGACGGCGGTGTGGCCGCAGCGGCGGCGCCAAGCACCTTGGTCGCTTCCTGCGCCGCTGCCCGTACTCGACCCTGGGTTCGCATACGTGTCAGTGCGAAGCGCCGCGTAAGCCGGTGCATCACTACGACTGTTCCGGTGACATCGAACCCGATGACGGACGCGCCGGCGAGCGTCCCGAGGGCGTCGTCGACTCCAGATCGCTCGACGGGCAGGTAGTACAGCAGGTCGCGCCGGATGCCGGCGGGTGACAGCAGGGCCATGAGATCGACGATGCGTTGGGCGACGCCGGTCGGGTCGGCCGCTTCCGCGTCGGCGATCGAGCGGAGTGTGGCTTGCTCGACGCTGTTCGGGTAGGCGTCGCCTGGTACTCGGGCCAGCATCGAGGCGAGCGGCCCGGTACGGAGTCCGGCGAGGTAGTCGCCAAATGACTGGCGCCGGCGGCGAATCACCGCACCCGCCTGGGACAGTGCGAGGGGCAGATCGCCGAGTTCGTGCGCGACAAGCGCGGCCTGTTCAAGGTCGTCCAGGCCACTGCGGGTGCAGAGAAAGGCCGCCGCCTGTGCCGGGGTGAACACCTCGACGCGGACCTCGGTGCCGAGTTGAGCGAAGTCCTGGTTGGTCGTGGTGATGACGACTCGCGCTCGGCCACGGCGGGGCAGCCAGGGCAGGACGGCGTCGGGGTCGAGGGCGTTGTCGAGGACGATGAGCGACGGCGTGGGTTGCTCTTCGATCCAGCGCAGCGCGGCCTTCGCCGCGGCGTCAGCGTCGATAACCGCCTCGACGAGCCTGACCTCGCGGGCCAGGGCCGCCAGTGCCGTCGTGATCGCGGCGGCGTCCTCGGCGACGATCCAGAGCACCAGCCGCAGTCGCCGGGCTAGGTGTTCGCGGGTGTACGTCGCGGCAAGGTGGGTTTTGCCGACGCCGCGCCCACCGGTCAGCGCGGTGACGGGGCCGTTGTCGACGGCGCGTGCCAACTCGTCGAGCAGCGCTGCCCGGCGGGTGTAAGCCAATGGCTCTCGCGGCACGTCGCCGATCACGACTGGCGCCCGCCACCGCGCGGGCCAACGCGACGCACCCTTGGTTGAGGTCTGGCGCAGCTGGAGGTACGAGACCCCAAGCCCGGCTACGGCCACGATCGCGCTTACAACGCCCACCGTCACCTCGGCGCTCACATGCTCCAGGCAACCATAGGCAGGGATCCGTGTGACTCCGCCGTACGGAGAGACAATCGCCCATGTCGACCATGGACAATGGCTCAGTCCGCCTCCGCCTTTGCTCCGCACCGAATCCACGACACCATCGCCGCGATTGCAGACAGCCAAGACGAGTCGCACCTAGAGGAGAGAGCGACCGTACTGGCCCGCGCTCAACTCGCCGACTGCGATACCAAGCTCCCGGGCAGCGCTTGAAACCGGCGCGGATCCCAACATCGTTACGGGATGGATCGCTGAGGTTGAGGCGGATCGTCAGCGTGCCCTCGCAGTGCTGAACGAGCCCAAGCCGAGGTCCGCTCCCAGGATGAGCCGGGAGCAGATCACGGAACTCGTCCAGCAACCGGGCGACATCACCGCGGCCTTGGGCGAGGCCGACCCAGCCGACCGCGCCGAGGTCTACCGGCAACTCGGACTGCGGCTGACCTACCACCCGCAACAACAGAAAGTCCGCGTCCAGGCATAGCCTGTCGCGGACTTTCATGGGGAAATGGATCGTGTCCGAGGGGCGACACGGACTGAAGCCCCACAACCGATCATCGTCGCTACGACTCTCGCACTGGTGTGGAATTAAGGGTCGGGTGGCCGGAGGGAGTCTCACCCTCCGGCTCCCACAGAACCGTGCGTAACGATCTCTCGTTACACGGCTCTTGTCATCCTGATCACCAGAACGTCGGTGTCCATGCCCAGTGGGCGAAGAGCCTGGGGTGCTGGCGGGTGATGCGGTGCCAGCACTCGTGGGCCTTCTTGAACTTCCGGAGCCGTTTGAACTTCTTGCGGATCCAGCGCATCAGGTAGGCGTTGATGCGTCGTAGGAGGGGAAACACGCGGAGCGGTAGAAGGCCCCGTAGTACTGCAACCAGCCACGCACGACCGGGTTGGTCCGTTGCGCGAGCTCGGAAAAGGTCAAGTGCGTCCGCATGTGAAGCCGCCAGGAGCGGACTTCTCCGCTGATCTTCTTCAGGGCGTCCTTGCTGATCGCGGGCAGGAAACTGGTGAAGAACGTACCGTTCCTGCTTCGCGCCTTGCGGGCACGGAACGTGAATCCGAGGAAGGTGAACGACGTGTGCTCGGCCGAGCCGTGTCGCTTGCCGTCCTTGCAGTACACGATCCGGGTCTTGTCGGGATGCAGTTGCAGCCCGACTTCCTCCATCCTGTTCCCGAGCGCGGCCAGTACATCGCGGGCTTGGCGCTCGCTGACGCAGTGCACGACGGCGTCATCGGCGTAGCGTTCGAACCGGACGCCCGGATAGGTTCGGGCCAGCCAGGCGTCGAACGCGTAGTGCATGAACAGGTTCGCCAGCACGGGCGAGACCGCGGACCCTTGCGGGGTTCCCCGGTCTCGCTGCCGCAAGGTTCCGTCGGGCAGTTGCATCGGTGCCTGTAGCCACCGTTCGACATACAGCACCACCCAACGGTCGGTGGTGTGCGCCTGGACCGCCTTGACCACCAGGTCCCAGGGCATGGTGTCGAAGAACTTCTGGATGTCCAGATCGATCACCCAGTCGGTCTTCCAGCACCGTTGCCGGCATGCCGCGACCGCGTCCAGGGCCGACCTGTTCGGCCGGTAGCCGTAGGAGTCCGGATGAAAGATCGGTTCGACCTTCGCCTCCAGCCTCGCGGCCACCACCGTCTGGGCGATCCTGTCCGCGACCGTGGGCACCCCGAGTACCCGGACCCCGCCGCCGTGCGGTTTCGGGATTTCCACCGCCTTCACCGCCGGCGGGAAGTAGCTGCCCGAGGACATCCGGTTCCAGACCCGGTAGAGATTGTTCTTCAGGTCCTTCTCGAAGTCCTCGATCGAACAGCCATCCACACCGGCGGCGCCCTTGTTGGCCTTGACCTTCAGGTACGCCTCCCACACCTCCCGCTTCGAAATATTGAACGGCTTGCGTGGTGATGTCAGCTGGTTCACGCAGTTCCTCCCGGACTCTGGCCCGGTTGACCGAACGAACACAAGCCACGGATGACCCGATCTCTTCGCTCCACCCCCATTACAGAGGCTTCCTCACTACTACAGATCGGTCCGCCGACACGGCCTGCGACGGTACTCAGCTCCTTGCGGTTCAGCCGCTTGGAGTGCTCCCTCTTGCCGGCTCCAACCGAACCAGCGGTGTCAGG
>NZ_JBEYSU010000079.1:0-7246 GCF_040704235.1 Micromonospora sp. NPDC047707
TAGACCAGCACCCCGCCACGACGTCGGTAAAACCGTCAAGCGTGACCTGAGCATCACCGCACGTAAACAGCGCACAGGTTAAAGATCAAGCTCAGATCCTGAGGCCCTTGGGATCTCGGCTCTCCTTGTCCCACAGCCACGTCAACTCGCCCGTACCCCGACCGAACTCTGGTGGATGTGAGGCGATCATCGGAGCTTTGCCGGGGCTTTCGCTCCGTCCCGGACGGAATCAAATTCCTGCGCACGGGACAATGCCCAGGTCAAACGCAGAAGCCCGCGCCGTATCGGGCTTCGAGGGTAGCCCCGCCTGAGATTCACGGGGCAGACAGGATCCGTCGCACGCGTTAGCATCGGCGAGCGCTCATATGGCACTGGTGCGAAAGTGCCGAAGCGCCAACTTCGACACCCCTTCAGTTATGGGAGAGTGGCACGTGAAACCCCTCAAGAAGGTCGTGGCAGTTATCTGGGCAGCGGGAATTGCAGCCGGCGGCGTCCTGGCCGCCTCTCCGGCACAAGCTGCGGACTCCAGGATCGACATCGGCCACACCATCGTCGATGGGCGATACGTCAAGGGCTCGGGCAGCATGACGAACAATGGCGACTACACCAACGTCTGCATTGTGATCATGGGGAAGCGGAACGGGAGCGGATACTCGGACAAGACGAAGGCCTGTCGCAGCAACCGGGGCTCCCTGACGTGGAGTGCTCCGGACCTGTACACCGGGAGCCTGGACGGGAAAGCGTGTTACGAGTTCTACACCCGGATCAGCGCTTACAAGAATGGCACCCGGGTGGCGAACAAGAACTCGAACCACGTCCGGGTAGGCACCTGCGAGTAGGTTGAGTGATCGTGGGCGGTCAGCGGAACCTCGTTGGCCGCCCGCACTGCTTGGCCCCGACGCGGGCGATGAGCGTGGCCGCCACGCGGCACGTCGCTCGAGCAGACGTGCGCTATGCTGTGACCTCGCCTGGGCTCAGGTTGGTTACCACAGCGATATCGACCACCGGAAGCGTCATCGGTGATCGACGAATGGCGTCGAACGGAGAAGCGCGCTAGTGCCCACATCTCACAAGCGGTGGCTTCTGGCTCGCCTGGTGTTGCTGGATTCATTGGCCGCCGTGGCGGTGATCTTGTTCTACCTATGGTACGGCAACCGGCACGACTTTTTCGACCTGCATATCTATCATGACGCCATGACCTGGTGGTCGAACGGGAACAGGCTGTACGAGTTTTCCGTGCCAGACCGCTTGCAGGGCCGACTGTACTTCACCTACACCCCGTTCGCGGCCTTCGTGATGCGCCCAATGGCATTCGTTCCCTTCACGGGCGTGGCCGTCGCTTTCGCCGTGCTGTCGGTAATTGCGGCCTACGGTGCCGTCTACTGCCTGCTGAACCTCTCAGGCGTCATCAAGGAACGTGCTGCGGCTTCCGTATTGATCTTGACGGGCCTTGTAGCACCGCTCACGCTACTCATCGAACCGATGAGGGAAACCCTGACCCTCGGCCAGATCAACATGCCCCTGGTCTGTCTGGTGCTCTTCGACATCTGCTACGCCGTTCCTCGCGGCTGGCGCGCAGCCGGCGCTTTCATCGGCATCGCAACCGCGATCAAGTTGATACCAGGTATCTTCATCCTGTACCTACTCATCGCGAAACAGTGGCGAGCAGCCGCCGTTGCCACCGCCACCACAGCCATTGCCACACTACTTGCATTCCTCGCTTCACCGAGCACGTCCCGCGAGTATTGGACATCCGCATTTTGGGACACGGCTCGCGTTGGCGGACTAGAGTATCCCGGCAATCAATCGATCCTGGGATTGATGAGCCGTGTCGCGGCACCGGAGACCGCCAACCGGGGCATCTGGCTGGTGTCCGTGGCGGCGCTTCTCGCAATCGGCCTGTTTCGGGCGTACCGGGCCCAGCAGTCAGGGAACTCCCTCGCAGCAATCGCTCTGGTTGGTCTCATCGGCGGCCTCATCAGCCCGATCACCTGGCCTCATCACATCTACTGGCTGGTCCCTGCGATGCTCGTACTACTGGAAAAGAGCATTCGGGGGACGCACCGTGCGCGCCTCGCGGCAACAGTGGCTCTCCTGCTCACCTTCGCCGCGTCGGTGCGCGGGGTCGTGAGCTTCAGTCGCTGGGACGGTGTCCACCTCGCCCAGTCGCTCGTCCCATTCGTCAACCAGAACCTGCTCGTGATCGTGACGGCCGCCCTGGTTCTCTTCCTTCCGGTCATGCCCGCCGGTCTTCCACGCCGGCCCGACATTAGTGGACCCGGCCGGTCTGAGCGACCAGGGCCCGTTGCCGCTGACCGACTCTGATGGTGTTTCCGCTGCGCGACACAGTCACGCGGGTGCCCCCAGCACGATCCCGCGTTGTCATTTTAGGTAGTGGAAATAGATCAGCGAGCCCGCTTCGCGGGGCGCGGCACCCTCGCTCGGGATGAAGAGCGTGAACACCGCCGCCGGCCTGCCGCCCGGAGCCCTCAGAACGGTGGCCGTCGGATTGGCGAAGGCTGTGCTACCGCCATGGGTTCTGATCGACGTCCGGTCGGCGTTCCCGGTTTGGTAGTCGTAGAGAAACGTCCTCCACGACCGGAAGTCGCCCTTGGCGTACTGCCCTTCGACGACACCATAGTGGAACCCGCGGAAGCGGAGCACGTCTCTGTCTCCGATGTTTCCTCGGACACCCCAGTGCAGGAGGGCGTTGTCGTAGTTCCCTTGCCGGCTGGTGGTCCAGGTCGAAAAGTTCGTAAGCACTCGCCTCTGCTGCCTGTCGACGGCGCAGTTGGCGAAGTAATGGCCACCGACTTCGATCCTTTGAGTGGTCGATGTCGGGCGCCAGAGTGACGCTGTAGATGTTCGGCGTGCCTTCGGCACACGCCGAGAGTCGTAGAGGAGCGTCGAAACTCCGTGCGGGCGCGTCGGTGAGGAGTGCCTCCTCGCTGGGGAAGTAGCGGAACGCCAGATGGTTCGAGGGCTCCTGCTCCCAGGCGACCACGAACCCGTTCCCCGCGCTCGCGACCGTTGGTTGCGAGGAGCCGGCGCCGAACTGCCTGCGGAAAGTCCAGTTGACGAGGTCGGTGGACGTCGCGACGGAGACGTGGAAAGAGCCACCGACCGACGAGTGGTAGAAGGCCAGGTAACCACCGCTCGGACGGGGCACGATCTTGACCGTGTCCATTGTTTGTCCGGCGCTGTCTTTCGTGTCGTACCGGTAGCCCGCCGCACCCGGCACGTCCTCCAGGAGCCCTCGCAGCTCCGCCCGAGGAAGGTCGGAGGGGGGAGGGTCCGCCATTCCTGCCCGTGGTTCGGTCTCGGAGCTGGCTGACGGAGCCAACCCCGAAAGGATCAGGGCTAGCACGGTGGCTCCTACGAGGAATCCTTTGGGCATGCTTCTCTCCAGGGATGTCCGTGGCCGCCTGCCGTGGAGGATCGCGGCACGGACAGGCTGAGTGCGTTGCAAATGCGGCCGGGCAGAAATAGTCGGGGCTGCCAGGCCCGCAGGTTGGGGCAGATACTTCTGGGCTTCGACCACGAAATGCTGGCAATGGTCCGGTGCCACCTACACGGCTACTTGCTTCTCCGCCAACGTCCGCATACAGACGCCTCAGTTTCGTTGACGGCCCGGAGCCCGTGCCGGGGGCCCGCCGTCATCGCTGAATACCGACCGTACAAGCGTGGATCTGAGCTGTGTGCCCCGAGGACTCTCGAGCGCGAAGGGGTTTCAAGAGATGGTCACGATGTGTAGATCGCAGTTCGGCCTCGACCCCGACATTATTGGCATTCGGGTGCACGAATGTCGCACTGAGTAGTAGGTTACGTTCCTATAACGGCTCTACCGGCACCGACGTACCGACGGCGGCTCTCCTGCTCCGACGACGCCGAGGAGCGACCGGCTGATAGCTGGTCTTGATTCTCTTGGTGGCCGATGGTTGGTCAGGATGGGCACGCTCCCGCAGGTCGCAGCGTCCCCACCCTCGTGGCGAGCCTCCGCCGGACACCTGCTTGGCGCCCCAGCTCGGACACGACGATGGACCACCGGAGCCCATCCGTGTGCACGCTTCCCCGGTTACGACGCCCAGAACCGACCCTCGGCAAGTCGTGACGGAGCGTAGTCGGATCGGGAGCCTTTGCGGGCGCCTAGTACCGCCGCCGCCATTCATGATGAAGTCGAGGTCGAGCCTGCGGGCCCAGTGGACTCGTTCTGATCCGGACCGGCCTCGGCACCGCCAGACCGACCAGCACAAACGGTGGATGGTGCCGCGGTACAGACCGTCGGGGGGAAGGTTCGCCGGGCGGCGCATGTCGTTGCCTGTTTCTCGGATGGCGCTCCAGCGCTTGGATTCGGCAAGGCTTATCACTCGGAGTTACCTATTGGACACGATCGACCCCCTCTGTTAGCTTCCTAACTGCGCGGGGGCGAAGGTGCAAAGGTGCGAATATATCCTCTGACCTGTTGTACATTCTGTCGACGATTCCCCCGCTGCCACGTCGACGGCGTGTGCACAAGTAGGGATCATATGAACCTGACGCGGATCAAGTCGGCGGCTGCCATCGGCAGCCTGGCAACAGCGCTCCTTCTGGTGCCATCGGCGCCGGCACAGGCAGCCAGTTGCGCCAACGGCACCCAGACAGACATTGGGTACACCATTCTTTCCGGCGGATACATCAAGGGTTCGGCCAGCTACACAAGCTGCCCGGATAGGCCGATCTCACGGGCCGAGATCTGGATCCGCAGGAACGGTGGCCGACTGTTTGCCACCGAGGTTGAGATCAAGAGAATTGCGACGCCGTCGAGTCGTTCCTTCTCGCCGAAGGATCGAATCTGCCAGAACCGCAGCGTCACTAGCAGATACGACACTTTTGTGGTCTTCCATCATTCGGACGGCGGCAAGACGGAGTTGCGCTCGAACTCGATCACGGTTCGGTGCGAGTAGCACTCCAATCCCAGGTCACAACCATGCTTCCGATCAGCGGAAGCAGACTCCGCGGGGTACGACGGGGTGCCTTTCAAGGGACGGCAGTCGTAGCACTGCGCTTTGAATGCCGAAGTACCGGACCGATATCAGCCTGATCCGGGCGCCTGGGTGCGAAGGATGGCCACCGGATCACGTTCCGAAAACGGGGAGGATCTTCTGTGCGAAAGACTGTTGCTCGCTTGAGCGTACTTGCACTTGCGTTCGGGATTGCGATCGTAGGGCAGGTCCAGCCGGCCAGTGCGGCCACCAACTGCAGTAGCGGCACCAAGATGGACATCGGATACACGATCAAGGATGGCGCCTACATCAAGGGATCGGCGAGCTACACGAGCTGCCCGAACCGCGCCATCCGGTCAGCCGAGATCGTGCTCCAGACAAGGATCGCGATCGGCGGCTGGAGTGACGTGGGCAAGACTCGCGTCACGATTTCGGGAATCGCCACGCCTTCCCAGAAGTCGTACTCCTTCAAGGATCTTCCCTGCCGAGCGGACACCACGATGGATTGGCGGGACTGGCGCGCCAAGGCCGTCTGGAAGCACACCTCGGGCACGACAACCAAGTACTCGAACGTATTGCGTACGGTAGCGGACTGCCGGCCATAAGGGCTGCATGACCTGGGACCAACCTGACCTGTTCAGGTTGGTCCCAGCGCAATTCGATGCGCTCAGGGTGGATTTGTTGGTCGTCGAGCCCAGGGTACTATCGCCCGGTGACTTCACTGTCGCTGGCTGAAGCCCTGGCATTGCTTGCTTTGAGCGAGGACGGCATCTTGCGGGGCCCGCAGGAGGACCTCGACCTCGGCTTGGCGGCTGCGCTGCTCGCCGACCTGTCCACGGCCGGGAAGATCGACCACATCGACGGCAATGTCGTAGTCACGAACTCGGAGCCGACCGGCAACACACTGGACGACGCCGCGCTCCGTGATATCGCGCAGGACGCAAGACTCCGTGGCCCGCGGGACTGGGTCGTGCGTCTGACCAAGAATGTTCGGGACCGCACGCTCGAGAAGCTTGTACAAGATGGGGAGTTGATTAGGACCCGGAGCAGAATGCTGCGACTGCTTCCCGTCGACCGCTATCGAGTGACCTCCCTGGGCGATTCTTCCCCCGTGATCGGAGCTCGCCAGCGCCTCAGGCGTGCCGCGATTGACGCTGCCGCTGTCGACCGGACATCCCTCGCCCTCTGCGCACTGGTCAGTGCGTTGGGCTGGAGCTCCGACCTGGTTCCCGACCTGCCGGCTCAGGACGTCGACCGCCGGTTCGCAGCGATGCGCCGGTCAGTGTGGGCGGCTGGCGCGCTGCGGGACCTGATCAATGAAAGGCGGGTGGGGCCGTGGGGCCCGACGGTTGGCAGGATCGCCGCGAATCTGGATGAATGGCCGACCGACGCGCGGTGACACAAGACCGACCGGATCCTCGCGACGGGAGGAACTGGCCGGGCTGGGTCCGACCCGGCGACCCTGGACGCGCTCGACGGGAGCCGTCCGCGATCAGCCCACTCGACCGGGCAGATACGGGTTGGCGCTGTTCGCCCGCGCCGGGGAGGTCGCCCTGGTCGAGCCGCTTCCCGCTCCCCCACCGAGCGACGAGGCCCGGTTCGGTCCGCTGCCCCACCTGATGCCGCTGCTCGCCCAGCGAGGGAAGGAGGTTCCGCACGTCCGGGTGCTCGCCGACCGTACCGGCGGGGACCTCGACGGGATCACCGCCGACGGGACGCCCCGGCAAGCGCACCGTCGCCGACGGCGAGACCTTCCCGCTGCGCAAGGTGCAGGCCGCGTATTCGGCTGCTCGCATCACCGACGGCTGGGAGGAAGCCTTAGCTCCGCCAGCGCTGGGAGGAAGCCTTTCCCGAACTCGCCGCGACCCGCAGCAACGGGGCGTAGCGGTGGATCCCTTCCACGAACGCCTCGCCCGTACCGGGCTCGGGGCGGCCGACCGGTACGGCTTTGCGCTGGCCGGCGGCTACGCGGTTCAGGCCGCCGGACTTCTGGAGCGGCCCAGCGAAGACGTTGACCTGTTCACCGCCTGGGACCGCCGCGACGAGTTCACCGCCGCGGTCGCCGCCGTCGTGCACGCCTACCGAGACGACGGCCTCACCGTCGAAACCGAGCGGCAGTACGACACAGTCGCCCGGCTGGCTGTCACCGACGGAGTGCGGATCTCCAAAGTCGAACTCGGCGTGGACCGGCGTGCCAACGAACCGATCCTCATGGCGATCGGACCGGTCCTACACCCCGACGATGCGGTCGCGAACAAGATGAG
>NZ_JBEYSU010000080.1:0-7144 GCF_040704235.1 Micromonospora sp. NPDC047707
CCCCTACAACCCCGACCGGCACCGAGCCCTCCAACACTTGCTCAGCCAAGATCAACCGGCGATGGCTTGACACAGGGCAACTCACGCCGTCACCTGGGAGGCGGCCGCGTCCCGGGTGGACAGTGGTTCGCGGCCGGCGCCGGGCGGGCCGGCGAACGCCTGGGCCACGTCGAGCCAGGCGTCGGCCACCGGCCCGGTGGCCGTCAGGGCGAGGTCGGCGCGGTGCCGGCGCTGGGTGACCAGCAGGCAGAAGTCCCGCGCCGGCCCGGTGACCCGGTCGGCCGCGTCCTCCGGACCGTACGACCAGGTCCCGCCGTCGGGTGCCGTCAGCTCGACCCGCACCGGCGCCGTCGGCACCTCGCGGCCGTGGGCGGCGAAGGAGTGCCGCAGCGTACGGAAGCCGAGGTACGCGACGTGCCGCAGTCGCGCCGTGGCGGGCCGGGTGACGCCGAGCGCGTCGGCCACGTCCTCGCCGTGCGCCCAGGTCTCCATGATCCGCGCGGTGACCATCGACGCGGGGGACATCCCGGTGCCGTACCAGGGCAGCTTCTCGCCGGGTGGTGCGGCGGCGAGCGCGGCGGCGAGCGCCGCCCGGCCGGCCCGCCAGCGGGGCAGCAGCTCGTCCGGCGGCGCGAGGAACTCCTCGGCGCCGACGTCGACCAGCCGGGCCGGGTCCGGTGCCGTGGTGACCGAGGCGAAGAACGCGTCGACATCCGTCGCGGCGAGCAGGGCGACGTGATCCGTCCAGGCCAGGTGCGCGATCTGGTGGCCGATCGTCCAGCCCGGCGCGGGCGTCGGGCTGGCCCAGTCGCCGGCGGACAGCGGGGCGACGAGGGAGTCCACGTCAGCTGACTCGGCGGCCAGGTCCGTCAGCAGGTCCGTGAGGTTGACCATGGTGCCCTCCGGGGGTGTCGGCGGTGATCGGTGCGGGGTGGGGTCGGATGCGGCTCGGCGGGAGAGGGGCGCCGTTGCCTTGGGGTCAGAGGGCGAGCAGGTGGGTGAGCTGTCGTTTCCAGGTGGCGAGGAGCGCGGTGCGGCGGGCGGAGTCGTCGTTGAGCAGGTTGGCGACGCCCAGGCCGCGGAGCAGGTCGAGGGTCGCCTGCACCGCCTCCCGTACGCCGGGGCGGCGCTCGTCGACCTCGAGCAGGGCGACGGTCAGTCGGTGCATCTCCCGGCCGACCCGCGCCTCCAGCGGCACCAGCGCCTCCCGCAGCTCCCGGTCGGTGCGGGCAGCCACCCACAGCTCCAGGGCGGCCACGAAGAGCGGGCCGGTGAAGGCGGCGGCGAGCAGGTCGACCACCCGGTCGAGCCGCTGCGGGCCGGCCGGCAGGGCCTCCGCCTCGACGCGCAGCTCCTTTGCCCGCCGGTCGGCGAGGTGCGCGACGGCGGCGGTGACCAGCGCCGCCTTGGTCGGGTAGTGGTGCAGCTGGGCGCCGCGCGACACGCCCGCCCGGGTCGCCACGACGGTCGTGGTGGTGCCCGACCAGCCGTGCTCGACCAGGCAGTCCACGGTCGCCTCCAGCAACCGGGCCTGGGTGGCGCGGCTGCGTTCCTGCTGGGGGACGCGGGTCGATACGCCGGACACGGCCCTAGCCTGCCGCCCTCAAAACAAACAGTCAAGCCTGACTTTTTCTGACGGGCGAACAGCCGTGCCGGCGCAACCACCATGCGGCGGTGGCGATCTCCCTCCATGATCGTTTGATGGTGAGGTGGGCCTGGGCGCCCGTCCGGTCCTGCTGATCAGCAGACGATCATGGGCTTGCCCGGTACACCGCTGGCGGGCGCTTCAGCGACCGTCGCGGGGAGCGAAGACGGTCAGGGCGTCGGTGTCGCTGTGGCGGGAGCGCACGTACTCGTCGGCGAAGGCGGCGGCGTCGGGGTACGTCGACTCGGCCGCGATCCGCGCGCACGCGGCGTCCACGTCGAAGAGGGTGCGCCGGAGTTGCACGCCCGGGCCGAGCAGCGCCCAGAATGCGCCGGGACCGCCGTACGGCATGCCGACGCTGCCCGGGTTGACGACGAACCGGCGGTCGACCAGCCGGGTGAACGGCATGTGGGTGTGCCCGCAGACCACCGTGCCGACCTCCGCCGGCACCTCCGCGAACACCTCCGCCCAGCGCTCCAGCCGGGAGTCGACCAGGACGACCTCCTCGTCGTCCCGTGGGGTGGCGTGGCAGAAGAGCACCGGGCCCAGCCCGGCGACCTCCAGGGTGACGGTCAGCGGCAGCGCCGCCAGGCGGCCCACCTGGTCGTCGCGGAGCTGCGTGGCCGCCCAGTTGGAGACGCCGATCGGTGACGGCCGGCCGGCCCGGGCCTCGACCAGTTCGCGGTCGGCGTTGCCGCGTACCCAGCACACCCGCTCGCCGAGCCCCGCGAGCCGGTCCAGCACCTCCACCGGCTGCGGGCCGGCGGCGATGTCACCGGTGACCACGATCAGGTCGGCGGCGGCGACGTCCGGCTCGGCCAGTACGGCCTCCAGTGCCGGCAGCACACCATGGATGTCGGAGAGGACGGCGACCCGGTCCGGCATCGATCCACCGTGACCGGCCGGAGGCGGCATGTCCAGGACTTCTGCCTTAGGCAGAACGCTGTCCGCACCCGCGCGGTTTGATCCACTCGGTTTCCCTGAAGTCGGGCAGTCACCGGCGCTGCGACACCCCGAGTTCCATGATCCCGAGTTGATCAAGCCTTCGGGCGGGTCGGGCCCGCCGGAACCTCCCCCGGGAGGTGAGACGGACGGGCCGGCGGACGCGAACGGCCCGGACCGTGAGGTCCGGGCCGTTCGGGATGATCTCGGGTCAGACGCGGGCGCGGCGGGCCAGGCGCTCCGGGTCGAGGATGATGATGCTCTTGCCGTCCAGGCGCAGCCAGCCGCGCGAGGCGAAGTCGGCGAGCGCCTTGTTGACCGTTTCGCGGGAGGCGCCGACGAGCTGGGCGATCTCCTCCTGGGTCAGGTCGTGGGTCACCCGCAGCACGCCGCCGTCGCGGGTGCCGAACCGGCCGGCCATCTGGAGCAGGTTCTTCGCGACCCGGCCCGGGACGTCGGTGAAGATCAGGTCGGCCAGCGAGTCGTTCGTCCGGCGCAGGCGCCGGGCGAGCACCCGCAGCAGCTGCTCGGCGATCTCCGGCCGGTTGTTGAGCCAGGGGCGCAGCGCCTGCTTGCGCAGCCGCACCAGGCGGGTGTCGGTCACCGCGGTGGCGGTCGCCGTACGCGGGCCGGGGTCGAAGAGCGACAGCTCGCCGACCATGTCCGACGGTCCCATGACCGCGATCAGGTTCTGCCGGCCGTCCGCCGCCCGGCGGCCGACCTTGATCTTGCCGGACAGCAGGATGTACAGGCTGTCGCCGGGCTCGCCCTCGTTGAAGACGACCTCGCCCTTCCGGACCTCGAGCGTCTCCATCTCCTTGGCGAGCGCCTCGGCAGCCTCCGGGTCGACGCCCTGGAAGATCCCGCTGCGGGCCAGTACCTCGTCCATCGCGCACCTCCGCCTGCGCGTGCCGTCCGTCGGCCGGGTCCGCCGTACGCTTCTCCCTCGCGCGCCGCCAAGTCTAGGCGCACGTGAGCAGGTATCCGGGGTGCACCCCTGGAATCTTGATCCTTGGACGTAACTCGACGGTCGTGATCACCCGCTAAGATCCCGCGCCCGCCCGAGGTGCGTAGGGCCGGCCGGTGCCGCAGGTCGTAGGGTCGCCACGTGCTGAACGAGCCGTTCCTGACCGCCCGCCACGAGGACGGGCGGGACGCCCCGCTGCTGGTGTGGCGGGCCGACCGTCCGCTACTGGCCGTGAGCTCCGCGCCACTCGGCGGTGGTCTGGGGGTACGGGAATGGGTCGTCAATGCCACCGTGTCCATGTCGTACGACCGGGAGGACCCGGCCGGCCACCTGGCCGAGCTGGCCGACCAGCTCGGCCTCGACGGGCCCGGGGTGGGTCTGCTGACCGGCGTGGACGTCGCGGAGATGGTGGCCCGGACCGACAGTGGCGTGCGGGTCTGGGCGACGGTCGGGCTGGGGATGCCGGTCTGGGCGGCGGCACCGGAGCCCTCCGGGGTGACGGCGAACACACCCGCCGCCCCCGCCCAGCGGGTCGGCACGGTCAACATCGTGGTGTACGTGCCGGCGCGGCTCGGGCCTGCCGCCCTGGTCAACGCGGTGGCGACGGCCACCGAGGCGAAGGCGCAGGCGCTCGCGGAGCTGGGCGTACCCGGCACCGGCACGCCCACCGACGCGGTGACGGTCCTCTGCCCGGTCGACGGGCCGGAGGCGGCGTACGGCGGGCCCCGCTCCACCTGGGGCGCGCCGCTGGCCCGGGCGGTGCACGCCGCCGTCAGCACCGGAGGCGCCGGCACCGTGGTCCCCTGGTCCCACCGGCCCGCAGGCTGAACATCTGCCCGATCGGGTTATGTCGGCGCGTCCACCGCCCGGTAGGGTCGCGGGCGATGTACGCTGCCGCCCCCCTGTCGCCCCGTCCGCGCCGCCGCCTCCTCCCGGTGGTCGGCGCGCTGCTCGTCGCCCTGCTCGCGGCGGGCTGCGGCGACGCCGCCCCGCAAGCCGGGCCCGTCTGGCAACCCGGCGCCGGCGGTGGCGGCACCGGTGCCCCGGTCGCCTCCGGTGGTGCGTCGCAGCCCGCCGAGGCGGCCATCTCCCTCTCCGCCACCGGCGACATCATCATGGCCAACGCGCCGAACCGGCTGCCGGCTAACAACGGCAAGGGCTTCTTCGACGACGTCGAGAAGGCGCTCGCCGCCGACCTGGTGATGGGCAACCTGGAGGAGCCGCTCACCGTCGACACCGGCACCGGCAAGTGCGGGGCCAACTCCACCCGCTGCTACCAGTTCCGCGCCCCGCCGGAGTACGCGGCACACCTGCGCGACGCCGGGTTCGACCTGCTCAACCAGGCCAACAACCACGGTTACGACTACGGCGCGAAGGGCTACGAGAACACCCAGGCCGCGCTCGAGGAGTACGAGCTGGCGCACACCGGCGCGCCCGACCAGATCACCGTGGTCGACGTGAAGGGCGTCAAGGTGGCGGTCGTCGGCTTCTCGTCGTACCCGTGGTCCAACCCGCTGACCGACATCCCGGCGGCCAAGCAGGTGATCACCAAGGCGGCCGGCAGGGCGGATCTGGTGGTCGTGCAGGTGCACATGGGCGCCGAGGGGGCCGACAAGACGCGGGTGAAGCCGGGCACCGAGATGTACCTGGGCGAGAACCGGGGCGACCCGGTGCGGTTCAGCAAGGCGATGATCGACGCCGGCGCGGACCTCATCGTCGGCCACGGCCCGCACGTCCTGCGGGGCATGGAGTTCTACCAGGGCCGGCTGATCGCGTATAGCCTGGGGAACTTCGCCGGCGGCGGCAACTCGCTCAACAACAGCGGCCGGCTGGGCTGGGGTGGGGTGCTGAAGGTGTCGCTCAAGCCGGACGGCACCTGGGCCGGCGGGTCGTTCGCCGCGACGTACATGAACTCGGCGGGTCTGCCGAGGATGGACGCGGACGACCGCGGTCTGGGCCTGGTGCGGGAGGTCAGCGGGAAGGACTTCCCGGAGACCGGGGCGGTCCTCGACGACTCGGGGAAGATCAGCCCGCCCGCGGCGGGCTGACCGGCCGGGGCGCGGGCGTGGGCCCGACCGTCTGTCGGGGCGGCGACGTAGGCTTTCCCGCGTGACCACCAGCTTCACCGAGACCGACCTCGGGCGGACGCGCCGCGCCCGGCGGATCGGGCGGGTGCTGACCGAGACCCACCCCGACGCGCACTGTGAACTCAACCATTCCAACGCGCTGGAGCTGAGCGTCGCGACGATCCTCTCCGCGCAGTGCACCGACAAGAAGGTCAACGAGGTCACCCCGAAGCTCTTCGCCCGCTACCCGCGTGCCGCCGACTACGCCGGCGCCGACCGGGCCGAGCTGGAGGAGCTGATCCGGCCCACCGGCTTCTACCGCAACAAGACCGACTCGCTGATCAAGCTGGGCCAGGCGCTGGTCGAGCGGCACGACGGGCGGGTGCCGGGAAAGCTCGCCGACCTGGTGACCCTGCCGGGAATCGGCCGCAAGACGGCCAACGTCATCCTCGGCAACGCGTTCGGCGTGCCGGGGATCACCGTCGACACCCACTTCCAGCGGCTGGTGCACCGGTGGCGGCTGACCACCGAGACCGACCCGGTCAAGATCGAGCACGCGATCGGGGCGCTCTTCCCGAAGCGGGGCTGGACGATGCTGTCGCACCGGGTGATCTTCCACGGGCGGCGGGTCTGCCATGCGCGCAAGCCTGCCTGTGGGGCGTGCACGCTCGCGAAGCTCTGCCCGTCGTACGGCACCGGGCCGACCGAGCCGGCGGCGGCCGCGAAGCTGCTCAAGGGCCCCCGCGCCCGGGACCTGGCGGTGGCCGCCGGGGTGGATCCGGAACTGGTCCCCGTCCAGGCCGTCGTCGCGGAGGCGCCGTGAGGACGCGGCTGGCCGCCCTGCTGGTCCCGGTGCTGCTGCTCGCCGGCTGTACCGCCGGCCCGGAGCAGGGCGCCCCCGCCACGCGGGACGGCGCGGCGCAGAGCCGGCCCTCCCCGTTCGCGGACTGCGCCGAGCTGACCGCCGCTCCGGCGCCGTCCGGCACCGCGACCGCCGTCCCGGGCGACGGGGGTACGCCGCTGCCGGAGCTGACGCTGACCTGCTTCACCGGCGGCGCGCCGGTGGCGCTGCGGGACGTCCGGGGGCCCGTGGTGATCAACCTCTGGGCCTCGTGGTGCGCGCCCTGCCGGAAGGAACTGCCCGCGTTCCAGCGCCTCAGCGACCGGGCCGACGGCGGGTTGACGGTGCTCGGCGTCAACACGCGGGACACCCGCGGCGGCGCGCAGTCCATCGGCGAGGACTTCGGGGTCCGGTTCCCGACCCTGGTCGACCAGGGTGAGGCGCTGCAACGGGCGTTGGGCCGCAACGCCATCCCGTTGACCGTTCTCGTCGACGCCGACGGCCGCATCCGGCACGTCGACGCCAGCGGGGCGCTCGACGACACCCGTCTCACCGACCTGGTCCGCCAGCACCTGGGCGTGGCGGTGCCCGCGTGAGTTGCCCTGTGTCAAGCCATCGCCGGTTGATCTTGGCTGAGCAAGTGTTGGAGGGCTCGGTGCCGGTCGGGGTTGTAGGGGGTGTTG
>NZ_JBEYSU010000081.1:0-7143 GCF_040704235.1 Micromonospora sp. NPDC047707
GAAGTGCGCGAACGCCCGCCGGTGACACTCCCAGAACGCGGCCAGATCCTGGCTGGTGGTGAAGCAGCAGAACGGATCCCGCGAGTACGACAGCACCATGTGGAACGAGTACACCTTCGGGATCCCGACGTGAGCGAGGATGCCGCCCTCGTCGCCCCAGTCCACCTGCGCCTGCGCGCCCGGGACGACCTCGAACCGACGATGCAGCCCGGCCAGCTGATCCGGACTGATCCCCAGCTCCGCGGCGATCCGCGGCCGGGCCTGCTGCAGATACAACTTCACCCGCTGGTAGTTACCGGTGAACCCGTACTGCTCGACCAGGCGTTCATGGATCACCGTGCCCTTGAGCAGCAACTCCGCCCGCAGCCACGCATCGACCACGTGCGCGAACACGTCGATCAGCTGCCCACGAGCCGGCCGCGCCGCAACCGGCGGCACCACCTCGCCAGCACCAGCAGCCAGGTACTTCTTCACCGTCCGCCAGTTCAGACCCGTCTCACGAGCGATCTCCGAAACACTCGCACCAGCCCCGTGCAGCGCCCGGAACCGGCGCACATCCAGCCACCGCTGCTCATCCAACGCCCCCACCGCCAGCCGCCCCACGCCGGTCCGATCACGACCCGAGCAGCCTCACCCCCAACCACCCGCACACAACGGACAAACGGTGCGCACCTCTGCAAGATCAGCTGTACGAGGCTCTGCACTCCAGGCCGTACCCCGACACCATCTATGTCCACCCCTCACCCGCCGCTCGACCGCGAGGCCAAGCGGCGCCTGGCGATCATCCGGCACGTCGAAGAGGTCAGCGGCAACGTCGCGCTGACGTGCCGGTATTACGGGATCAGCCGGCAGGCGTACTACATCTGGTACCGCCGTTACCAGGCCGAAGGCGTCGACGGGCTTCGCACTCGCTCGAAGCGGCCCAGGACCAGCCCGAACGCCACCCACGTCGAGGTGGTCGGGAAGATCATTTACCTGCGGCAGAACTACCACTTCGGCCCAGAGAAGATTGCGATGTACCTCAAGCGGTACCACGACGTCGCGATCAGCCACTCGGGTGTGTGGCGGATCCTCAAGCGCCTGGACATGAGTCGTCTGCCCGCCTCGCAGCGCTACAAGCGCCACGACAAGCGGTGGAAGCGGTATGAGAAGCAGCTGCCCGGCCACCGGGTCCAGATCGACGTGAAGTTCATCGAACCCATCGGCTCAGCCGGCGGCCGCTGCGGCGGGCGCAACAAGTACTACCAGTTCACCGCGATCGACGACTGCACCCGCCTGCGCGTGCTGCGCATCTATCCGCAGCTCAACCAGAAGACCGCGATCCAGTTCGTGGACTACGTGCTGCAGCGGCTGCCGTTCCAGGTGCAGGTCATCCAGACCGACAACGGCGCCGAGTTCCAGTCGGCCTTTCACTGGCACGTGCTGGACAAGGGCATCGCCCACACCTACATCAAGCCCCGCACGCCGCGGCTCAACGGCAAGTTGGAGAGGTCACACCGCATCGACGCCGAGGAGTTCTACCGGAGGATGCTCGACGGCGTCGTCATCGACGACGCCGAGGTCTTCAACGACAAGCTCCGCGAGTGGGAGGACTACTACAACTACGATCGACCGCACGGCGGCCTCGGCGGCCAGACCCCTTACGAACGCCTCAAGCAGAAGACCACGACCCAGGCGTAAACGATCACCGTCGGTTGCACATCGCCGGCAGCCGGTGTGTCCTCGGTCGACTGATGCGCGACACACGTCAGCCAACTGATCCGCGACATGCGCGCGGATCGCGGCTACCTATTGACTGGTGGTACGACCGCAGCCCGGCCAGGCTTGGTCGAGGTGACCGGTGGGGTCGCTCTCATCGCGGCTGCCCACCGCAGGCTGGTGTGGCTCTCATCTGGCGTGCGCTCCGCCGGTCACCGCGGCGGAGAGAGGCTCAAGTCAGGGGACTGCCCGGCTCAAGGTAGCGCTGCCCTCCCGTCGACGAACACCGTCGAATCGAGAGAGGACACGATGGCCCAGGTCATCATCGGCATGGACTCGCACAAGCGTTCCGCCACCATCGAAATCATCAACGCCCGGGAGAAGGCACTCGGGCAGGGCCGGTTCGGCACCGACCGCGACGGCTACCAGGCCATGCTCGCCGCCGGACGCAAGCACAAAGACCGCCTTTAGGCGGTCGAGGGCTGCAACGGCATCGGCCGGCATGTCGCTCAACGCCTGGTCTCCGACGGCGAAACCGTCGTGGACGTTCCCACGAAGCTGTCCGCCCGGGCCCGAGTGTTCGCCACCGGCCAGGGTCGCAAGACCGACCCGGTCGACGCCCGCAGCGTCGCTGTGGTCGCCCTGCGCACCGAAGGTCTGCGGCAGGTCGTCACCGACGACACCACAGTCGCGTTACGGCTGCTCGTCGACCGCCGTGACCAGCTCGGCCGCGCCCGCACCGACGTGGTCTCCCGGCTGCACCACCTGCTACTCGAACTGGTGCCCGGCGGCGCGAAGAAGGACCTGTCCGCCCAGCAAGCCCGCGCCCTGCTGGGCACCGTGCGCCCGCGCGACGTAGTCGGCAAGACCCGCCGCCGGCTGGCCTCCGAGCTGATCGGCGAACTCGTCGTCATCGACAAGAAAATCAAAACCGCGAAACAGGAACTCACCGACCTGGTCAACAGCACCGGCAGCCGGCTGATGAATTTGACCGGCATCGGACCCTCCGGCGCGGCCCGCCTGCTCGGCGACATCGGAGACATCGCCCGGTTCACCAGCCGCGCCCACTTCGCCTCGTGGAGCGGCACCGCGCCGATCGACGCCTCGTCCGGCGAGCAGAACCGGCACCGGCTCCAGAGCCGGGAACCGGCGCATCAACCGCGCGCTGCACATCATGGCCATCGTTCAACTGCGCCGTGACACCGAAGGGCGCCGCTATTACCGACGCAGACTGGCCGCGGGCAAAACCCCGATGGAGGCCCTACGGGCACTGAAACGGCGCCTGTCCGACATCGTCTACCGGCAGATGGTGGCCGACGCGAAGCTGGTCAAGACGGGCCCGGGAGGACACGCGGGGGCGACTCTGCAATCCAGCGCGGCCGACCCAAACCCCCAGATCGACACTTCGGAAAAGTCACTTCCCGGACCCGCCAGACCCCAGCCTAGAACAACCCACGCCGCGGCCTGTTGACACAGAGGGGTGCCAGATGAGCGCACCTGATCTTGGTTCAGGTGGCAGTGAAGATTACTGCGCGTTCCGCTGCGGCGGCTCGGTCGTAGAACGCCTGAACATCAACAAGGTTGTCCCAGGTGTACTCGAAGTCTTCGTCGTCCTGGGCGCCGTCGTAGTCGCGGTCATCGATAGCATCGAAGCGGCGACGTAGCCAGGTTCGGTCGACAGTCCGCAGGGCCTCGGCCACATCCCGCACCTCGGCGGCGCTGACGTACACGACGTAGTAGTCATCGTGTAGGTGTCGGCCACCGAGCACCGCGAGCAATTGTCAATACCTGTGGGTCAAGATCGTTTAACGGCTGGTCTGCCACCGACGACGCCGACGAGGCAGGGCGCGTTGAGCTGTCGCGCCGGAACCGTCGCCCGGTAGGTGTCGGCCAAGGCGTTTGGTGGGACCTGAGAAGTGGTTACGGCTGTTCGGCTACCGGTACCACTCCTCGTCGCTGTCACCCGCAAGGGAACGCTTTAGGTAGTCCTGTAGATCTCGGGCAACCCATCGCCGGCTGTCGTTCTCGTGGTCCCACACGAAGATGCCCGCACGCTGGGGCGTCCGGACGAAGGCGAACTGGTCCCCGTCGCCGCTGTCGCCGAAGAAGATCAGCGCGTCGAACGGCATGTACAAGTCTGCGTACGTGCTCCCCGACCAGAAGTGCAGGTTCTGCTCGACAATTCGTTCCAGGGGCCAGACAGTATCCACCCCGTAAGGCCCCACGATGCCGTCTGTTTCCTGGAGCAGGCTGACGAGCTCGGACGGCAGGCTGCACCCCAGACGCTGCTCTGCAGCAGCCAGGGCAGTGGCTTCAACGGGTGACCTGAACTCGGCGTCGCTGAACGCCTGGCCTGCGGTTTCTCTCCACATTCGCCCAGCCTAGACACGCTCAGTCAACATAGGTAGTTGTTATGCGGCGGCCTCGCTGGGTCGTTCGACGAGTCGCCCGTTGGTGAAGGTCGCGTCGGCGCGGACCAGGGCAACGAGGTGGGGTGCGTTGACTGCCCGCCACCGGTCTTGGGCAGCTTCGATGAGTTTGAACGCCATCGCGAGGCCGGCGGCCCGGCTGCCGGGTCCCTTGGTGACGCGGGTGCGGTGCCGGACGGTGGCGAAGGTGGACTCGATCGGGTTCGAGGTGCGCAGGTGCACCCAGTGCTCGGCCGGGTAGTCGTAGAACGTCAGCAGCACGTCGAGGTCGTCGGTGACCTTCGCGACAGCCTTGCCGAACTTCGCGCCGTACAGGTCGGCGAACCGCCTCGCGGCGAGCTGGGCGTGGGTCTTGTCTTCGGCGCCCCAGATCTCGGCAAGGGCGGCCTTCGCCCCAGGGTGTGCGGACTTCGGCAACGCGGCGAGCACGTTGGCGGTCTTGTGTACCCAGTCGCGCTGTTCACGGGTGTCGGGGAACACCTCCCGCAGCGCGGCCCAGAACCCCAGTGCACCGTCGCCGATGGCCAGGACCGGGGCGCGCATGCCGCGGCGGGCGCAGTCGCGCAGCACATCGGCCCAGGAGCCGGTCGATTCGCGGTAGCCGTCGGCCAGGGCGACCAGTTCCTTGGTGCCGTCGGCGCGGACTCCGACGACCACGAGCAGGCAGAGTTTGTCCTCGTCGAGACGGACGTTGACGTGGATCCCGTCGGCCCACACGTACACGTAGTCGACCTGCGACAGGTCCCGCCGGCGCCAGGCGTGGTAGTCATCGGTCCACTGCGCGGTCAGCCGGGTGATCGCCGCCGCGGACAGGCCAGCGGCCGAGCCGAGGAACTTCTCCAAGGCGGGCACGAAGTCCCCAGACGACAAGCCATGCAGGTGCAGCAGGGGCAGCACCTCGGCCACCTTCGGTGACTTGCGGCACCACGGGGGCAGGATCGCCGAGCGGAACCGTCGGCGCTTGCCGGTGGCCGGGTCAGTGCGCTTGTCGTTGACCCGCGGCGCGATCACTTCGACCGGCCCGGCGCCGGTCGTTACCTGCCGCGGCTGGGCATGGCCGTTACGCACCACCAGGCGGCGACCCCGCTCGTCACGTTCGTTTGCCAGCTCCGCCAAATAGGCGTCGACCTCGGCTTCCAACGCGGCAGCCAGCATCCGCCGCGCACCCTCACGAACGACCTCGTCCAGCAGCGAGACGCCATCACGTCGCTGCCCGTCTTCGGCGACTACAGTCAACACCGGGCGTGCCTTTCCCGACCGACGGTGCAACGTCGGCCGTGCTCGAGACCTACACGATCATCCGGGAAGGTACGCCCCTTCCCGATCGATCCACAGGTTCCGAGCATTCCTCCCCATCGGCTGCCATGCACCCAGTGTGGATCGGCGATCAAATGATGTCGACCTGCCAACAAACGCTCACCGCTGTCAATCGGGGAGACGTCCGCGTCTGGCACCCCTCCGTTGTAAAGAGGCGGCGGCGAGGGTTGTTCTAGGCTTGGATGTGGCGGGTCCGGGAAGTGACTTTCCGAAGTGTCGATCTCGGGGTTCAGGTCGGCCGCGCTGGATTGCAGAGTCGCCCCCACGTGTCCTCCCGGACCCGTCCCGGCCAGCTTCGCGTCGGCCACCATCCGCCGGTAGACGATGTCGGACAGCCGCCGTTTCAGTGCCCGTAGGGCCTCCATCGGGGTTTTGCCCGCGGCCAGTCGGCGCCGGCAGTAGCGGCGGCCTTCGGTGTCACGGCATAGCTGGAGGATGGCCATGATGTGCAGCGCCCGGTTGATGCGCCGGTTCCCGGCTCTGGAGCCGGTGCCGGTTCTGCTCGCCGGACGAGGCGTCGATCGGCGCGGTGCCGCTCCACGAGGCGAAGTGGGCGCGGCTGGTGAACCGGGCGATGTCTCCGAGGTCGGCGAGCAGGCGAGCCGGGCTGACAATAGGGCTTTGGGTCGACACCACCGTGGTCCACCGACCGGACCCTGCTGCGCAGCCTACCCAACCCGCTGACCCCGACCGAACAGGCCCGCATCCGTGACGCCCGCCCCGCCGGACCACCACCAGCACCACTACGCGTCGAACGACGCGTCAGCAGCCGCGGCGCCCTCGTCATCGGTGTTCACCGCCGTCTGTCACCACGCCGCCCGCGCCATCGGCGCCACCGTCACCGGTGTCACTCCTGCCGGCGTCACGCCCAACTTCCACGCCGTCGACATCCCCCACGCTCAGCACCACATCGCAGTGCTGCGGCACATCACACTGCCCCTCATCGCCTTCGCCCGCCCCCGAGCCAGCGGCGACGTCACCGTCACGTTCGTCGACCACTACGACCTCGCCGCCGCCACCATCAACCTGACCGACGCCCAGGTCCTCACCGTCGAGCAGCTACGAACCCCACTGGCACAGGTCGACCTGAGCGCTCTCGCCCCCTACGAGCGCGACCAAGTCAACTACTGGAAGCCGACCACCGTTGGCGAGCTGCTGTTCAACTTCTGGGACTGACCACCAGTAGCCTGAGAGCAGCAACAACCCAAGAGTCATCTAGCCGGATGTGTAACGGTTCAACCGGGAGCGCGATCCGTAACGCATCAAGTGGAGCCCGACAATCCCGCAGCGACCGTGACGGTGCCGGTGATCGTGGCAGTGGCAGACTGAGTGACAACGAGGCCTCTGGTGGCGGGAAGAGCGTGAAGGGTTGACCCGATTCACCAGAGGACTCGTTGCCGTTCACCCCACCACATCGGGGCACCGCGATCCGCTTGCCCCGAGCCCAGAACACACTTAACTACGCGCATTGCTACGCGGTTGAATCGGCCTGGAGTTGCCGGAGGGCGTTGTTAGGCCGCAGCGGCCCTGTTGTGGTTTCGGGTTGAATCGTAGTGCGCGGTCTCATATTCGACGGGCGGGGCGTGGCTGATCGAGGAGTGCAGGGCGGTCGTGGTTGTACCAGTGGACCCAGGACGCGGTGGCCTGCTCGACCTGCCGCCACGAGGTCCAGGTGGTCCGCTCGTGCTCGATGACCTCG
>NZ_JBEYSU010000082.1:0-7055 GCF_040704235.1 Micromonospora sp. NPDC047707
CTGCTCACCTCGCCTCACGGCCGATCACTGTAGTTGACCGTCCATGAGGGACAGAACCACACGCCCGCCTAGATCATTCTGTTAGGAGTTCTAAGCCGGAACATCGGCAAGCTCCAGGTGGTTCCTGGCGATGCCGCCGCGCTAGTCGCGGCGGGCCGGCTGGACCCGCGCCTGTTCGACGTGACGAGCCTGCTCGCGCAAGGCTATGACGACACACGGCGGGCGGACCTGCCGCTAATCGTGCAATACCGGGCCGGCGCCTCGAAGACCACGATCGGCGCGGCGAAAACGGTTCGCCAATTGCCCAGTGTGAGTGGTGCGGCGGTGACCGTGCCCAAGAAGAACACGCTGGCCTGGTGGAGCACGATCGCTGGCGGCAATGCCGGAGTGGACAAGGTATGGCTGAACGGCCAGCGGCGGCTGACCCTGGACCGCAGCGCGGCGCAGATCGGTGCGCCGGCGGCGTGGCAGGCGGGCCTGACCGGTCGCCAGGTTCGGATCGCGGTCATCGATTCCGGCATCGACACCAGCCACCCGGACCTGGGCGAGAAGGTGGTGGCATCCGCCAACTTCACCGCGGATCCGGCCGGGGACCAGAATGGCCACGGTACGCACGTCGCGTCGATCGCGGCGGGCAGCGGCGCCGCGTCGGGCGGTCGGTACCGCGGAATCGCGCCTGACGCGCGGCTGCTGGACGCGAAGGTCTGCAACACGGGGGGCCGGTGCGCGGAAGACGCCATCCTCGCCGGCATGGAATGGGCCGCCGCCACCCAGGATGCCCAGGTCGCCAACGTCAGCATCGGCGGGACGGACACCCCAGGTATCGATCCGATCGAGCAGGCGGTGAACACGCTGTCCGCCCAGTACGGGACGTTGTTCGTCATCGCGGCCGGCAACTCCGGCCCGTCCGAGGCCACCGTGGAATCGCCGGGCAGCGCCGAGGCAGCGCTCACCGTGGCGGCGGTGGACCGGCAGGACACGACAGCCGAATTCTCCAGCCGCGGTCCCCGGACCGGTGACGGCGGACTCAAACCCGACATCGCCGCCCCCGGTGTGGACATCGTCGCCGCTCGGGCCGCCGGCACCGAGATCGGTGAGGTCGTCGATGAGCGCTACGTCACGGCGTCTGGCACGTCCATGGCCAGCCCGCACGTCGCCGGTGCCGCCGCGCTGCTGTTCCAGCAGCATCCTGACTGGACCGGCGAACAGGTCAAGGCCGCACTCATCGGCTCGGCCCGGACCACGGCCGGAGCCGGCGTGTTGGACCAGGGTGCCGGCCGGACCGACGTCGCCGCGGCGATCACTCAGTCGGTTACCGCCGGACCAGCGAGCTTGGGGTTCGGCATCGCACGATGGCCACACGAGGACGACCCGGTGCTGTCCAAGACAGTGACATACCGCAACACCGGATCCGTCGCCGTCTCACTCGACTTGGCGCTTGCGGTGTCCGGCCCGGACGCCCAGCCTGCACCGGACCAACTGTTCGCGGTGAACCCGAGCCGGGTAGTCGTGCCGGCCGGCGGCAGCGCGCAGGTGGTGGTCACCGCGGACACCCGGCCCATCCAGGTTCCGGTGGGCCGCTATGCTGGCCGGCTCGTCGCGACCGGTACCGGGGTGGTGGTGACCACGCCGCTTGCGGTGGAGAAGGAGGGCGAATACTACGACGTCGAGATCACCCATGTCGGCCGGGACGGCGGTACACCCGGCTCGTACGTCACCTTCCTGGACAGGATCGGCGACTGTGGTAGCGACGTCTTCTGTGGTGGCGTCGTCTTCGGCTCCGAAGCGAAATCCACGCTGCGATTGCCTCCCGGGCAATACACGCTGGCCGAGTTCAGCACCACCGCCGGAACAACCGACACGAGCCTGCTGATGCAGTTCGTGCTCGACGTCAGCCGCGACACTACGGTGACCGTGGACGCACGCCACGCCAAGCCGGTGGAGCTGGCCGTGCCGCGGGCCTCAGCCAAAATGATGGACTGGGACCTCATCGTCGCCCGCGACATGCGCCGACCCGACGCGGTGCTTTTCTACACCGTATCGGGGGACGACACCACGCCGCTGTTCACCGCCGACCTTGGCGGCCAACCGGCCGGCCAGGACAACGTGCTCAGCTTCATGACCGGCCGCTTCGCCGAACCGGGACCGGCCGGCGACTTCTTCGGCAGCCCGTACGAGTACCAGCTGGCCGACGGCGTATTCGGTCGACTGTTCACCGGCCTGCGGCTGCGACCGCACCCGGAGGACTTCGCCACGATCGACGCACACTACTCGGCCACCGGCGAGGGACGGGAGTTCAAGACCGGGCACTACGCACAACCGGCCACCGGCCGACCGGAGCTGATCAACTATCCCGCCGCTGGCTCCGCCAAGCGCCTGGCCGCCCCGCTGCCCTTCCACCGCACTGAGTATTTCCTCGCCAGGAACGTGCAGTGGAGGTCCAACATGACCCAGGGTGACCTAGAGACCGGTGCCACCGACTTCATCCTGGCCGAACGCGATTCCAAGGTTTACCAGCCGGGTCGCAGCTACCGAAGGACATGGAGCCAAGGCGTGTTCGGTCCACAGCTCGGCGAGCCACGCGAACTCGGCGGTCTTCCGTACGGTGTGACACGCCAGGGTGACAGGTTCAGCGCGGCCCTCGACCAGTTCGTGGACTCGGTACCCGGCCATGGCGGATCCTTCAGCAAACCCGTACCTGGGCGCACGCGCTTGTACCGCGACGGCCAGCTGATCAGGGAGCTGCCACACGCCGGCTCTCTCCACACCGACCTGCCTCCGGAGCCGGCGACCTACCGGCTGGAGATGACGGTGACGATGCCGGTCATCGAGGTATCAACCAACGTCACCACCGCGTGGACCTTCCGGTCCAGTCACGTGGACGAAAACCGGGCGGTGGCCCTGCCGCTGCTCGGCGTGCGGTACAGCCCGAAGCTGGACGATCGTAACCACGCCCGCCCCGGCAGCGGCTACCGCATTCCCGTGGAGATCTACCGGCAGCCGACAGCCGGATCCGCGGCCGTCGCGGACCTCACCGTCGAGGTCTCCTACGACGACGGTGGTACCTGGCACAAAGCGCCACTGACCCGGACCGGCGAGCGGTGGCTAGCTACCGTGGACAACCCGCCAGCGGGTGCGGTCTCGCTGCGCACCCAGGCCACGGACACGAACGGCAACCAGCTAGAACAAACCACCATCCGCGCATACGTCGTCAATGACTGATGTGAAAGACGACAACTAGAGTGGTACTCCGCGTCACCCTTTGAGTAGGCGTAGGCCCACACCGATGTCCAGTGGGGGCTTACGCCTACTGCGGAAATGTGTTTTCCAGCCGAGTCGGTCTGGAGGACTCGGCTCTGCGGCGGAGGGTGCGGGGTGGATGCCGCGGACGCGGAGCATGCGAACCGCCGCATGGTCGGTGATCAACAACGCCGGATCGGCCAGTGGCTGACGCGTTACCGCCGTCGGGAATCTAAACCGTGTGTCTTACGAGTCGGCGACAGCAACGCTGGCAGCAACGAACGCCGACCATGACAGTCGCCGACGGCTTCGCATGGACAAACGCCCGAGGTCGCGGACGGGCGTTCACACGTCCAGACGGAACGCACAGAGCTTGTTAGCGAGGCAGCGAGAAGGCAGCGCGAACCTCAATCAGGTCCGGTTCCGAACGTCAGGGAACTGACCGGGTCGCTGTGAGGTGGTCCACCTGTTGTGAGCGCCCGATGCCCCATGATGGGGCCGGGAGGAGTCATCACGATGGGTACCAGGCGGAGGCACGCCGGAGCAGATCATCCGCAAGCTGCGGGAGGGCGAGAAGCTGATCGGGCAGGGCTCGGGCTTGCCTGAGGTGTGTAAGCAGCTGGAGGTCTCCGGGGCGACCTGGCACCGGTGGGTGGCGCAGTACGGCGGGATGAAAGCCGATGACGCCACGCGGCTCAAGGACCTGGAACGGGAGAACGCCCGGCTGAAGAAGATCGTCGCCGAGCAGCTGCTCGACATCGACATGCTCAAGGAGTTGAACCGGGGAAACTGGTGAGTCCGGAGCGCCGCCGCCGCGCCGTGAGCGTGTTGCAGCAGCGCTTCGGAGTGTCCCAACGCCGGGCCTGCCGGGTGGTCGGGCAGCACCGTTCGGCGCCACGCCGGCCGGCCCCAGCCAGGCGTGATGCTGATGAGGTGCTGCGGGCCAGGCTGCGGCAGATCTCCGCGCACTATCCGCGGTGGGGCTGGCGCAAAGCCCACGCGATCGCCGCCCGCGAGGGGCTGGTGGTCAACCGGAAACGCACTCGCCGGCTGTGGCTCGACGAAGGGTTGAAACGGCCGCCCAGGGTGCGCAAGAGGCGCCGGGCCGGACCGGGCCGGCATCAGCGGATGCGCGCCTGTCGACCAGATCAGATGTGGGCCCTGGACTTCCAGTTCGACGTGACCGCCAACGGCAGGCAGGTGCGGTTCCTCAACGTCGTCTCAACGTTGTCTCAACGTCGTCTTATGTCGGGCTCCACTTGATGCGTGACGGATTGGTGTCAGATGTTGGGTGACACGTCCGGCTAGACGATCTTGCCTCTGTTGGTTGCCTGCGCCTCAGGGGATTAACCCGTGAGGCTGTTCTGGTAGCGGATCCACAGCCTCATGATCCATTCGTTGGAGCCTTCGGACGGTTCGGACGTCACGGGTGGTGTGGGGGCGGACTCCACGAGGTGCAGCAGGGTCCAGGCCAGTCCGAAGCAGTTGTCGTCTCCGAAGCATGTGGTGAGAAGTCGGGCCTCCTCGTCGGTGACGGGTGGGGTGATGGCGTGCAGCAGCTGTTGCCGCTTTTCGGGGTCGGCGTCGGCATGCTCTGAGTCGTCCTGCTCAGAGGGCAGCGGGCCGTGTTGGCAGAACTCTCGGACCTCGGCTCTGATCGTCACGGCTTCTCCTTGGGGTCAGGCTGTTTGCTCGCCGCATTATCGCCGGGTAGGCGTGGAGGTTCGGGTTTGCGGACCTTGAACCTGGCGATCGGCTTGGTCGTGGTGCGGGGCACCTCGGTGAGGAGCTGGTCGCCGTCGTGGATGCGGAAGGTGGTGTCGGCGGCTTCGACGGTGAGGGTGGCTCGGGCGTGGGTGATGCCGACGTGGATGCGTTGACCGGCGATGACGAGGGATCCTCGGCAGCTGACGCGGCGTTCGACCCGCACGGGTTCGGACGCCGGGGTGGGTGGTGGTCCGGCGGGGCGGGCATCGCGGATGCTGGTGGTCTCGGCCGGGGTGAGGGGGCTGGGCAGGCTGCGCAGTAGGACGCCGTCGGCGGTGATCTGCATGAGGCTGCGGTCGAGTCGGACGGTGACCCGTTGTCCGGCAAAGTGGTAACCGACGGGGTGTTGCCGGCCGGCGAGGCCGATGAGGCCGGTGGCGTTGACGAGCCGGTCGACCTCGATCGGGCCGCCGGCCTGGACGGGGCCGGTGGTGATCGGTGGTGGTCCGGCCGGTTGGCCATCATCGGCGAGGAGTTGGCGCAGGTGAGCGGGGGTGAGTCGGGACGGCACGGTCTTGAGCCTGACGCCGTTGATGAGCAGGTGAACGACGGTGGTGTCGGCCCACAGCGTGACCGGCAGCCCGGCTCGGGTGGGGCTGAGCCAGAACTGTTGCCCGCAGACGGTGAGGTTGCCCGAGGTGGGAACGAGGCGGGTGACCTCCACCGCCAGGCCGACGTCGTCGCTGGTGGCCGGCGCTGCGGTGACGGTGGACTGGCCGGCGGCGGGCCCAGGTGCCGCTGGTGCTGGTAGCGGCCGGCGGGGGGCGGGAATGGTGGTGGCCAGCGTTGGCGGCACCTGCAGCGGCAGCTGCTCCTCGGGCGGCTCAGCGGTGAACCGGTCGGCCGGGAACGCCATTCCGAGAGACTGGTGGGGCCGCTCGAAGTTGTATTCGTGCCGGAACACGTCGATGGCGGCCTGGGCCTCGTCCGGATCAGCCCAGACCTCGACGTCGTCGAGGAGTTCGCGTTGCAGGGTCTGGTGGAACCTCTCGACCTTGCCGATCGTGGTGGGTGAGCGGGGCTTCGTCAGCCGATGGGTGATGCCGTTCTCCCGGCAAATCCGATCAAACATCACCTCCCCACCACCGCGACCGAACCGGGCGGTGAACTGCTTGCCGTTGTCCGTGAGCACCTCATCGGGCACCCCGAACCGTTGCAGGGCCTCGGCGAAGGCCAGACAGACTGCCCGACCGGTGGCGCGGCGGACCACGGCGGCGATCACGCAGAACCGGGAGTGGTCGTCGACCCCGGTGACGACCTTGGCCTCACCGCCGTCAGCGAGCTGGATGCCGCCGACGATGTCCAGCTGCCACAGCTCCATCGGCCTGCCGCGTTCCCAGCGGCGGTAGTCCTCTCGCCGGCGCCGCCGAGGTGTCGGGTCGATCAGCCCGTGACGGACCAGCACCCGATAGATCGTGCTCAACGATGGGACGGGACTAGGCAGTGTCTTCAAAGGTTCACAGCCATTGCAGTAGCGCGGCGATGGTGACGGTGGCCTGGTACGAGGTGGCGGTCTTGTCGTAGCGGGTGGCGACACTGCGGCACTGCTTGAGTCGGTTGAAGCAGCGTTCCACGACGTTGCGGTGCTTGTAGAGCTGCTTGTCGAACGCCGGTGGGCGGCCGCCGCGGCTGCCTCGTCGGCGGCGGTTGGCCTGCTGGTCGGCGCGTTCGGGGATGGTGTGCCGGATGCCGCGTCGACGCAGGTCGACGCGGATCGCTTTGGAGCTATAGCCCTTGTCGGCGATGACGTGGTCCGGACGGACGCGGGGTCGGCCAGGTCCGGGCCGCCCGACACGGATCGCGGCCAGGACGTGGGCGAAGCGGCTGCAGTCGTTGACGTTGCCGCCGGAGAGCACGAAGGCCAGGGTGCGGCCGGCGCCGTCGCAGGCGAGGTGGACCTTCGTGGTCAGTCCGCCTCGGGATCGACCGAGGGCGTGATCTTGTGGTTCGTCCGTTTCTCGGCTCCCCCTTTAGCTCCAGCGGCGTGCTGGTGGGCCCGCACGATGGTCGAATCGACCGACACCAGCCAGTCGACATCGCCGGCGGCA
>NZ_JBEYSU010000083.1:0-7039 GCF_040704235.1 Micromonospora sp. NPDC047707
AAACGCGATCGGCGGCTCCCGTACACCCGCCGCACCACGCAAGACCGGAATGATCAACCAGCGTTCAGCTGCAACCGCATCGGTGGATCGAGGCTTAGCTCTTCCTCGACGCGACCTACTGCGAGGCCCGCGTCAATCGGCGGGTGGTCTCCCAGGCGATCGTCGTCGCCACCGGTGTACGCGCCGACGGCTGGCGGGAAGTGCTCGGCTTCGCCGTCGGTGACAGCGAAGACGGCGCCTTCTGGACCGCCTTCCTCCGCTCATTGAAAGCGCGTGGCCTGGCCGGGGTGCAGCTGGTCATTTCCGACGCCCATACCGGCCTCAGACAAGCCATCGCCGCAGTCTGCTCGGCGCGTCCTGGCAATGGTGTCGCGTGCACTTCCTGCGCAACGTCCTCGCCGTGGTGCCAAGGGCAACGCCGAGATGGTCGCCGCCGCGATCCGCACCATCTTCGCCCAACCCGACGCCGCCCACGTCCGCGAACAACTCGACGTCATCGCCGGCATGCTCGGCCGCCAGCTGCCCAAAGTCGAGACCATGCTCCGCGACGCCGCCGAGGACCTCCTCGCGTTCACCCCGTTCCCGCCCAGCCACTGGAAGAAGATCTGGTCGACCAACCCCTCGAGCGGCTGAACAAGGAGATCGAACGCCGCACCGACGTCGTCGGCGTGTTCCCCAAGCCCGAAGCCCTGCTCCGCCTCGCTGGCGCCGTCCTGGTCGAAGCCCACGACGAATGGCAAACCGGCGACCGCCGCTACCTCGCCGAAGGCTCCATGGCCCAAATCAACACACCACCGAAACCGGCCGCCACCAGCGAACTCAGCGCTGCCTGACCAGACTCGTTGCCACACGGACAACGAACCGGAAACTGAACAGCGCAAAGAGCCTCACGCAGGCGACCTACACCACGTGACGGGACGTGACCGTGGAAGGGAAGCCCTCGGCCGGTCCCGTGGCGGGTTGACCACCAAGCTGCACCTGGCCGCCGATCGGCGTTGCCGCCCGATCGCCCGGCACGCCACCTGCGGGCAGCGGGCCGACTGCACCGGCTTTACACAGGTCATGGCCGCCATCCGGATTCCCCGCCACGTCGGCAGGCCACGCACCCGCCCCGGGCACGTCCTCGCGGACAAGGCGTACAGCTCGAAGGCCATCCGCGCTCACCTGCGCCGCCGTGGCATCAAGGCCACCATCCCGATCAAGGCCGACCAGGCGGCCAACCGCCGCAAGAAAGGTTCCCGCGGCGGTCGGCCACCCGCGTTCGACCGGGAGCGCTACAAGCAACGCAACACCGCCGAACGCGCGTTCAACAAGCTCAAGCAGTTCCGGGCGTTCGCGACCAGGTACGACAAGCGCGACTACATGTATCAGGCCACCATCGACATCGCCATGATGAAGATCTGGCTACGCGACCTCACCCAAGATCCACGAGACACTTCCTAACGCCGTTCGACCGGGTGCGACGGGCGGCTGCTCATCGCATGTATCCGCGAAGGCCGCCCTGTCGCGCGCATTCGACCGCACCCTGCCCCTGCCGCGTCTTAATCTCCTTGGGCACGAGGTGCTCCCGCAACTCCATGCTTTCGGTAGCGCTACCGGGTACCGGGTTCACGGACACAGAGTGATGGCAAAGTGACAGAGAGATGCCAGGCGGTATCCGTATGATTTCTTCACGGCGGTAGGAGCGCGTAGAAGATTTCTACACGCATTGACGGGAGGACGAATCGTGCGTATCCGTAGCGTGGTCGGTGCACTCGTACTTGCTGGAGGCTTGGTCGCCACGGCAACACCGGCCGCCGCCACACCAACTCTCGCTGTCGATCAAGGCTCAGGATGCTCCCTCTCGGTAACTGATCTCTATCACTCCATCGGGATGCAGACCGCCTCGGCAAAGCTTTCTGGCGGGTGTAGTGGCCCGATCGACATTGCCCTGGAGTGGGCGGCTTCGCCGTCCGGCCCCTATCAGGAGGATCCCGAGGCGCTTTACTACCTGCAGCAGTCGTCCGACGGCACGGCGGCTACCGGCTACTTCATCGACCCAGACGAGCGCGGTTATTGCCGCGCTAGGGCCAACTTCGAAACGCTTGTGGCCTACTCTCAGAATCCGGTCAGCTGCTAGCAACTATCCAACCCAGCACGGCTCCAAAAAGAGTGACCTATATTTAGGCGAAACAGTAAGCACCTCCTTCCCCTTCGCCGCAGATTGCGAAGAGGTGCAGGCACGACCCGTGTCCCAGCGATACGGGTCGTGCCACTGTGCCGCCACATGCACTCCCACGCCTCACCTCAGCGGTGGCGTTAGGGACCGAGGGGGGGTCGCCTGGTTACGAAACTCTGCCGCCCGTTTGTAGCAGCGAGTAGGAGCCCGGCAAATAAGGTGTCCGAGCGACCGGCGAACCAGGCTGATTTCGATGGCCGCCTCTGTAGCCCGGTGTGGTGGCGTGACAGGAGGTTTCCTCGGATACGGGCGACTGAACCAGCGCAGACAAAGTGCCCAGTCCGTCTGTATGCCTTGTCGCTAGTGCGGGCGCGCAGGCCACGCAGGCCACTTGCGACTCACCTGCAAACGGCCGACCACGCCGCTACTGTCGGACACGACCACGCCGAACAACAGGTCCTCTGCCCGCGCATACCGGCCAACACCGGGTGCGGCCGGCCAATCACCTTGACCCGCAACGGCGCGGTGGATGCGATCCGACGCGTCGGCCGGACCGGCTGTCAATGGGACGCGCTGCCCGCCGACGTCCCGTACCACAGGCTCGTCCACCGCTACCGCACTGCGAGCACGCTTGATTCGGCCGTGAGGGATCCAGGTGCGAGCCACCGATTACTGCAAAAGGAACACGAGCAGCGTGATCGCCGCGCCCAGGGATGCGCCAATGATGCCGGACACCAGCTCAAGCCTGATCTTCTCTCGCCTTTCGCGAGCAGATCGTCTCCGCTCCATCCTCAGGTCGATGTACGGCAGCACGAGGAGGCCAAGCCGTGCGCGAAGTCGAAGACGGAGAGGTGCCCGTACCCTTTCCAAGATCGTCAGGAAGTGGTCGCAGACGGGGTACGCAAATGATGGTGGCGGTCGACGTAGTAATCCACTCCGGCTAAAGTTCCAATGCTGACCTGAGCAGCAACGCCCCGAGCCAGCTTGACTTCGAGGGCATCGATGTCATCGCGACCTTCTAGATCGTCCACTTGGCCAACTCTCGACCGGGTGCCCCCACGATGTGACGCTTCGATCTCGACCTCGCCGAATTGGGACAGTCCGGCAACGAGATTAGCAACGTCGTCGAGGTAGATCCGTACGTTGTACGTATTGCGGCGAAGGTCGCCCGACTCGACTGGCTGGAGCATCTGAGGATTGTGCCACCCGCCTCTCCATTCCGATGCTCCACTGGAGGTCGAGGGGCGAGGGCGGCCAAAGTCTGCCGGGAAGGCGGTGTCGACGTCGCGGACGATAACGCTCCGGCGCGACTCAAGCCACCTGCTGGTCCTGCGGGCCGAACTTCCACGTCCAGTCAAGGCGGTGGCGGCCGAAGGTGCGCCATTCGCCCTTGAACCCGGCGCGTAGGAGTTTGATGTCGGCGACGGTGCGGATGATCTCCCGCTTGACCGGGATGTCGTCGCCGAGTTCCTGCCACGCCGCCACCGCCTGGTCCCCGATGCGCCCGCGCAGTACGGCGGGGATTCAGGCGTCGGCGGCGCGTTGCTCGTGCTCGGCGATCTGCGCGAGCAGTCCTTTCTCGGCCCGGGCGTAGGCGATCGCGGTGACCTCGCCCTCCTCAGCCAGCTTGCGCCAGTCCTCCAGTTCTCCGCGCAGTCGTTGTGCTTCGGCGCGGGCGTGGGCGACCTCCTCGTCGGTGGCGCTGGCGGCGGTGAGGATGTCGTAGACGTCGGGGCGCGACAGCCACGCCACCACCGTGCGCTGCACGTACTCGTCCAGAATCGGCGCCTTCACCGCCGTACACCGCCTGTGCAGGCACGAGTACACCTGGCCGGTCCAGCCGTGTCGGTTCTGCCGCTGCACAGCGGCCCGTCACACACCCCGCAACGCACCATGTACGACAACAGATGCACCGCACGGCCAGGGCAGGTCGTCGTGCGGGACGGGTCGCCCAGCATCCGCACCACCGACCAGTACGTCTTCTCGCTGACCAGCGGCGGCCAGATCCCGTCCCCGACAATCTCCCCGCGCGGTACCCGCTTGCCGATGTAAGCCGGGTTCATCAACTGCTTGCGCAGGACCCCGCGCCGCCAAATCCCACCCTGCGAGGCCGGGATCCCCAGCCGGTTCAACTCCGCTTCCCGCGCCGTGAGGGGCATACCCTCGGAGATCTTGCGGAAGTTGTCCCGCACCACATGTGCCCGCGAATACTCCGTCACCGTCCCATCCGCAGGCACCGCTGCGCATCTCCGTGTCCGGCTCCTGCCGCAGCAAGGCCCTGGTGCGCTGGTCGTAGATCCGCCGGTGCCCGTAGGTGATCTTCCCGTGCGGGCGGCCCGCTTCGGCGGCGCCGACGATGCCGCGCAGCACGTTGTCGCGGATCGAGTCGGCCATCCACTCGGCCTGCACCGCCTGGAAGCCGAGCATCATCCGGTCGTTCTTGTCCCGCAGGTCATACAGCACGCCGCCGACCAGCCAGAAGTAGAGGCCGACCTCGTGGCACATGTCGCGGATCTTCACGTACACCGCGAGGTCGCGTTCCTTGCGGGAGATCTCCCAGATTACCAGCACGTCGCCCTTGCCCGCCCGGATCTGCTCGATCAGCAACTCGAACTGCTCGCGTTCCTTTGTAGCGCGCCGGCTGGCCGAGCGGTGGTTGTCGGTGAACGACCCCGCGTCCGTCCACGACCGCTTCGTGATCTCCGCCAGATTGAGCACGCCCTGGTCGTGAACGCTCTTACCCTGCTCCTTCTTGTCCTGACTTGCGCGCTGATACCGCAACGCCCGCACATCCGCGCCACCGGCCAAGAACGCGTCTTGCCTGTCGAACCGGCCCCGATTCCCCGACCGGGCCTTACGCCGTACCATCAGACCGTTCCCTTAGATCGACGTTCGTGTCGGCGACATCGACCCTAGCTTCTAACGATCCTTGACAGTGTGCCGATCGAGCAGCCCAGGGCCGCGGCGACCTCCGCCTCAGGCAGGTCTGCCACGTAGCGCAGCACGATCACCGCCCGGGTGCGGCGCGACAGCGACCGCAATGCGGCATCAAGAGCCTGGCGTCCCCGTCCGCGATGTCGCCCAAGGATTGGTCCGGCGGCGTCGCAGTTGTCACCTCCCGACCCCGGTATCGGTGCCACAGGCTGATGTGCTGGTTGACCATCGTCTGCCGCAGGTAGGCCATGGATCGTCAATCCGCTTCCACCGGCGCATTACCTTCACCAACGAGCCCTGAAGCAGGTCTTCGGCTTCATGGGCTGAGCCGGTCAGCAGGTAGGCGATGCGAAGCAGATCCATGTACCGCGCATCGACGAACTCCCTAAATCCGTTGTCGTCGCCGGGCATCCGGCCTCCGTTTCGTCTCGGCTATCCAGTACGACGCGGGCAGTCGCAGAAAGGTTGAGACTGGAGGCCAAGTAGAAGTGACAAGACGGACAGATCAGTGGCGATAGTCGACCGACAGAGGTCTTGATCCTTGCAAGGCAGGGAACGCGTGCCCGATGGGGCGGGAGGCGAGGGTCAACGGCCGTCAGTTCCTGGGCATCGTTGCCGGCATGGCGGCGCAGGTCAAGCCAGAGCGATGCCGAACAACTTCCCGCCGTCCACATCTTCTTACCCGTGTGGCTGTACAGCCATCCGTACAGCCAAGCCCGACTGCTGACGCCGCCCGACACCGGTTGACTGGCTGACCGGGCGCGTAGCCGCACGACCAGCAAATCGCGATCTTCTCTCGATCCTTCCCAAGCGGGGAAGTCTCTACAAGATCCGGGGCGGTTCACTTTGGTGGTAGATCATTTCTGCTGTAGGCAAGCGGTTGATCGCGCAGTGGGTGCCTGACGAGTTGTGGGATCTGCGCGTCCGTTGATTCCGCCGCCGCCTCGGCGGCCGCAGGGCGGGGCACGCCGCCGATCGACGCGCGGGCGGTGTTCGCCGCGATCGTGTACGTGCTGACCACCGGCTGCGCGTGGCGGCATCTACCACCCGGGTTCGGGGTGTCCAAGGCCACCGCGCACCGCCGGTTCGTCGCTTGGACCAAGGTGGGCCTGTGGCGGCGGTTGCACGTCGCGGCGCTGGACCAGCTCGGGTCCAAGGGGTTGATCGACTGGTCCCGCGCCACTGCCGATGCGGCATCGGTGCGGGCGAAAGGGGGGGCCTGAACGGTCCGAGCCTGGTCGACCGGGGCAAACCCGGCAGCAAGATCCACGCCCTGTCCGACCGCAACGGCATGCCCCTGTCCGTCGGCGTGTCCGCCGCGAACAGCCACGACAGCGTCTGCCTGGAATCCCTGGTCCAGGCCATCCCCGCCGTCAGGTCCCGACGCGGTCCCCGTCGGCGCCGTCCGAACAAGCTGCACGCCGACAAGGGATGCGAAACCCCACCTACGCCGCATGCTCCGCCAGCGCGGCATCCGACCCCGCATCGCCTGACGCGGAATCGAGCCCTCCCACCGGCTCGGCAGGCACCGGTGGGTCATCGAACGAACCATCGCCTGGCTCACCGGCTACCGCCGGCTGACCATCCGATACGAACGCAACCCCGGCCTGTACTGCGCATTCCTCACCCTCGCCGGCGCCCTGACCTGCCACAAGCGCTACCTCAAACTCACCACCTGAGACACGCTCTAAACCAGATAGGATTTGCGGATTGAAGCAGGGCGTATCGCATCGGCAACAATTAGGGGAACTAGTCCCAGTGGGGATCATTCGACCGCTGCTGACGCCTCGCCGAGGGACTGTCAAACGAACGGTGTAACTCGGATTATTGACGGCTACTTGCGGCCTGCGGACAGGCGGCCTTCGAAAGCGATGTCGAAGGCGTTGAGGGCGGGCTTCCAGCGCATTGTCCAGCGTCGGCGGCCCTGCCCGGTTGGGTCGAGGCTCA
>NZ_JBEYSU010000084.1:0-6815 GCF_040704235.1 Micromonospora sp. NPDC047707
CTCGTCGTCATCGACCTCGCGCACCCGGACCCGTTCTGCCACCCGGACAGCCTGGCGACACCGCGCCATCCGGGCCAGCATCCCCGCGGCGCGTCCTCACGAGGCAAACGTTCCCTGACGCGGCACTAGAGACCGCTGAGGAGCGCCGGGAAAAATGAGATCATGAAGGTGGACGCAGCCTTCTTCGCAGCCGAGGCCGACCAACAATAGCCACGATCGCTCCCAGCCATCGATGAGAACAACCGCTGTCCTTGCTGGCCCGCCTGTCAAAAGATCCTCGCCGCAAATCACCACCGATGGATCTGGCTGAATCTAACCTTCACGCAGCTCGTCTCGCCCAACTTTGTCCGCTGGCGGTGCCCGTCGCAGACCGACATCGCCGGGGCGTTGCCACCCCTCCGACTCCGGCTCTGGCGGAAGACGGGAGCCGCGAACCGCCCAGCACAAGGACGCAGCTTGTCCAGAGTCGTGACACTTTATTCGGTACTGCTAAAAGTGCCCAGCAGCGCCCAGATGCCCTTGAATGATAAATACCCGGCATCCCTATAGGCGGGAGTCGGCAGGGCGCTGCGGCAGCGCGGAGGCTCTTGCCCCGGTTAGCCCGCCGTTCGGGCTCTTCGTTGCCAACACATGTTGACTTGATCTGCAGCACGACCTACTCTTGTCAACGAGCGTTGGCCAACGGGTGTTGGCTTGGTCTTCATGGAGGTTCCCATGCAACTCACAACGACCGAAGTACTGGTGGTAGGGGCTGGGCCGGTGGGACTAGCAACCGCCGTTACCCTTGCCAGCAAAGGGGTCGATGTTGCGGTTGTAGACCGCATCGCGGATGGTGCAAATACCTCACGGGCGGCGGTGATTCACGCCCACACACTGGAGGTACTGGAGGCCATTGGAGTCGCAGAGCCCCTAGCCGCACAGGGTATCCGCACGCGTCGGTTTACCATCCGCGACCGAGATCGAATCCTGGTGCCTGTTAGCTTCGATAATCTGCCGACCCGGTTTCCCTATGCGTTGCTGGTCTCGCAGGCGGTGACCGAGGCGGTGCTGTTGAAGCGGCTTGTTGCGCTCGGTGGTCGCGTCCTGCGCCCGTTTGAGGTAGTTGGGCTAACGCAGGATGAAGCTGGATGTGTCGTTACGCTTGCTGACGGAGAGGCCGTGCGCGCCCGATTTGTCGTAGGCGCTGATGGCATGCGAAGTACCGTTCGCCGGTTGGCTGGCATCGGTTTCGGCGGCGAAAGCGATAGGGGGGAGACCTTCACCCTCGCCGACGTCGAAGTCGAGAGCGCCCTTCCGCGCGACGAGGTCGCCCTTTTCTTTTCCAACGCGGGCTTGATGGTCTGGGCGCCGCTGCCGGACGGAACCGTCCGGATCGTTGCCAACGTCGACAACCCTCCCGAGAGCCCGAGCATTCATTACATCCAAGTCTTGCTCAATGCTCGGGGGCCAGCGCGATCGCACAGCACGGTCAGGCGGGTGGTCTGGGGATCCCGCTTCCGCGTGCACCACCGAGTCGCTGACACCTTCCGGTCCGGGTCAGTCCTTCTGGCGGGCGACGCAGGGCACGTTCACAGCCCCGCGGGCGGACAAGGGATGAACCTCGGACTCCACGACGCGGTCGCCCTCGGCCGAGCGCTCTCCGAGGTCCTCCGTGGTGGCCCGGAGTCGATACTCGACGAGTACGCAGCCGCTCGTCGACCGGTCGCCAAGGACGTGCTCAAGTTCACCGCCCGACTCACCCGGCTAGCCACTGTGTCACCTCCGGTCCGGCCCCTACGAAATGCTCTATTGCGGTCAGCCGCGGCCCTTCCTGCCTTTCGTCGCCGGCTGGCGTGGCGGCTCTCAGGGCTGGTCTATCGCCGGCCCTGAGCCGCGTCGGCCGTACCGAAGGCCACCGTAGGCGAGCGTGTGCCCGAGCAGACCCTCGTTAACGTAGCCCGCACAGTGAGCCAGAATCGCGTCGAAACGCTCTCCTGCGCTTGTCGCACACCGGTAGATCGCCAACGTCGGCACATCTGCAGGCGGCCTCGTGTACACGGCGCCGAGCGCCGCCAACACGGGCCGGCCCTCGCAGTCCGCATGCACGGAGGTGAACTCGTCAGCAGCCGTCATCTGGCAGGCGTAGATCAGCCGAGTGCCGGGGGTGCCTGGTGGCAGCAGCCAACCGAGCGGCCCCTCAAGGTGGTAGCCGCGCGGAACTGGTCCGTTGGCGGTGAAGCGGTCGCCGGTATGCCCGACGTATCGCCCAAGTGCTCGGGACGGCGTCCGATCGGCGACTGGGTGGCCAACCTCGTCGCGGATTTGATCGGCCGTGCGAACGCCCTGGTACAGGTGAACCTCGTCGATCGAGCCGTGCCAGAAGTCCACCCGGTTGCCGCCCCACTGCGCTCTGCCGAGCTGAAGAGCGCCCCCGGCGTTCCAGTCAAGCGGGGTCGGCAGCGCTGTGGCAGCACCCGCCTGCACTCCGTCGACGTACAGCCGGATCTCCGGGACCGAGGCGTCGTACACCCCGGCCAGGTGGGTCCATTGGCCGGTCGCCGGCGGATTGAGGTCGGCCACCACGTACGAGGCACTGCCGGCGGCGTCCTTGGGCATCATGAACGACCATCGGCCGGAGTCGGGTCGGTAGCCCAGCAGGAAGCCGCTGTGCCCCGAACCGTCCTTGCTGACAGCGGTCCGGTGGACAGTGCCCAACGACTCCGCCCGCACCCACGCTGTGACGGTGAAGCTCTGCGTCGTGATCACGCCGGTTGGCGGCGGCGCCTCCACGTACCCGCCTGAACCGTTCATCCTCACAGCGCCGGCTCCGACGCGGCCGGTAACCCACGAGGCGCCCGCTCCCACCGTGGCCCGCCGGTAGTTACCCGAGGCATCGACGGTGACAGCGCCCGTGCCTTCGTCCAGCGTCCAGACGGCCTCTTCGTTCGCCGGCTGGGTCGCCAACTTGTCTATCTCGGTGGCCCCAACCGTCTTTACGTCGGGCAACCCTCGGTCATAGATGCGGACCTCGTCGATGGCTCCAGACCAGAAATCCACAGCGGCGCCGTTGAACTTGGCGCGACCGATCCGCACCTCGCCGCCGACGTGCCACGGCGTAGTATGACTCGCCTGCCCGGCGAGCACACCGTTTACATAAAGCCGGATTTGCCGGGCGCCCGCGTCGTACACCCCCATCAGATGCGTCCACTCTCCTACCCGCGCCGACGAGTCCGACACGGCCTGGTTCAACAGCACATCTCGGCTGTCCGACACCGGCATTGAGAAGGACCAGCGCTTGGTCGTCCCACCGATGTACTGCAGCAAGAAGCTGCTGACCTGCACTCCGTCCTGGCTGACGATGGTCCGTCGGGGTAGCCCGTCAGCGGCGTCGAGGCGCACCCACGCGGCGACAGAAAAGCTGGAGTCGGTACGGATGGTGCTGCCCGAAGTCGATACCGAGGCCTGCTTCGCCGCATCGAACCAGAGACCGTCGCCGACGCGGCCGGTGGTCCATGAGGCGGTACCGGTCACGAAGGTGCCATGGTGCCCGCTTCCGGCGACGTCCGGCACGGAAGTAGAAGTGGTGTGGCCGTCGATCGGCCAGTAGGCGACCGGTGGCGTCGGCAGGCCGACCCGGAAGTCATACTTCTTGGTGTTGAGCGTGTTTCCGCGGTTGCCAGCCCGGTCCACGCTGGTGACCTCCAGTGTGTACGGGTCCGCGGTGGGCGGGGTGATGCTCACGGTCGCCGAACCATTCGTGGCTGGCACTCGCTGCTCCGCCTGGCCGGTGAGGCGATACGCGAACTCGACCACGTCCGGCACGCCGTTGGCGTTGAAGGTGAACTGCCCGGTCTTGCCCGGCGCGCCGCCCTCGCCCAACTCTGGGAAGGTGTCGGAGGAGACCAGAGGCGGACGGTTCGGCGGAGTCAAATCCACGGTCAGGTCACACCAATCGGACCAAGGTCCGGCGGCATCCAGGTCGTCGATGCCGCGTACCCGCCAGATAATCTTGGACCCGTCTCCGAAGTGCCCGTCTGGCACCCGCAGCCGAAACTCTGAGCCGGACTGCTGCAACACCGTGCGCTGATGGCCCACCAGCGGGCCGTGCCGCACGTACCACTCGAAGTGTCCGCTGACTCGACCACCGTCCGGATCCGCGATGGTCGCCATCAACGTTGGCGTCGCCGTACTGATGTACGGCTCATTTGGCTCCCACGAACAACCAGGCTTCGGCTCCGCGCTCGGGTTCGACGGCTGATACGGGATGTGATTGAAATGAACGATGAGGCTCAGGTCGTTGGGATCAAACTTCTTCCACGCGTAGCGGTCAGCCTCGTTACGCGCCCGCAGCATAAACGTCACCGTCGGCGACCCGCCCCCCACCGAGCCAGCGACCTGGCCACCCACGGCGAAGCCCAGCCAGCTCGGAAGGCACCTCGCGTCATACCCGAACGCGACGTTACGTACGTCGGTGTACCACTGTCCCGGCTGGCTATTCCACGTCGTCGAGGGCGAGATCGGGTCCGTGTGATACAGCTCCACCTCGCGCGGCTCGCAGGATGGCGCGTACGTCTCTCGCACGTTCAGCTCCGCGCCCAGGATCTGTTTGCCGTGAAGGAACCCGACGTCGAACTGAAAGTACGACCGGGCAAGCACTGACGGCCGATTCCAGTCGCTGAACCCCACCTTGGCGGCGTTGTCGCCGTCACCGAACCAGTACGACTGGCTCCGGTGGGAATCCGGAGTTCCGTACACCAAGGCCCACGCGCTTCGACCGGCGTGCCAGTCCGGGTCGATCTCGACCGGGAATCTCGTCGCCGGATCCCTCAACAACTTCTGGTCTGGGGTGAGCGTCAGCACGCCTGCGGTCAACCGGACCGGCAGCACCGCCTCGCGGCGGGCAGGCGTTCCCGCCGCGGTCGCTGTCGGTCCCGAATCCCACATCCGCGGCGGTGGCGCTCGGAACATCAGCTCGCCCCGCTTGTCCACGGCGATGAGTGCGCCCGACGGCTCGGTGCGCACCGACAACCCATCCCCGCGCAGCCCGAACCGGACCCGGGCAAGGGCCGGATTTTTCGCCGCCCGCGGGTTCTTGACCGAGAGGACGTGCGAAAAACCCTGTGGTTTAGCCTGGACGCGAAGGTCGACTCCGGGCAGCACCTCAGGGTACGTGGCGGTGTCCCCGGTCAGCACTGGCCGCGGCAACGGCGCGGGCCAGGTCAGCACCAACTGCCGACCGCTGACACCGAACCGAACGAGCGGCGCCTGCCCGCCGCCGGAGAAGGTGACTGGACTGGCTGCCGCGGACCGGCGCGACGGTCCCGTCGGATCGGCGCTCCAACCGGCTGTCCACCGGCCGCCAGCCGGCGGCGGTGCGCACGCGGAGCGGGGTGATGCGCTGCTCCATGGTGAACGTGCCGTCTGGGTTGGCGAACACTTGTGCCGTCTCGGTACGGTGCGTCATCACCTCGACTCGGTTACCTGAAGAGCGAGCCGCCGCCACGGCCGTCACCGGCATCGCGTCCGGGGCGGATGACGCAACGACAATCCGGGAGCGGTGTGCATTCTCCTCAAACCACGCTGTCGGCACCAAACATCCGGCCATCAGCAGGATGGCGCCCATCGCCGATACCACCAGTTTCCTGACCCAGATTAGGTGCGCGCGCGGTGCGCCCCCCGTGCTGTCAGCCACCCGCTTCTCCCGCATCTTGTTGAGCAGTCGACGATTAGAGAGAAACGGCTGCAGTCCACACTGTTATTTGGATGGCATTTCGCTGGCACCATGGCTGGACGCCTGTGGAACGTAGCCGTCACCGCCCCGCAGGGTGGGGACTGTCAAATGAACGGTGTGTCGCGGGTTTGTTGACGGCTACTTGCGGCCTGCGGACAGGCGTCCTTCGCCATGACATCGCTGTGCCACCCTACTGACAGCAGGGTGCATCATACTGGCATCAACACGCACCTCAACTACTGCGTAAGCAGGTTGGCCAGCACTGTAGGCACTCGGGACCTATGCTGCGGGCGCGCGAAAGGTGGAGCATTACAGCTACCCCTCGGGCTGAAGATGATGCTCCCCCTGTCGCTTGGGGGCGTGGAGCTGGCCCGGCGGATCGTCGGGCCAGCTCAACTAAATTGCGTGGCAAGAGCTGCCTACACTACATCACCTGGTCCAACGCACCAGATGTGTTGACTGACCGTGTTGTTCGGTGCGGTCATCTGGTCCGCGTTTGGTAGCAGGTCCGTGGCCCAGCCTATGCCGAAGCACTGGGATTTGGGCTACAACAAGGACGGCAGCGGCTGCAATGGCGCTGCTTCCGCATCAGCACCCACTGGACAACGGCCCGGTTGACTCTGGACCGTGTACGCTTCTGTCCGCGACGACTGACCTGCATGGCGTTGGTGGGTGTGCAGTGGCGAAGCAGGGACGGGGAAGGTGGCCAGGACCGGGCTGAAACCGCGCCTGTCGCTTTGGTGCTCGGCGGTCAGCAACATCGCGAGGGGCTTGTGGTCTTGCTCGCAAGTCAGGCGCAGCTTGCTGGTCAGGCGGCCAGATGGGAGGCAGAGTGCGTGTCGGCCGGCCCGACACGGACGGCCGCCGGGTGTTCGCTACGCAGGTCTCTTCCGCGCCGGGCCATGATGGACGTAAGCGATGGGCGTTGGTGACCCTTGCGGACACGTCCGAGGTTCGAGCAGCGGGTCAGCGAGGGCCCACAGCGCCGTGAGCATTCGTCTGCTAGTGCCCTGAGCCTCGATCCACCGATGAGGATTGGGTTGGTGAGAGCCCAAAGATAGAAGATGCCCTTTGAGCTGGAAGGATAGGAGTTCTGACGCTTCTA
>NZ_JBEYSU010000085.1:0-6313 GCF_040704235.1 Micromonospora sp. NPDC047707
CGGTGTGGCTGCTGGACGGGCTGTGGCGGCGCCTCGATGTCGGCTCGGCCGTGCGCGCCGCGGCAGACGCGCGCCGGTTCACCACGAACATGGAAGGCCCCGCGCTTGGGTAACTGTCCCAGCCCGCCAATTTTCTGATCTTGGTCGACGGGCGGTTAGGCAGGCGAGGGACTGGCGTACGGAAACGTTCGTTTGTGACGCCTATACGATCTTGATTGTCCCTGCAGGCCGCGCCTGTAACGCAACCCGTGTCCGGGTCTTTGTCACGCTGTCGGTGGTTCGCGTTACGGTCCCGGCCGTGCGGATCAGCCGCGTAGCCGATCACAAGGAAGATCCGTGTGAACAACTTGCCCTTCACCATCGTCGGGAACTTGACCCGTGACCCTGAGCTGCGCTTCACCCCGTCCGGCGTGGCGGTGGTCAAGTTCACCGTGGCGCACAGCCCCCGCAAGCTCGACAAGGAGTCGGGCACGTGGGTTGACGGTGAACCGACCTTCCTGGACTGCACCGCCTGGCGTGGCCTGGCCGAGAACATCTCCGAATCTCTCTCCCAGGGAAACCGGGTGATCGTGACCGGCACCCTGCGTACTGAGCGGTGGGAAACGGACGCGGCAGAGAAGCGCTCGCGCATGGTGCTGGATGTGGACTCGTGCGGCCCCGAACTGACTTGGGCCACCGCCAAGGTGAAGAAGATGCAGCGTAGCCAGGGCAACCAGGGCGGTCCGGCGGATGACCCGTGGGCGACCGCATCCCGCACCCGGCCGACGTCACCAACTGCCTCCTCTGCCGGCTCGACCCGGGGCCGGTCGTTAGGCCCGGCCGACGACCCGTGGACGACCACGGTAAAGCGGCCGACTACCGCCGCCAGCTCCACTGGTACCCGACACGAAGACGAGGAACCGCCGTTCTAGCCAACGCGAGCCGCCAGGAGCCGCGAACTCCTGGCGGCTCGCCTGCTTCCGGACCCTTCCACAGCAAGATCAAGGAATTGGCGGGCTGGGACAGCTACCCAAGCACGGGGCCCATCAGTGCGCCCTGCGTACCGCCAATCACCGACGGCGGTGATGCCAACCAGCGCGGGGAAGGGTCCGGGTTGGGTCGGGGGTGCGCGGTTGTTGGTGATCGGCCGCCAACGGCCCGGCAGGACCCCGGCGCGGTCAGCGGACGGGGCCGGGTAGGGGGTCCGGAAAGTCGGCGCGGGGAGGAGCAGACCGCGGCGGGGGTAGAGCGTGCTATGCCGCGAGTTTCCAGAGGTTTTTGAGGATGCGCGGGGAGGGGCGGGTCGGATCTCTGCTGGTCAGGGGCCGCGAAACGCGCGGGTAGGGCAGCTCACGCGCTGACGAGTTTCCACACTCGCCGTACCCGGGACAGGGGGGTGACCCCCAAGGCCTCGACCGGGCGGGACCGCCGGGGAGGTGGAGTTTCCGGCGTACGGGTCTGGGAGATCCGACACCACGGCGGAGCATCACGCCCAGTTGCGCTGGCCTGCGTTTTTCAGCTGTCACCGAACGGTCGACCCCACGCCCAGGCGACGGAAAACTCTCCCCGGGCCGTGGGGGAGCTCGGCGGCGGACCGTACGTATCAGCCGGTGATCGACACGGTCACCGCCGGGATCAACCAGGGTCAGGGCGGACCTGACCCCGCGGGCGGATCGTTGAGCAGGCCATGACAGATCAGAACCATCTGGTGGACAACCCGGCGCGGTACTACGAGGTGCTGGGACGGGTCATGTCCGCCCTGCGCGAGACGGCCGCGCTCAACGGCGCTTCCCACCTCGACTGGTGGCCCGGCAACGGCGGCCGGACCTGGGAGATCGAGTGGCAGGGCGGTCCCTTTCCCGCCGAGGTCGCCGCGAGGCTGCTCGGGGTGCCGGAAGCCGGGGCCGGCGACGACCAGGGCGAGAGCGCGGTGCGCGGCCTGATCTCGCCCGGCCCGAGCGGGCACCAGCGCGCGCACCTGGTCGTGCTCGGCGTGCCCGTGAACCTGCGCGCGATCGACCCGATCGGCGCCAGCAAGGTCTGGGCGACCCTCACCCTCACGCAGAGGTAGGGGAGTCCAGATCACGACCGGGAAGCCAGGTGGCACCAACGACGGTAGTAGTGCGCGTCGAATCTCAGAATGAAATCCCGCGAGGGATGCCCTGGCCTGCGGCGACACCACCGGGAGAGCGCCGATCACGGCCGCGGGCGTGAAGGTTCACAAGTTCCGGGAAAAGGCCCACCATCCGGGCAGTGAACCCCTTGAGTGGGCCGCGGACACGCCGCGCCGCCTCGCTGGCGTGGCGGCCGAGGGCGCGGGGTGGGGGCGTCGTACGGTGCGGGCGTGACGAAGTCTCGCGCCAAGCGGCAGGCCGACGCCGACGCCGCGTACCGGCAGGCGCTCAACCTCCCGTCGAGCGGTGAGTTGCCCAAGCAGCTCGGTGCCACCGGCTCCAGTGAGCCGTCGCGCAAGCCGCGCCCGAAGAAGAGCACGGGCAAGACGGCCGCCACTGCAGGGAAGCGCCGCAGCGGCGGCACCCAACCTCGGCCGAAGCACGCTGACGGCGTCGTGGCGAGCGTCGCCGGCACCTGCGTAGAGTGCGAACGTGGCTACCCGGCCGGGACGCGGCTCGGCAAGATCTCCTCAGGTTGGGCGCACGTGGCCTGCGCCGACGCGGTCCGCGAACGCGACCGGATCCTGCGTGGGGAGACGTTCGCCGCGCGCAAACCGTCGGACTGGCGACTCGGCAAAGGCCCTTCCTCAGCCCGAGTCACCCGATAACCAGCCTCCGGTTCGCACGTGCGAACCGCAAAACGCGCGCGCGACGAACCCGGGGGAGGCGACAGGACCCGCGGGCCACGCACCCTCACATATGCCCCGGAAATCCTCACCTGCTGGTGAAAACGCGGTCCTCAGTCCAGGTGCGCTCGTCGCCGGTACCACAGGCCGGCCAGGAACACCGCCAGCACACCGAACACGGCCGAGCCGACACCGCCAGCCAGCCGCACCGCACCAGATCCGATCCAGGAGACGAGCAGCGCCACCGTGGCCACCACCGCGCACACCGCCGCCACCGGGAGCAGACTCCGCTCGGGCGAAACCGCCTGGGTGGGCTGGCGCGGCACCAGGACGATGTGCTCGTCGAGCGGATCCACCTCGACCTGGTAGCCGGCCTGCGCCAAGACCGTCCGGTAGCGGGCCATCGTCTCTGGCAGGTCGGCGGTGCCGCAGTAGGCGACGCTGAACGGCTCCGGGCCGTCCAGGCTGGTGTTGGCGCCCTCGACCGCGAAGCCGTCCGGATGCCGCTCGTCGACGTCGCGCAACCCGGCTCGGCGCAGCACCCGCCGCAGCGCCTCGGCGTCGCGGTCCCGCGGCGACCCCAATGGCCGCCCGCCCCTGCCGTACCCGTACTGCGGCTGCTCGGTATCCATGGCCGTCACCGTACTGGCGTCACCCGCGCACCGGTGAGGGCGGACACCTCGCACACCGCGATGCCGGCCCGTCCCGCGCTACCCGCCGGCACTCCAACGGACCCCTCCGACCGGCAGGCGCACCCCTCGCCGGGATTATCGAGGGACACTCGGGTTCGGTTACGGCACCCGGTTTCCAGAGTTTCGCGAGCCGCTCACACGCGGGCGCGCGGGTCAGATCCTCTGGGCTCACCACGGGATCACGTCGTCTAGGGAATTCGGCCCGAGGAAGACGCCGGTGGGGCCGTCGGGGGAGATCGTCGCGAGTAAGACTGGGACGATCGCGCCATCGGCGGTAGTGCGGTCGCCACGGGGGAAGGTTGCTGGAGCGTTCTGGTCGGTGGGTACCAAGCCCGGGCTGGCGGCGTTGACCTTGATGCCGTCGGCACGCAGGGCATTGGCGTAGACCAAAGTCAAGGCGTTGAGCGCGGCTTTGGATGAGCTGTACGCGAGGAAGCCCTGAGCTGGGAGCGGGCTCTTCGAGTCGTTCAGTAGGGTGAGCGACCCGAGCCCACTGGACATATTGACGATCCGCGGGTTGCGGGAGCGGCGGAGCAGCGGAACACAGGCCGATGTCACCGTGACGACGCCGAAGACGTTGACCTCGTACGTTTCGCGCAGGTGCGCGGCCGTGATGTCGGCGGGTTGGACACCCCAGTCCACCATGATTCCGGCGTTGTTGACCAGCACGTCCAGCCGTCCGGTCGCGGTCTCGATCGTTTTGATGGCGGCCTTTACCGATGCCACGTCGCTGACGTCGAGCTGTACGAACCGGATGTCCAACCGGTTGTGGCTTCCGCCGAAAGAGGCGCCAAGGCGCGGCGAGTTGACGGTTCGCGCCGCGTCGGTTCCAGCTGCCGGTCCGCCCGTCAGCTCCTCGACCGCTGAGTGGCCACGCTGCGGATCGCGAGCGCCGAGGTAGACGGTGAAGCCCCGCCGAGCTAACTGGCGGACGACCTCCCGTCCGATGCCCTTGTTGCCGCCAGTGACGAGTGCTACTTCGTTCACGTTCATACGACCACTCCAGCCGATCTGAAGCCAGAACAGAAAGACCGATTCGGTACGGACCCATACCCTGGCGGTATGCCAAAGCCAGAGATCCGCGAATTGCGCTACTTCTGCGCCGTCGCCGACGACTTGAACATCACTCGGGCGGCCGAGCGACTCGGCATCGCGCAGCCGCCGCTGTCTCGGGCCATGCGTCAACTGGAGCGCCGGCTCGGTGTCGACCTTTTCGATCGCAGCGGACACCGGCTGGCGCTGACCCAGGCCGGTGAAGTTCTCCTCACGGAGGCGGCGGCCGTCCTCGGCGCCCTCGACTCCGCCGTACGGCGGACGCAGCATGCCGGCCTTCCCAACCGCGGACTCGTGGTTACCGCCAAACCAGGGGTGGCCACGCGATTGTTGCTCCGGATCTGCGAGCGGTTCCGGGCGGATCCAAACGCACCGGAGGTCCGGGTGGTGGTGAGTGGATTTGGTGAGCAGGCCGACATGGTTCGGAACGGACGCGCGGACCTGGCCATCGCCGCCTGCGTCGACGGCCACGACCTCGACATCGAGCTTTTGACGACCGAACCACGCGTCGCCGCGCTCGCCACAGGGCACCACCTAACCAAGCGCGAGGTCCTCAGCACCGCGGACCTGCTGGCCGAGCCGGCGCCCCGGTGGAGCGACCCGAGGGTTGTCGACCGCGACTACTGGCTGGGAAATCCAAATCGCCCGACCGACGGCCCTGCCGTGCGGGACTTCGCCCAACTGCTGGACGTGGTCTCGCTCGGCCAGGCCGTGGCACTGGTGCCCACCTCGCTGGCCGCAGTGAACGTCCGACCCGACGTGACATACCGCCCAGTGCTCGACGCCGCGCCGTACCAAACCCTGGTTGTCTGGGAAGCTGGCAGCCGATCGCCATCGATTACCCGATTCATTCAGACCGCGCTGGAGGAGGTCAGTTAACTGGGCGTTTTGATCATCCTGGCTATGTATTGCCGCTTTCGTGGGCCTGTTCGTCGAGGCGTCGGCAGGGTCGAATAATCACCACTGGGGCCAGGTTCGTCTGATTGATGCTGATGCGAGTTGCCCTGCTTTGATCCGTAGATCGTGTCTGGTTCACAAAGTTCGGGAATCGTCGGACCCAACCGCGATCCACGTGATGGTCCACAGTAGACATTTGGTGTGGCCGAGCGACCCGCCTACCCTTCCGACCTGTCCGACGCCCGCTGGGCGCTGATCGCGCCACGCCTTGCCGCCTGGCGTCAGGCCCGCACCGACGCCGGTGTCGGCGGACGAACCGCCACCCACGACCTGCGGAAAATCTTCAACGCGATCCTCTACGTCAACCGCACCGGCATCGCCTGGCGCTACCTGCCCCACGACTTCCCACCGTGGCAGACCGTCTACGGCTACTTCACCGCCTGAACAGGCGACGGCATCTTCACCCAGCTGAACTACCAGCTCACCGGACTGGCCCGCACCAAGGCCGGACGGGCTGCGCAGCTATCGGGGCTCTTCGAAGTTAGGCGGGGTGGAGGTGCCCGCGACTTTCGTGTGGTGGCGCAGCGCGTGCGTAACCGTTGGTTTTCAGGATTGCGGAAGCCGTACGCGTTCCTGGCCACGGTCTTGATCACGCGGTTGGTGCCCTCGGAACCCGCGTTGGTGATCCCGGTCCGGATGAAGGCGAGGATCTGCGGCCACCAGGTCTCGATGGTGCTCGCCAGCCGTTCGAGTTCGGGCAGGCCGGAGGTCGCGCACCGGTCAACGCTAAGGAGTTGGTCTAGGGCGTGTCTTGTGGATCTTCGGGGATGGGTTCGGTAGATAGATTCCCGTGTCGCGACGTCATGAGTTGACCGATGACGAGTGGGCGCTG
>NZ_JBEYSU010000086.1:0-6226 GCF_040704235.1 Micromonospora sp. NPDC047707
CAACGTGGTCACTCTTCCCACCAGCACCCCAGCTTGCCGCACCCCGCCACCAGCGGCAAGCCCACCACCATGCCCGGAAACCACCGTGTCCCGGCTACGCCGGGACGCTGCCGCACACGTGGCCAAGATCCGAGTTTCGTCTCAGTCTGCTTCGCCTGCCCACTCCTGAACCCATGCCGGGCGTGGGCACTCGACCAACCCGCCCAACGCCTCCACGGCATCTGGGGCGCCACTACCCACCCCGGACGGCGACACCTGCGCAAGCGACACCGCAAGGCTAACCAAACCGCAGCCGCCGGAGACGCCCTCGACGCATGATCGACCTCACCGCCGCCGAATCGCTCTATAACCGCGAATCGCGAAGCCGCGCCCACCGCCGTCGGCTGATCAAAAATCAAAGCGTGAACGACCTGGTCATCTGGCCAGACGCTCAGTACGACGCCGACGTGAGCATGGCGCACGCACTCGATGAACTGAGCGGCTGGGAACGCGCAGGGCATCAAATCCACAGCCGGTGCGCCACGTGGTCGATTACCTCGACCGCTTCAGCGCCGATCGAATACTCGTCGAGGTGGATGCCATGCGGCGTATCCTCGAACCTCCACTCACCGCCAATCGACGGCCCCTTCACCGGCCTCAACTGCCGGACAGACCGCCAAGCCGCCCCGTGCCAGACCCTCCGCTACTCGCCCTGCCGTACGCCAGCCGGCCCGGCTACCGCGACGAATGGCACCCCACATGACCGACGATCGAACCCGAGCCGACGCGGTCATCGCCAATGCCGTTGATGATGTTCACAGCGATCACACTTGCGATCAGATTTCCGATGTCAACCAGTCTTCTCTTACAACCTTGTCCGGACCGAACGACAGACCTGGGAGTGCACCCACCCGCTTCCGAACGGATTGTCTCGTTCATGTTCGCTTGACCCCAACCGCATCTCGAAATTGCTTTGATGCTCACCGGACGTCACGGCGCGTTTGTAGCAGGCAGAGCCCTCGCCCACCAGCCTCGGAGATTCGCCGTGATCGTCGAGGTGCGCCGGCTGGTGCGGCTTGGCAAAGCTACAGTCATTCCGGTGCCAGGTCGAAGGCCGGTGGCCCTTGACGGCTGGCAGTCGTGTGGAATGCCAATCTACTTACACTCAAATGGCTAGTAAATGGGCCAGAAGGTAAGGTTCGGTGCCTGCGAGACCCACGGAGGCATATAGCGTAATGGCATCGTCACTTGTTCGGCCGACGTGTTCGTTGACGATGACTGCGCCGAGTGAGATTGCTGGGGCGTTAGCAAGTAACGCAGGCGGATCATACGAGCCCAGCTGCGCAAGGGAGTCGGTGACGATTAGCTGGGCTCTTGCCGGTAGGCTCGGCCCAAACTCAGCTCGGTTGACTTGTTTCGGTCCGACTGTCGTCACGGCACTCCCCGGGGCCAGCCAATCTGGGTCGAGAACAGGCGTGGGGGACGACGTCGCCAGGACGACAATGTCTCGGGCATCGACCGCTTCACGAGCAGTCGAGACACCGCGAGCCGGTAAGCGCAATTCGGCTAGTGCGCGGTCAGCGAGCGAGGCGGCCCGTTGCGGATTACGGCTGTAGATCGCTATATCCGAAACTCGACGCACACACGAAAGTGCCCACAACTGAGTCCAGGCTTGCCGTCCGGCACCGATCACGCCCACCGTGGTTGCATCCGGACGAGCGAGCACGTCGATTGCGACTCCACCGAGGGCGCCAGTGCGGTAAGCGCCGAGTGCTGTTCCCACCGCCAAGCCGGCCAAATCACCTGCCGGCTCCCTGTGAACGGCAACAATTTGCTCGCCGTCGAGGTGTTTGTCATAGGAGCGATATCCGTACCACCGGCCCGGCAAGCGGCCAGCGGTGAAAGTCAGGACCCCGGCATGCACACGCGGCGGCGATACAAGGTCTCCACGGTGTGCGGCAATTAGCGCGGCCCGCATCGCGGCAACGGCGTCACCCGGCTGTAAGCGGGCCGCGACTGCGGCGTCGTCAAGCAAAATGGTCATACCCATACTTTCCTAGGGTTGGGTTGGGCGTAGGTCAACCTCTGGGTCCGGACCCCGGATCACCGCTTCGTCACCAAGAGCCATAGAAGGACCGCTGCCCGACGAATCCGCATGGTTGCCATCCACGCCACTATCCGCTTGGCCATCGCCGTCGGCGGCACTCGATCCGGCGCAGAACTTCTACGGCTCTTAGGTGACATTTGAGATAGCTTGCCCTGTCTCGCTAACGGCACCTCTTTGTGTCCAAGGCGTTGGCAGCAGAGAGGTCTCCGTGTCTTTGATGATGGTGGGGACCGCCCCGGGTTTGGTTTACTCGCGGGGTTGAGTGGTTCAGGCTGCGTGTGCGGGCCTGTTGATTGTCTCAAACTCGATCGAGGTGAGCCGACCGAGGGCGTCGTTGCCGGCGCCGGCCGTGGTAGGTCCGTTCTATCCAGGTCACGATTGCCTGGCGTAGCTCGTGGCGGGTGTGCCAGCGTTGCCGGGTCTAGGACGTTGCGTTGCAGCAGCGCGAAGAACGATTGCATCGCAGCGTTGTCACCGCAGGCATCGACGCGGCCCATCGAGCCGACCAATCCGTTGCGGTGCAAGGCTTGACGAACTTCCGGGACCGGAATTGGGCCCCGGTCGGAGTGCACAATCGTGCCGGTCGGGCTGCGCAGCCGTGCCGCATTGTCCAGCGCCGCCACGGCCAGGGACGCCTTCATCCGGGAGTCGATCGAGTAGCCGACGATCCGGCCGGAGTACATGACCGCGCACAGGTACAGCTTGCCCTCGGCGGTGGGGTGTTCGGTGATGTCGGTCAGCCACACCCGGTTCGGTGCCACGGCGGTGAACTGGCGTTGCACCAGGTCGTCGTGCACCGGTGGTCCGGCCCGGCGGGTCAGGCCCTTGCGCTTGGCGAACACCGACCAGATCCGCTGCTGTGGGCAGAGCCTGGCCACCCGGTTCGCGCCGGCGGCGATGCCATGGGCGGTTAGCTCGTCGGCGATGAACCGGTACCCGAACGCCGGGTCATCGGCATTGATGTCGAGGGCGGCGTTGATCAGATGGGCATCGTCCCAGTCCCGCTGCGAGACCGGGCTGTGCTTCCACGCGTAGCCCTGCTTGCTGAAGCCCGGCACCCGGCAGGTCACCGCGACGGGGATCCCGTCCGCGGCCAGGTCACCGACCAGCGGGTACGTCATTTTGCGGCGATCTCCTTGGCGAAGACGCCGCGCCCTGCGCAGGATCTCGTTCTCCTGCTCCAGCAGCTTGTTGCGTCGCCGCAGTTCCCGCAGCTCCGCCGACTCGGAGCTGGTGGTGCCAGGGCGGATCCCGTCGTCGGCGATCTTTAACCAACGATGCAGACATGACTCGGAGATCCCGAAGTCCTTCGCAATCTGCGCGATCGGAGCCTCACCCTTGCGGGCGACCGCGACCGCGACCGCGACCGCGACCACGTCACGGCGGAACTGCGGCGGGAACGCTTTCAGCATGGCCGACATCCTTCCAGCGAGGAGCACATCCTCACAGGCAGGAGTCAACCGTACCGGGGGCAGTCCCTACCGCCCGGTGACGCTGATCGTCGTCGCGCTCGGGCTTTTCGCGCAGATGACCGGCGTCAACGCCGTCGGCAACCTCAGTCCGCAAATCGTCCAGGGATGAGCTACGAAGGCCATTCACGCTGCTCGTGATGCCGGCGCTGATTGAGGTCGGGGGCCTGCTGGCAGCGAGCGGCTCGACCGTCGCCGTCGACCGTCCGGGCCAGCCGGTGACATTCCTCTCGGCACCGGCGTGACGGTGGCCGGACATCTGCTGCTCTTCGTCACGTTCGTCGCCAATTCGGTCCTGGCGCCGGTCGTCGGCCTGGTTGGCTGCTGGTATTCGCGGTCAATTTCAACAGCGGCTTCAGCGCGCTGATCTCGGTAACGAGGCGGAGGGCTACAACGTGCGGACGTTAGGCACTACGATGCTGCTGCCGAACCTGCTGGCCAACTTTCATGCACGCCCCGTTTTCCTATTCGCCCCTCTCGGCGGCGCGCATTTTCCCCACCGTGATCCCAGGGGCAGCGAGCGCGCGATGTCGCCGGGCAGTGGGCGAACGCGTTGATGGTGCGTCGCGGACCTGGGCGGCGCTGTGACCGTCGGCAGGTGAAGCAGCATCACGTATCGGGTGGCGCACTGGATTAGCGTGCCGATGGCAGGGCCTGGTAGATGGTCTTGGAACGGACCCGCAACTCGGGCTGATCTGGGAACGCGGAGGGCAGCACCTTGCTGATCTGCTATGGGCCCCCAGCGTTCGTGCAGGCAATGCTGCACGAACGTGCATGACGCCTCGTCGTCGCCGCTCAAGCCCCCTTAGACCGTGCCGTCACACAACCAACCGGGCTAGGGCTGACCCGGCGGCACAGCCCGAACCGCATCTCCGCTGCTGTGCCGCCGGCCTAACTCCTCGGGCTTGACCATCGCCGGGAATGCCCTGAGGAGCAGTCCTCACCCTAACGCCCAGACTAGGAGTGCCGGCGGCGCGGTCCTCTCAGGCGCACCACCGCGCCGCCGGTCCACTACCCACGGCTATAACGGGGCGACTAGCCGCTAGGGTGGAGCCCTGATCCTTTCAGCCGAGCCTTCCACCGTTCAATAAGGAGTTTTCCCTAAATTGCCGTCGGCTTTGGTGCCGGAAGCATGGTTTGGTCTGTGCGGCTGGCCCCTAATCACGTCTGGCACGTCGCGCCGTGACTGAGGCGAAAAGCGGCGGGAGTAGCTCCTCATGGTGTCGCACCACCTGATGGCTCCGCCGGCGCGGCTACAAGCCCCAAGCAGGTGCCGCGCCGCCGGCCCGCTAACGATCATCATGCAAAGATGACCATGGCGATCCGGACGGACCGCTCCTGAGTCGGTTGACCTCGTCCGGCGTCTGCTCATCATCAACCAGCAGCCAAAGGGCTGGGACGACGATGCACGCTATGGCTCCAGGTGGTCGCCGTTAAGCAGATACCAAACAACCTAGCCGGCGACCGTGAACCAGCCGCCCGTTACCTCGCTCGGACGGCCGCGTGCCGAAGTCGGACCCCGGCACAGGGCGGCGAGTCAACGCGATAAACGTTGACGCGGCAGCACGAGGTAGCCGCCCTTGGCCTTCACACGTTCGGGCACGCCAGGCTGTGCTCGCTCGGCCCCGTCACCTGCTGCGAGCGATGGGTCCGCACCGGCCGCACTAGGCAGTGTCTTCAAAGGATCTTGGTGTCGGATGATGTAGCGCGTGGGTCGTCGCTACGAGTGTCTGACGTCGAGTGGGAAGCCCTGTCGAGGTATCTGCCGTCGGTGGTGACGGGTGGTCGGCCGCGAGCCGATGACCGGCGGGTGCTCAACGGGATCGTGTGGAAGATCCGGGCCGGTGCGGCGTGGCGGGATGTGCCTTGCCCGGTGCGGGTCGTGGCAGTCGATCTATACCCGTTTCCGGAGGTGGCCCTCGATGGGACGTTCGCGCGGATGCTCGCCGGGGTTCAGGCCGACGCGGACGCGGCCGGGGACATCGACTGGCTGGTGTCGGTCGACTCCACGATCGTGCGAGCCCACCAGCATGCCGCGGGCGCTAAAGGGGGCGCCGAGAAACGGACGAACCACAAGATCACGCCCTCGGTCGAAGTCGAGGTGGACTGACCACCAAGATTCACCTCGCCTGCGACGGCCTCGGGCGGACCCTGGCGTTCGTTCTCTCCGGGGGCAACGTCAACGACTGCACCCTCTTCACCCACGTCATGGCCGCGATCCGCGTCGAGCGCTCAGGTCCTGGCAGACCTCGCGTCCGCCCCGACCACGTCATCGCCGACAAGGGCTACAGCTCCAAGGCCATTCCGGTCCCACCTACGCCGACGCGGTATCGGGCACACCATCCCCGAACGCGCCGACCAGCAGACCAACCGCCGGCGGCGCGGCAACCGCGGCGGCCGCCCACCGATGTTCAACACCCAGCTCCACAAACACCGCAACGTCGTCGAGCGCTGCTTCAACCGGCTCAAGCAGTGCCGCAGCATCGCGACCCGCTACGACAAGACAGCCACGTCGTACCGGGCCACCGTCACCATCGCCGCGCTACTGCAACGGTTGTGAACCTTTGAAGACACCGCCTAGTAGTGCTTTGTTAGGTTGGTGGTCGTCGTTTCCGTCGGATGGTTCTGATCTTGCGTCGGCAGGTGGGGCATGCGCCGGTCCAGGTGGCGA
>NZ_JBEYSU010000087.1:0-5923 GCF_040704235.1 Micromonospora sp. NPDC047707
GCCGCGGTCCTCTCCGCCGCATCTTGATCCTCGGTGGCGGTGTCGTCCCAGCCCTGGGGCACGAACAACCGCCAGTCGAGGGGGCATGACGCGCCGTCGCTGACGGCGTGCACGCTCACACCGATCTGGCAGTTGGCGACCTTGCCCAACGTGCCGTGGTGACGCGACCACCCACAACGCCTTCCGGCATCACGAGCGTGGCGCGCACGGCGTCGGCGTCAAGGCCAGGCCCCTGCGGGGTGGCCTACGGCCCAGCCGTTGACCCCGGCACCGCACGCCCGCCTGCTAGGAACCCATTGCCGGAACCGGAAAATCAGCGTCAGCAGGTGAAAACCCGAGACTTGACCGGCCCCGCTCCTTATGGATGACGCAGAGAGGTGCCGTTAGATTCACAGCCCCCACGAGGCCACCTCATTGATCGGGCCGCCGAGAGTCGGCATATTGACGCTGGGCGTCCAGTCAAGTGACAGCGCACATTGACAGAATGCAACCATTCGCGATACGGCCAGTGAAGGGGGGTTTAAGGAGTAGACCCGGGCCGTGCGGGTCTGGTGAGCCACCTCGAACTGCGGCCTTGCCACGGATATCGGATGGTTAGCCGGTTGGCGCGACCGATTGGGGCGATGCCGATGTGGCGGGCCTGGACGTTTACTTCGCATTTGTCGTCGCGAGTCGGTCTGGGCACAAACTCTAGGAAGCCTGACGAGTCTCGTTGCCCTGCAGTTTCGTCGAGAGGAGAGTATCGAGTGCAACTGACATCAAAGCGCGTGGCGGGCGTCACCGCGCTCATTATGGCGATGGCCACTTCGGCAATCGTCCCCGGCGGTGTGGCCGCCGCCAGGCCGGATCATGATTCACGATCAGTGTCTGAGTCGAGTCGAGGCTTGAGTCAGCGCGACCATGAGTTGCTTAGGGAAGCGAAGCAGCGTGGGCGGACGACGGTACAGGTACTGCTTGCAACCCGGCCGGGCAAATCGGCGCTTGCCATAAAGCAGTTGGCAGATGCTGGTGTTAAAGTAAAGCGCCAGGCGAACGATCTGGGCTACATTCGAGCCGAAGTTGATGTGGATAAGGTCGACGAGTTAGTCGGACTGAGCAGTATTCAGGCTCTCGACGTTGACGGGCGGATTAGGCATGACATTGAACCTGCTGGTATCGCCAATCCAATTCCCCAACAGCCTCCGAACGCTACTACTCCTCGCGTGAACTCCTACCTGCCCGTTGGTGATACTGGTGCTGTGCAGTTCGTTGATGCCCACCCCACCTGGGACGGCCGCGGCACGACGATCGCGATTTTGGACACGGGAATCGACGTAGATCACCCAGCACTTGCCCGGACAACTACCGGCGAGCGTAAAATCGTCGATTGGATCGTGACCACCGACGGCGGATTTACCAACGGTGTGAACAACGACGACGATCCCACCTGGGTGCTGACCGAGCCTGGTATTCCTGTGGAATACCAGCCGCCATTAGCCCAGGGCAACCTACGATTTGGCGTGTTCGACGAGCGCGATCCGAGGTTGGCGGCTGAATTTCGCCGAGATGTGAACCGCGATGGCAATCCGGAAGGAAGCTCCGCAAAGATCGGTGTCGCGTGGGACCCGACGACCGGCACGGTGTGGGTAGATGGAAATCAGGACAAGGATTTCAGCAACGATCGTCCAATGCAAGAGTACAAGGTGCGCTATGACGTCGGAACCTTCGGTTCTGACAATCCAGAAACCCCGATCCGCGAAGCCGTGCCCTTCGTGGTGCAGATCGACCCGGAGAGCCAATCCGTCAACATCGGTATCGTAGCCTCCAGCCACGGCACACATGTGGCTGGGATTGCCGCCGGCAATGGATTGTTCGGCGGGGCGATGAGCGGTGCGGCGCCGGGTGCGAAGCTCGCCTCAATCCGCACTTGCACCTGGGAGGAATGTCGCGATCACAGCGTCATCGAGGCGGCCATCTACTCGGCACAGGTTGTGAACGCTGACGTCCTTAACATGTCGTTCGGGCCATGGCTGAGCCTCAACGACGGTTCCGACGCGATTGCGGAGATATTCAACCGGATTACCGACACTTACGGTGTTCAAATCGTTGTATCCGCAGGCAACTCGGCGAGCGGCACGAACAGCGTGATTCAGACGTCAGTGCCGGACAAGGTGTTTAGCGTTGGAGCCTCGGCCACCAGGGCCACCTTCCTGAGCAACTACGGCATCGACATGCCCGCGGAGGACAACCTGCTCAGCTTCACCGCCTACGGCCCCCGCGAGGACGGTGGCTTCAAGCCGGACTTCGTCGCGCCGGGATCCGCGATCTCGGCAGTGCCGACATGGCAACAACCGGCTGGTTTGTACGCCTTGCCGCCGGGCTATGCGCACTTCAACGGTACGTCTATGTCCGCGCCGCAGGCGGCTGGTGCCACCGCGTTGTTGTTCAGTGCCGCAAAGGCAACGGGTGTCGGACACAAACCCTCGGCGCTCCGGCAGGCGATTCTGTCCTCGGCGCGATTCCTGGCCGATTACCAGGCGCACGCGCAAGGCGCCGGCCTCATCCAGGTAGGCGAAGCCTGGAAGGTTCTCAGCCATAACCCGAACGCCTCAGACATCAGGTCCTCCGTCCCGGTCCGCACCGCGCTTTCCGATCACCTACCCACCCCGGGGATTGGCGTCGGCATCTTCGATCGGGAGGGCGTCCGCGCCGGTGACCAGTACGTCCGCGAATACAAATTCACCCGCTACTCAGGGCCGGACGAGCCCGTCGCGTACCAACTGTCGTGGTTGAACAACGACGGGACCTTCGAATCAGCGACATCCATAACTCTCGCGAAGGCCATCCCGGTTACAGTTCCGGTAACGGTGCGGCCCTCGCGGGCCGGAATTCACTCCGCGATTCTCAGACTGAATGATCCAACAACTGTCGGATTCGAGTACCAAACGCTAAACACGGTAATCGCGGCTGAGGACTTTGGTGTGAACCGATTCACCATCAGCCAAGAGGGCAAGGTCGGCCGAGGCCGGCTGGACAGCTACTACTTCCGGGTCACGCCCAATATCAAGGCCCTGAAGGTTGAACTCGACGGTGGCGGCACCGCCCCCGGTGCCGGTCAGATCCGCTTCCTGACCTTCCACCCGTACGGCGTTACTGGTGAACCATTCACGCCGAACAGCTCGTACTGCTACAACCCACCTGCAGCTGCATTCTGCGGAGGTTCGCCCACCAGCCGGACGCTGAACAGTCCCACCCCAGGAGTCTGGGAAATAACGGTTGATGCGCGCCGCTCGTCCGACGCGATACTCGCTCCGTACAAGCTAACGGTCACCGCGCTCGGCATTGCCGTCAACCCCGAACTGGACGTCATCGAGGAAGCGGTCAAGGGGATAGGAATCCACCGGGAGTGGGCCCTAGTTAACAAGGCGTCGCCGTTCTTGGGCAAAGCTGTCGGCGGCTCGTTGGGCAGCGCTCGGATGACGACGGGGATCATTCGAGAGAATGAGCGACGGGAATTTGAAGTTTCGGTTCCCGCAGGCTCCACCGAAATCCGAGCACGCCTTTCAAACGCGAGGGCCGACATTGCATCTGACCTTGATCTTGCGGTTTTCGACTGCACGAGTGGCGCCTGTGAAGTGGTCGGCAACCCGCTCGTCGAGGGGGCAATGTCCGAAGAGGTGATAATTGAATCTCCGGCTGCCGGTAAGTGGGTCGTCCAAGTGCACGGGTACGACCTCTCGCAGGAAAGCACCACCTTCGACCTACTGGATGTTGTTACCAACCCGGTCTTTGGGTCGCTGACGGTGGAAGATTCCGACGCGTCCCGGCCGACCGGTGCAGCCTGGACGGCCCAAGGCGTGGTAACCGCAGGCGTGGCACCCGAGGCAGGACGCGTACTTTTCGGGCGGATTAAGGTACTTGCTGACGGTAAGGCCGTGGCCGGAAGCGGTGACGTGATTATACGCGCGGTTCTGTCTTAGTTCGATCCCGCACCTTTGCCTCCCGCGTAAGGGCGAGGAAACGACGATGGTCTGCCCGGAAACGGGCAGACCAACGTCGTTGCTTGGAGTGTCGGGTGGTTGATACTGCAGCGGCAGTTATGGCGGGTAGCCGCGGTGGCGGTAGTGGCTGGTGCGGGCTTGGTGTTGGCGTCGGCGGCACCAGTGTGACCAGGCCCAGATGCGTGCGAGGCAGAGCGGAACGGTGAGGATCAGGGACACCGTGAGTCGGCGGATCTCCGGTAGCGTGTAGCCGATCATCATGGCCTCACCACGGTCGGTTTCCCTTTTGCGGCAAGGGTTTTCGCTGCGGCGAGCCAGGCGTGGGTGGCCATGGCGAGGGTGATATGGGCGTGCCATGCCCGCCAGTCACGTACCTGGTAGTCGTCCAGGCCGACAGCCTGGTCGGAGTTCATCCCGTTCCTCGACTACGACGTGCAGATCCGCCGGATCATCTGTTCCACCAACGCCATCGAGTCCCTCAACGCCCGCTACCGCCGCGCGGTGCGCGCTCGCGGGCACTTCCCGACCGAACAAGCCGCCCTCAAGTGCCTCTACCTGGTTACCCGCTCGATCGACCCGACCGGACGGGGCCGAGCCAAGTGGGCGGTGCGCTGGAAACCCGCGCTCAACGCCTTCGCGATCACCATCGAAGGCCGCATCACCCCCAGCACCACCAACTAACCGTGCCGGACCGGTTACACCGACTACCGGACAGTCCCCCTACCCGACAAACTCCATCAGCATGATCGCGCATCGCGATGATCGACAACCTCGCCAAACGACTCACCCACAAACCACCCCAACCCGGCGCGACACCTAAACACGCACCATCCGCAAACTACGTAAATCAGACGCCCTCTAAGAGCCGAGCTTGACGCCTACGCCGACGACGGAGGCCCCGACGTGTCCGTGTCCCAAGTCAGCGGATGGACACTGCCGTGGCGAGGATCGCCGAGGCGACGTTGACCAGCCCGGATCGCATCCGCGATGTGATCCACGACTTCAATGCCGACGGTTTCGAGGCGCTATACCCGAAATACAAGGGCGGCCGGCCGAGGCACTTCACGCGGCCCGAGCGACGCGAGATGGAGAAGATCGCCGATCCAAGCCGATCGCTTGGCCTGCCCTTCCTGACTTGAAGCTTGGCCAGGCTGGCGCCGCTCGTCTCATGGGCACGGAGACCCCGGGCACCAATCGCATTCTTGTCGCGCTTCGCTCCGGTCGTCCTCGCGACCGGCGTCGGCGTGCTTGCCTCGCTTCCCTGCACCGCTGACGGCGGCGACTAGAGACGCGAACTCGTCGGCGAACCTGAGATCATCGTTGCGCGGCAACCCACCCGCTTCCATAAGGCTGCTACCAGTCGTCTGAGACCCACCCACAGGATCGGCCACACCGACCCGGAAGAAGACCCGGCGACGGCGACTGAAGAGTGAGGCCATCAGTCCGACCAGCACGAAACCGGAGTTGATGAGTAGCAGTGCCGAGCCAGGGTCGTACCGGACCGCCAGGACGATGTACGGCTCGGTGCCGAGGAACTCGACCTTCGTGGCGTCGTCCAGCGTCCATGCCTCACCCTTCTTCAGCACTGTGGCGCCGATCTGCTTGATCTTTCCGGTGCGGATTTGTCGCTCATCGAGCTGGTGGATTCGGCGGGAGATGCCCGCGTCGAGGCCCAGGTTGCCCCGGTAGGCCACCAGGTTCAGCACCGGGTTCCGCTCGGCCGGGTAGTCCGACCGTACGTACGGGCCCTCCTGCGGGGCGGTCGGCAGGTACAGGCCGGAGAAGGCCATCTGGAGATTCGCGTCCCGCTTGCCGGTGGCCGGGTCGACGTTGGCGTCCGGGAAGGCTGCTAGGTAGTGTCTTCAAAGGATCTTGGTGTCGGATGATGTAGCGCGTGGGTCGTCGCTACGAGTTGTCCGACGCCGAGTGGGAGGCGTTGTCGA
>NZ_JBEYSU010000088.1:0-5879 GCF_040704235.1 Micromonospora sp. NPDC047707
CACCAACATCGCCGCCGCGAACCGGCATCACGCCCGCGACAGCACCCGCCCGCTGGCACTACTCGGCATCACCTGACGACTTTGCCGGGGCCCTGCAGGCGTCGGCCATCGAATTCGTCAGCATCGGTGCGGGCGCCGTTGCAGTCACGCACCGGCCGAAGGTCAAACTACTGCCGGTAATGAGATCTGCGGGCGCAACACACCTGGTCACACTGCTATCCAGACGTGAGGGTGCCCTTGCGATGGGATCCGCGGCCAAAGCGGCGGGGCTGGAATGGATTTGGGTCGAACTCGCCAACGGCCAACAACCACCGCCCCCACGCCACCACGAGATCGTTGCGGCTCTGACGACGCTGGCCGACCTCATCCGCAACGGCGCCAAGGTGGTCATACACTGCTCCGCCGGCATACATCGCACCGGCATGTTCACCTACGCGCTGCTGCGCGCCTGCGACCTTGGCGCTGACGAGGCGATACTCACCCTGACCGAGATGCGCGCCGCCACCGCCGAGGGAGCTGGCGAACAACGCCTTGCCTGGGCCGAGGACCTGTCGGCGGCAGCCCGCCGTCGGCTGGGCAACATCACCGCTCAGTCTGAAACTCTCCAACCGGAGATCGTAGGCAGCGCCGCAACTTGTGAAACACGCTCTAGTGGCTTGATCGCTGGGTCACTGATCGTGTGGGTGAAGGCGTTCGACCCGGCGGGTGGCGGACGGTCAGACGGTGGGCTATCTGCAGTTGGCCCACAACGAGTGGGATCCGGTGGCGAGGGTGTCGCGGACGAAGGTGCTGTACTCCTTCGGCCGGGAGGACCAGCTCGACGTCGCGGGGATCCGGCGGCTGGTCGCGGCGCTGTGCCGGCTGTTGGGGCCGGGCGAGGCGCTGGCGTCGACCAGTTCGGCGGACCTGTGGTTCACCGACTCCCGGATGTTGGGCGGGGCGTGCGCGCTGGACGGACTGTGGCGCGCTCTGGGGATCGACGCGGCGATGCGGCGGCTGCTGGCCGACACGCGGATGGAGCGGCGGGTTGAGCGGATTCTGTTCGCGCTGGTGGCCAACCGCGCACTGGCTCCGTCGTCCAAGCTGGCCGCGACCCGCTGGATCGCCCACGACGTCGTGATCGACGGTCTGGACCTGCCCGTGGTCGACGAGTCCTGCTACCGGGCGATGGACTGGCTGATCAACGCCGAGCCGGAGCTGGGACGGATTGTGTTCGACAACACCGCCGACCTGCTGAACCTGGAGGTGGACCTGCTGTTCTTCGACACCACCTCCACCTACTTCGAGACCGCCGACGCCGACGAGCCGGTGGCCCGCGACGAGCGGGGTATGCGGGTCGGCGACGGCGACCCGGCGGTGAAGGAGACCGGGTTGCGGACCTGGGGCAAGTCGAAGGACTCCCGGGGCGACCTGCCGCAGATCGTGGTCGGGATGGCCGTCACCCGCACCGGCATTCCGGTCAGATGTTGGGCCTGGCCTGGGAACACGTCAGACAGCGCCCTGATACGAAAAATCAAGGACGACATGCGGGACTGGTCGCTGTCGCGGATCGTGTGGGTCGCCGACCGTGGTTTCACCTCCGAGCAGAACCGGCGCTACCTGCAGAAGGCCGGCGGGCGCTACATCCTCGGTGAGAAGCTGCGCGGCGGCACGCCCGAGGCCGACGCCGCGCTGTCGCGGCAGGGCCGCTACCGACACGTCGCGGACAACCTGCAGGTCAAGGAAGTGCGACTGTCCGGTGACCTGGCCGACGACCGGTTCGTGATCTGCTTCAATCCCGAGGCCGCCGTCCGCGACGCCGCGATCAGGGCCCGCATGGTCGCGATCCTTGAAGAGATGATCGACGGCTCCGACAAGCTCGGCCGGGACAAGCGCGCCGAGTTACGCGGCGTCATCTCCACCAAGCCCGGCCTGAAACGCTACCTGCGCACCACCCCCGGCGGGCTGCTGCGCATCGACCGCAAGGCCGTCGAAGCCGAGGCCAACCTGGACGGCAAGTTCCTGCTGCGCTGCTCAGACCCGAAACTGTCGGCCGAGGACATCGCCTTGGGCTACAAGCAACTCCCCGAGGTCGAACGCGGCTGGCGGGACATGAAATCGATCATCGACCTGCGGCCGGTCTACCACCGCGCCGAGGACCGCATCCGCGCCCACGTCCTGCTCTGCTGGCTCGCCCTGCTGCTCATCCGCATCACCGAGACCCGCACCGGACAGACCTGGCCCGCCGTCCGCGACGACCTCCAACGCCTTCACCTGGGCACCTTCACCGGCCCCGCCGGCTCCTTCCGCCAGCGAACCGAACTCACCACCGGCCAGAAGAAGATCCTCACCGCCCTCGGCCTGCCCGAGCCCCGCCGTGTCTTCGAGGCCACCCCCGCAACCTCCTGACCAGCACGAACACCCCGGCCTAGTGACACGCCCTGCCACCGGGCCAACCCACGTTTCCCCAGCTCAATCGCGATTTCGCGGACTAGCCAGCCACCTGATCTGTGGAACCCGGGTGCCTGTTCAGGTCGGCTTTCCAGTCGGGTAGCTCCGTGCCGTCGAAGGGCTTGCGGTACGGGATGATCACTTCGGGGTTGCCGTGGTAGCCGCTGTCGGCCATGACCGGCCGTCCGTTCGGCTTCTGGTCGATCCCTGAGGTGCGGTAGACGATGGTCGTTGCGGTTGCCGGGTTGCGGGTCGCCGACGGCGATGACCAGGCGGGTGCTGGCGTCGATCGCGACCTGCAGGTTCGTCGAGTACCGGTTCTTGCTCGGCACGGCCAGGCGATGGTCCCGAGTCGGTATCAGGGTGCCGTCGACGATGGCGACCTGAGCGACTGGCCGCCGGCGCACAGGTGCGAGGGCCAACAGCGGTGCGAGGGTGTCGATGACCCGGTGGGCGGCGGAGCGCGAGACGCCGAACAGCAGGCCGATCTGGCGCATCGTCAGGTTGGTACGCAAGTACCAGGCCACCAGCAGCACCCGGTCCGCCAGGTTCAGGGCCCACGCGCTCAGGGGACGAGAGGAGAGACTCCCCTCCACCGGAGGGGAGTCTGGCTTCCGTGGCGCGGCCGGCCGGTCTGTCAAACAGGCGCTGACCCGCCCTGTGAGCCACCGTGCGAGCCCGGGCGTAGCTGCTCGCCGGGTGCGTGGTGGTGAACGGCGGGTGAACCCTGACGGAAGGGCCGCGAGCGGCCGGAAGTCAAAAGGCTCGCCGCGCCGGTGGTCGCGGCTGACGGATCGCGCACTGGGCCCGGCCGTAGCTTCCAGCGAAGAAGCAACGATTAGCGGCTACAGTAGCTGCGCCCAGCCTCAACGGCCCTGTCGAGGTCCGCGGAACGCCACGAAGCTGCCGACTCCCAGACCCGCTCCGACGAGCAGGACGATGATGCCCTTCCGTTTGTTCAAGGATTTCTGCTGGTCGTAGGTCCGCTCGGTGGAGCCACCTCCCTTATGAATCGTCGTGCACCTTCCGCCTTGTTCGAGTACGCGCCCGCCGCACGTGACCTCGTCAGCCGTGGTGTTGTACAAGCCGAGCAGGATCATTCCGACTCCGACCAATACACCCGCAATTCGATAGAACCGATTCGACATTGGCCCAGCTTACGACCTTGTGCAATAGGACGGTCGGTGGTGCTCATCCGGCGGGGTTGCTGGATCACGTGGAGCCAGTCGCGGCTCGCACCTGTCGTCTGTATGGAAGTTCGTTCACCTTGATGCCTTTGTGTCGGCTCCGCGAGCATGGACGCCGGTGCGTGCTGAGGCCCGCTGCCGATCCAGACACCACCATTGCGCGCGGCCCGCGACCGCGATCGCGAAACCGTTGGACGTCGGCCGGGCACGTCCTACCGTGGCGAGGGGCACAGCGCCTGGCACGGCCCCGATTGGCCGCCAGGCCGTGCCCACCGCTAGAGCTGCTAGCTGCTGGTGCCTTGATAGGACTGAGGTTGAGGTGCTAGCGCTAGCAGGTCGCCGTGCTAGCGCTAGCACCGATCCGCCTGCCCATGTCCCACCCAAGATCGTGAGAGGAAGCTGGCCAGTGGGTGAGGTTTTCCGTTACGCATGGAGGGACCGCAACTACTTCGAGACCGACGTCTGGCTCGCGCTGGGCCAGGACGGCGACGGCTGGTGGCTGGATGCGTTCTTCCACGGCCGCCATCCGGTCGCCGGCGGCGCGAAGGCGGTCGAGGCCTTCGCGCACGCGCTCCTCCGGCCGCGCGGCGACCGGCGCTACGAGGAGGTCTTTGAACTGGTCAAGGATTCCCTGGATGGGACGATCAATGGGCAGAACAGCCACGGCGCCATCACACGCTGGGAAACGACCACCGACCTCGACGTCACCCTAGACCGGGAGAGGGACGGCGGCCCCGAGACGCTGACCATCGCATCCATTGGCTTCATCGTCGGCACCCGATTCGGTTTTCAGACCGGTGCGGAGTTGGTCGACGAGCCCGTGGACCGACCCCGCTTGGAGACCCAGGCCCGCCGGCTCCTGCATGCGGTGGGCTCAGCGGAAGAGCCCCCAACAGCCACCTCGACAACCCCATCACTCGGCAACAACCTGACGAGCTAAGGGCTTGCCGAGGAATAACTTGCGGGTTCCCGCATCGGCGGTCTTTCATGTGATATAGGCGCATGGATCAAGTCGATGAGGGTCTGGTGGCCAAGCTTCAGACGCTGTTGCCGCATCTGGATGAGCGGCAACGCCGCCTGCTGTTGGGGGCTGAAGCGCGGGTGTTGGGCCATGGCGGGATCCGGCGGGTAGCCAGGGCGGCAGGCGTGGCGGAGGGCACCGTCTCGCGTGGGGTGAGTGAGTTGGAGGCCGGCGAGACCCCGCTGGGCCGGGCTCGCCGTGAGGGTGGTGGCCGTAAGCGGCTGGTCGATCTTGATTCGGGTCTTCTGCCGGCACTGATGGCGTTGGTCGAGCCGGACGTGCGCGGTGATCCGATGTCGCCGCTGCGGTGGACGACCAAGTCAACCCGCAGACTGGCCGATGAACTGACCCGCCAGGGGTGGCGGATCTCGCCGGACACGGTGGCCCATCTGCTTCGCGCCGAGGGCTTCAGCCTGCAGGGCCTTGCCGACGGCGACGCCTCCATGGCAGGCTGCCTCGACCGCAAAACTCCCAGTACTCTAACGGATGATTTACGGATGATGGCGCACCCCGTCGACCACGCTTGGGTCGTTGAATCGTTGCCGGCACTGGAAGCAACGCCACTCCGGGTGGATTGGCCAGCAGGCGGGCTCGACCCGTTTGATTTGACCGACAGACGCACACAGCGGATGTGGTACTCCTCCGGGTACACCCGAGCCTACCCCGCTGTAGTCGGCCACGACGAATCCGACGAACGTCACCTGAGCGACGCCATACCGAGGGGATATTCGGCTTTATCGTTGCTGGAAAAACTGGCCGTGGTCTACAACGGTAGCCTAATCGCCGAGTGGCCGCGGAGCCTCGTTTCAACACGCGGCAGGGAGGTGCCGAGAGAAGGAGACCAAGATCCAACCCTCACGCCCATTCTACAATTCCAACGACTACCAAAGGTCTGGGCCGCACGGGAGCCACGATGGTTGAGCCGGGCTCGCGCGGGGCAGCTTTCGAATTCGTCGATGCCCGCGGACCCTCTGAGCCTTATTTGTGGCGACTACGGTGACACCATCGATGTAGCCCTGTCGCTTTCCGCTGCCATACGGCAAGAGCCCATCATGATCGTTGACGTCTTAGAATCATTCGATTGGCACTAGCTAGAGGTCGCGCGCAATGGTGGGTTGATCGGCGTGCCTGAACGGATGCAGGCACCAGGGCCCCGGCAAAGTCGTCAGGTGATGCCGAGTAGTGCCAGCGGGCGGGTGCTGTCGCGGGCGTGATGCCGGTTCGCGGCGGCGATGTTGGTG
>NZ_JBEYSU010000089.1:0-5635 GCF_040704235.1 Micromonospora sp. NPDC047707
TGAACACACGACGAGCCCACCGGATCGACACCCGAAGATCATCACCTACGCCAAACCGGCGCCACCGACCGTCCTATTGCGCACGAGGTCGTAAGAGCCTGGTAAATAAGGGTTTCAGGTGTGTTGGTGGCGGGCGAGGCGGCGGGTCATGACGATGATCATGGCCCATTGGACCATTGCGGCGTGGTGGGCGGGTAGCCGTTCGTAGTCGCGGACGGTGCGTCGGCAGCGGTTGATCCAGGAGAACGTACGCTCGACCGCCCACCTGCGGTGCAGCACGACGAAGGTCGTCTGCCCGGCCAGCTTGGCCACGATCTGCAGGGTGAGTCGAAGTTGCTCGGCGGCCCAGCCGACGAGTTTGCCGGTGTAGCCGGTGTCGGCCCAGATCAGCCGGATGCCGGGGAAGCACGTGTGTAGTGCCCAGAGCAGGGGCCGGGCGGCGTCGCGGTCCTGGACGTTCGCGCCGGTGATCAGGATCGCGAGGAGCAGGCCGCAGGTGTCGACGGCGACATGCCGTTTGCGGCCGTTGATCTTTTTGCCCGCGTCGTAGCCGCGGCTGGGGCGCCCGACGGTCTCCGCGCCGCGCAGCGACTGGGAGTCGACCAGCCCGGCGGTCGGTTGCCGGTTACGGCCTTCGACGTGCTCGCGGACCTGTTCGCGCAGGCTGTTGTGTATGCGGTTCAACGTTCCGTCGGCGGTCCAGGTCTTGAAGTAGTGGTAGACGAGTTTCGGGTGCGGGAAGTCGGCCGGCAGGGCGTCCCACTGGCATCCGGTGCGGTCGAGGTAGCGGATCGCGTCCACGACGTCGCGACGGGGATAGATGATCGGACGTCCCCGCCCGTTGCCGGCCGGCACATACGGAGCGAGGATCGCCCATTCAGCGTCGCTGGTGTCCGACGGATAGTGCCGTGGCCTGCTGGTCGGGAGGTGATCGGCGAGGATGGCCGGGGTCGATGCCGTAGCGGTCCCGGTGACAAGGTATACAGACAGGGTTGGGCCTTCGGAACTCGAGCTGCTGGTTTAGTCACCTTTGCTCGTACCGAAGGCCCTTCCCCGTGTCACGCCACCACGCCGCCCACAGCGATCATCGATCTGCGTCCGACCCTACCGACGCCTGAAACCCTTATTTACCAGGCTCTAAGGGCTCGCAGGATAATAAGTAGCGGATTCGCGTCCTGGTGGTCTGTGATGTGGTATGGGCATCGTGGAAGGGGCGCAGGACGTGTTGGCCGCGAAGTTCCAGGTGTTGTTACCGCATCTGGATGAGCGGCAGCGTCGTCTGTTGATGGGTGCCGAGGCTCGGGTTCTGGGCCATGGGGGTATCAGGCTGGTAGCCCGGGCTGCTGGGGTTGCGGAGAGTACGGTGTCGCGCGGGGTGTCCGATCTGGATGCTGGCGAGGGGCCGTTGGGGAGGACCCGCCGGGTGGGCGGGGGCCGTAAACGGCTGGTCGATCTTGATCCGGGGTTGCGGATCGCGTTGTTGGCGTTGGTCGAGCCGGACATGCGTGGTGATCCGATGTCGCCGCTGCGGTGGACGACGAAGTCGACCCGCAAGCTGGCCGAGGAGTTGACCCGGCAGGGGTGGCGGATCTCGGCTGACACGGTGGCTGACGTGTTGCGTGGTGAGGGTTTCAGTCTGCAGGCCAACGCCAAGACGATCGAGGGCAAGCAGCATCCGGACCGCGACGCACAGTTCCGCTATCTCAACGAGCAGGTCAAGGACCATCAGGCCGCCGGGGACCCGGTGGTCAGCGTCGACACCAAGAAGAAGGAACTCGTCGGGCTCTACAAGAACGGCGGGCGGGAGTGGCAGCCGGCCGGTGAACCTGTCCAGGTCCAGACGCACGACTTCGTCGACCGGGAAGTCGGTAGGGCCCTTCCGTACGGCATTTACGACGTGACCGCGGACACCGGTTGGGTCAACGTTGGCTGCGATCACGACACTGCCGCGTTCGCGGTCGCCTCGATCCGCCGTTGGTGGTCCGCCCGCGGCGCAGGCGACTATCCGCACGCCCGCCGGCTGCTGATCACCGCCGACGCGGGCGGCTCCAACGGTTACCGCACCCGTGCTTGGAAGACCGAACTCGCGGCCCTGGCCGCCGAGACCGGCCTCCAGATCACGGTGTGTCATCTGCCGCCGGGAACCTCGAAATGGAACAAAATCGAGCACCGGCTGTTCTCCCACATCACGATGAACTGGCGCGGCAGGCCGCTGACCAGCCACGACATCATCGTCCAGTCGATCGCGGCCACCACCACCCGCACCGGCCTGTCCGTGCATGCCGAACTCGACACCGGCACCTACCCGACCGGCACCCAGATCAACGACGCGCAGATCACCGCCCTGCCGATGAGACGGCACCGCATCCACGGCGACTGGAACTACACCCTGCACCCCCACCACGAGCAGCCCCCGCCCCCCGCCCGGCACAGCGAAGGCCACCGAAGCCGCGAACACGCCCTGGACAAGGACCTGCTGTCCCACCCGGAACTGACCGGCATGCCCCGCCACCAACTCGACGAACTGGCCGCCGAGATGACCGAATCCCAAGCCCAGCAGCGTGAGCAGACCCGACGAGCACGCCGTGGTATCGAACGCCGCCGCGCCCCCGGGGCGGGGCCCCCGATAAAGCTCACCGACGCCGACCGAGTCCTGGCCACCGTGCTCTACCTGCGCAAACTGTGCACACAAGCAGTCCTGGCCGAGCTGTTCAACGTCGACCGAAAAACGATCACCATCGCCGTTGCGCAGACTCGTCCACTCCGGCAACAGCACGGACACGCCATCACACCATCAACGGCCCGGCTCCCCACGCCAGCAGACCTCATCACCTTCCTCGCCGATACCCCGCCCCAACTAGAGATAAAATCAGCGCGTTAATCCTCTTCAGGCCCTTAGGTCCTGAAGAGGATTTGCCGAAGCTGGCGCCGCTGGAGCTGACCGTCGAGGAGCGGGAGGCGTTGCAGGGGCTAGTGTCCTGAGTCGTTAATTCGGCCGCAGTATGCGGCGAGGCTGTTCAGGATTTCGTCTGCGGTCCTGGTCCAGACGAACGGTCTCGGGTCGGTGTTCCATGCCTCGATCCAGGTCCGTACGTCGGCTTCGAGGTCGGCGAGGCTGCGGTGGCTGGACCGGCGGAGTTTGCGGTTGGTCAGCTCGGCGAACCAGCGCTCCACGAGGTTGAGCCACGACGCTGATGTCGGGGTGAAGTGCAGGTGGAAGCGGGGATGCGCGGCCAGCCAGCGTTGCACGGCCGGGGTCTTGTGGGTGGCGTAGTTGTCCAGCACCAGGTGCAGATCCACGTCGGCGGGAGTGTTGGCGTCGATGACCTTCAGGAACTTCAGGAACTCCTGATGGCGGTGCCGGCGGTGCAGTTGCCCGATGACCTTGCCGGTGGCCGGATCGAACGCGGCGAACAGGCTGGCCACGCCGTGACGGACGTAGTCATGGGTCTGCCGGGCCGGGACGGTGGGCATCATCGGCAGCATCGGCCGGGTCCGCTCCAGGGCCTGCATCTGCGACTTCTCATCGACGCACAGCACCATGGCCTTGACCGGCGGATCCAGGTACAGGCCCACCACGTCACGGACCTTCTCCACGAACATCGGGTCGGCCGACAGCTTCCAGGTGTCCACCAGATGCGGCTTGAGACCGAATGCCCGCCAGATTCGCGACACCGCGGTCTGCGACAGCCCGGTCTCGCGCGCCATTGACCGGGTCGACCAATGGCTGTCCTGATTGGCCGGCTGCTGTTCGAGGGTCTTGACGATCACCGCCTCGACCCGGTCGTCGGTGATCCGACGGGGCGCCCCGGGCCGCGGCTCGTCGACCAGCCCTTCCAACCGGCGCGCCAGGAAACGGCTGCGCCACTTGCCCACCATGTCCCGCGACACCCCAAGTCGCTGCGCGACGTGGGTGTTCACGAGGCCATCGGCGCACAACAACACGATCTTCGATCGCAACGCCAACGCCTGCGACGACTTGCCCCGCCGCACCCACCGGGTCAGGCACGCGCGCTCGTCATCAGTCAGTTCCACCACACCACGCGGACGACCAGCCACCCCGAGAGCCTACTATCTGCCGGCGAAATAACGACTCAGGACACTAGCTCGACGGCCGAGGACGGCGCAGGCGTTGGCGGTGCGTGCGCGGGTGGTGCTCGCGTGTGCGGAAGGCTTGTCCAACAGTGAGGTGTCGCGTCGGCTTGGTGTATCGCTGCCGACGGTTGGCAAGTGGCGCAAGCGGTTCGTGGCCGACCGGGTGGACGGGCTGCGCGACGAACCGCGTCCGGGCGCGCCACGGAAGATCACCGACGTGCAGGTCGAGGCTGTCATCGTCAAGACCCTTGAGGAGGCGCCGCCCGATCGGGACAGCCATTGGTCGACCCGGTCGATGGCGAAGGCGACTGGGCTCAACCAGACGGCCGTGTCGCGGATCTGGCTGGCGTTTGGGCTCAAGCCTCACCTGTGGCCGCGCGGCCACGAACCCGCGCGGCGTAGGGGAGCGCACGCCGGCCACGTCGGCGAGCTGGCGTGCGGTCAGGGGGTTGCGGGCTTGGCGATCGAGAGGTTCGGCCAGTCGCTCAGGGCGTAAGAACGATCTTGCCGGTGGTGTGGCCGGCCTCGCCGATCTGGTGCGCCCGGGCCGCGTCCGTCAACGGCAGGACCCGATCGACGTGCACGCCAAGACGACCCGTGGTGACGAGCGCGGTGAGCCCGTCTAGCCCTGCTCTGTCCGGTTCGGCCAGAATGAACAGGCCGCCGATCTCGGCGACGGCCCCGGCGTCGACGCTGTTCAGAGCGACCACAAGACCGCCCGAGCGCAGTGTCCCAGTTAACACGGGAAGCTGCCCAGCCACGGTCGCAATGGCGAGGTCAATGCCCTTGACGTCGCTGATGTCCTCAGTGCGGTAATCGAGCACCTCGTCGGCACCAAGACTTCGCACAAAGTCATGTTTCTGCTTGCTGGCCGTGCCTATGACGTAGGCACCAAGCGCTTTTGCGATCTGTACCGCCAGATGACCCACCCCGCCCGCCGCCGCCGGAATTAGTACTCGCTGTCCCGGCCGCAAATCGGCCGTCTCGATGAGTACTTGCCAGGCGGTTAGTCCAGCCAAGGCCAGCCCGCCCGCCTCGACGTGGGTCAGCGAGGGCGGTTTCCGTACAAAGTGACGAGCCGGCCCGACTACATACTCTGCGTAGGCGGCTGCCTCCTTCGGGAACCGCGGCATACCGAAGACTTCATCTCCGACGACGAATCGGGTCACGCCGGCACCCACAGCTGCAACAACGCCGGACACGTCCCAACCGACAGTGAACGGCGGCTGACCGAGAACGCCACCCGTGGCACGAACCTTCCAGTCGACCGGGTTGACGCCGGCTGCACGCACCTCGATGAGCACTTCAGTCGGGCCCGGTTGAGGGCGCTCCGCCTCGACCACCTGCAGCACCGACGGGCCACCCAGCTCGTGCTGAACAATCTTTCGCATCGGAAGATTGTTCCTCTAGCTACGCACCGCGTTCAACCTGGTGTCCTGAGTCGTTAAGAGGTCGCGCGCAATGGTGGGTTGATCGGCGTGCCTGAACGGATGCAGGCACAGAACTGGTGATCATGAAGGTGCTGACGCTCCGTGATCAC
>NZ_JBEYSU010000090.1:0-5290 GCF_040704235.1 Micromonospora sp. NPDC047707
CCCCTCCGGCTGCTGCACCGATTTTTAAAATTCAAATAATTATTTTTTTAACTCGTTCTTGCTAAACCCGCCGGTGCGCACCCCCACCGGCCGGGTGCCGGCCAGCGGCGTTCTGCACACCCGCGGGTTGGCCGGGGCGGGCGGAGCCGGACGTCGCGAGAGCGACCGGACGTGTCTGCCGAGGAACGAAGTCGTGACATCCCATTGACGTCCGTCACGTGAAGGTGATCTGATCGCAGACCCAGAGGATCTTTCACATTTTCATGAACGGATGGGGGCGCCATGTCCAGGTTGCGGCGTACAGTCCTCGCGGCGGGGCTCGCCGTCGTCACGGCGGCACTGTCCACGGCGGTCGTGGCGACCGCGCCGGCGACCGCGGCGCTCCCCACCGCCGCCGTGGCGCTCGGGGACAGCTTCGTCAGCGGTGAGGGCGCCGGGGCGTACACGGCGGTGGTCGACGTCAACGGCACCGCCCAAGGTTTCCCCGGCTGGCGGGCGGCGAACAGCAACGCGTACTTCTGCCACCGCTCGGCGAACGCCTCACTGCACCAGGCGAGCCTCCCCGGCATCCAGGACCGGTTCAACCTGGCGTGCTCCGGGGGCCAGCCGCACGACATCGCCGCTGCCTCGTCGGCCCGCGCCAACGGGCGGCAGGTCGCGGCGCAGCTCGACCAGCTCCGGGCGGTGGGGCGCACCCACGACATCGACGTGGTCCTGCTGGGCCTCGGCTCGAACAACAGCTCCTTCACCTTCGGCGACGTGGCCGAGAAGTGCGCCAACCGGTTCATCGCGGACGCGTGGACCGGCTGGTGGGAGTTCTGGGCGTACCTGAACGGGCCGGTGGAGCAGAAGCCCTGCGCGGACGCCGACCTGGCCACGGCGGCGCAGTTCGACGCCGCGACCGCGGAGACCGTCGCCGCGGTACGCCAACTCCTCGCCACGCTCCGCGAGATCGACGCGGACGGCCAGCACCGGGTCGTGTTCCAGGACTACACCAACCCGCTGCCGCTGGACCTGTACCCGAGTTTCCACACCGAGGACAGCCGGGACGACACCCGGGACAAGTTCCGCGCGCTGGGCGCCGAACGGTACGCGGCCGGCTGCCCGATCCACCGTGCCAGCCTGCCGCCGGGCCACCGCTTCTCGCAGGGCCTCGGCACGCTGGTGAGGTCCACGCGTGACGCTGTCGCCGCCGAGTTCCCCGGCGCCGACCTGGTCTACCTGAACGTGCAGCGGGCGTTCGACGGCGCGCGGCTCTGCGAGACGGCCGCCAGCCCGACGGGCGCCCTGGCCACCCCGATCCGTCTCCAGGACGACCCGCCGACCGGTGTCTTCGTCACCAGCCTCTCCGGGTACGACAAGATCGCCATCCAGCGCATCGCGAACGTGTGCGTGACGTACTTCCAGACCTGTCAGGAGTCGTGGCATCCGAACGCCGCCGGGCACCAGGTGCTGGGCCGGTGCCTGACTGGCGCCGCCACCACCGCCGCCCGCAACGTTTCCTGCGTCCGCAGCCCGGACGGCTCGATCACCGTCTCCTGACGCTCGCTGCCACCCCGGAAACACGTTGGTCATGAGGTTGGCGGCGACGTCGATCGCGGAAACCCCGCCGACCTCATGACCAACGCGACCCGGGGGCGCGGTCACCGGCGTACTGCGGTGCCGAGCACGTGCGGGGTGGCCGGCAGCGGGACCGCCGTCTCCGGGAACGGGAAGCGGTCCAGTTCGGTGATGTGGAAACCGGCCTCCCGGATCGCCGCCGCCGTGTCGCGGCCGGTGTGGCAGCCGCCGCACACCAGCGGCCAGACGGTCGCGTCGACCACCCGCTGCACCCGGCGCAGGCCGGGGCTCTGCGCGCGTACGTGCTCGAAGAAGCGCACCTGCCCGCCCGGCCGCAGGACCCGGCGGGCCTCACGCAGCGCGGCGGCCTGGTCGGCGACCGAGCAGAGCACCAGGGACAGGACGACGGCGTCAGCGGTCCCGTCCGCCACCGGGAGGTCCTCGGCGGTCCCGTCGACCACCTCCACCGGCACGGGGGCGGACGCGGCGGCGACGCGCGCCGCCGCCCGCAGCCGGGGCTCGGGTTCGACGGCCAGCACGTGGCCGACGGCCGGCGGGTAGTGCGCGAAGGCGCGGCCGTTGCCCGCGCCCACCTCGACCACCCGGCCGCTCAGGCCGGCGACCAGCCGGCGCCGGTGCACGGCCACCCCGGCGCGGTCCATCGCGTCCGTCGCTCGTGGATACATCCGGGCGAAGAGTGGACGGGAGTAGCGGGACATCGACCCCTCCGGACGTCGACGGGCGGAGCGTGACCGGACCTCCGTAACGGTAGCCCGCGGTGACCAGGCACTCCGGTCACCGCCTGCTGACCGGATGTGACCATGCGTCAACCGGCCTCCACACGCGACGGACCGGCGGTCCGGAGAAGACGATGATCTACAGGTTAGCGGGAGAAGCCGAGGGTAGGGGACCTGTCATGCGGGTCCTTGGAATCAACGCGATCTTCCACGATCCGGCGGCAGCCCTCGTGGCCGACGGCCGGGTGGTGGCCGCTGCCGAAGAGGAGCGGTTCAGCCGTCGCAAGCACGGGAAGCGTCCCGTGCCCTTCTCCGCGTGGGAGCTTCCGGAGCTCTCCGCCGCCTGGTGCCTGGCCAGCGCCGGGCTGGACGTCGACGACCTCGATGCCGTCGCCTACTCGTTCGACCCGGGCCTGTGCCGCCCGGCGGAGAGCCTCGGGCTCGCCGACCCCTGGGACTGGCTGCGCGTCGAGTACGCGCAGCGCGCCCCGCAGTTCCTCGCCGCCGCCCTGCCCGGCCTCGACCCGGCGAAGGTGCGGTTCGTCCCGCACCACGTGGCGCACGCCGCCTCCGCCGGGCTGGCCGCCCCACCGGGCGGCGACGACACCGCCGTGCTGGTCCTCGACGGGCGCGGCGAGGTGGCCAGCCACCTCGCCGGGGTCTACGCCGACGGCCGGCTCAAGCCCCTGTACGCGCAGGAGCTGCCGCACTCCCTCGGCCTGCTCTACGAGGACCTGACCCGTCACCTGGGCTTCCTGCACTCCAGCGACGAGTACAAGGTGATGGCGCTGGCGTCGTACGGCGAGCCGAAGCACCTCGGCCTGCTCCGCGACCTGATCCGGGTCACCCCGGAGGGCGGCTTCACCGTCGAGCGCATCGACTGGGCGAGCCTGGCGAAGGCGCGTACCGCCGACGGTGAGATGACCGGCGACCACGCCGACCTGGCCGCCAGTGTGCAGGCCCGGCTGGAGGAGGTCGTCCTCGACCTGGCCCGCTGGGTGTACGACGCGTCCGGCGGCGCCTCCACCATCGCGATGGCCGGCGGGGTGGCCCTGAACTGCGTCGCGAACGCACGCCTGGCCGCGCAGGGCCCGTTCCGGCACGTCTGGGTGCAGCCGGCGGCCGGCGACTCGGGTACGGCGCTGGGCGCCGCCCTGCACGTGGCCCGCGACCTCGGTGACCGGCCGGTGCCGATGGGCGGCGCGGACCTGGGTCGTGGCTGGTCGGACGAGGAGCTGGAGGCCGAGCTGCGTCGGGCCGCCCTGCCCTACTTCCGGCCCGACTCGATCGCCGCCGAGGCCGCCCGGGTCCTCGCCGACAACGGCATCGTCGCCTGGTACCAGGGGCGCAGCGAGTACGGCCCGCGGGCCCTCGGCCACCGGTCGCTGCTCGCCCACCCCGGTGACCCGGCCACCACCGCCCGGATGAACGACGTGAAGGGTCGCGAGCAGTTCCGCCCGATCGCCCCGATGGTCCGCGCCGAGCGGGCCGCCGAGGTCTTCGAGGGTGTCTTCCCCAGCCCGTACATGCTCTTCGTCCACAACGTGAAGCCGGAGTGGCGGGACCGCATCCCGGCGGTCACCCACGTCGACGGCACCGCTCGGGTGCAGACCGTGCACGCCGACACCGAACCGCTGGTCGCGGAGATGCTGGCCGGGTTCGAACGGCTCACCGGGCTGCCGGTGGTGGTGAACACGTCGCTGAACACCGCCGGTCGGCCGATGGTCGACACGCCCCGCGAGGCGATGGAGCTGTTCGGCTCCGCACCGGTGGAGCTGCTGGCGATGGGCCCGTTCGCGGTGCGGCGTGGCGCGCTGGGCGGTGGCCGGTGATCAGCGTCGTGGTGCCGACGCTCGGCCGGCCGAGCCTCGCGGCGCTCCTCGACGCGCTCGCGGCACAGGTCGGCGAGCTGCCCGACCCGGAGATCCTGCTGGTCGACGACCGCGGCGACGCCGCCGGTGAGCTGGCCGTGCCGGGGGCGCTGTCCGCGTACGCGAAGGTGCTGACCGGGCCCGGCGCGGGGCCGGCGGCGGCCCGCAACCTGGGCTGGCGCGTTGCCCGTTCCCCCTGGATCGTCTTCCTGGACGACGACGTGGTGCCGGCGGCCGACTGGGCCCGCCGGCTGGTCGCGGACCTCGCGGTCGGTGACCGCGTCGGCGGTGTGCAGGGCCGCGTCGAGGTGCCGCTGCCGGCGGACCGCCGCCCCACGGACTGGGAGCGTGGGACCGCCGGGCTCGCCGTCGGCGCGTGGATCACCGCCGACATGGCGTACCGGCGGGCGGCGCTGGCCGCGGTCGGCGGGTTCGACGAGCGGTTCCCGCGGGCCTACCGGGAGGATGCCGAGCTGGCCCACCGGGTCCGGCGGGCGGGTTGGGACCTGGTCCGCGGGCAGCGGTCGGTGACTCATCCGGTACGCCCCGAGGACCGCTGGGTCAGCCTGCGTGTGCAGCGCGGCAACGCCGACGACGCGCTGCTGCGCCGCCTGTACGGGCCGACCTGGCGCGCGGACCTGGACCTGCCGCCGGGCCGGCGGCCCCGGCACGTCGCGGTCACCGCCGCCGGCGCCGTCGCGGTGGTCGCCGCCGCGCTGTCGCGCACCACCACGGGTACGCGCCGGCGGCTGCTCGGCGTGGTCGCGGCGGCCGGCGCGGCGGCCTGGGCGGCGGGTACGGCGGAGTTCGCCCGTGCTCGCGTCGCGCCCGGGCCGCGCACCGCCGACGAGGTGACCACGATGCTGTTGACCAGCGCTCTGATCCCTCCGCTGGCGGTGACGCACTGGGTACGCGGCTGGTGGCGCGCGCGTGGCGAACGTCGCCAGGCGGCCGGGTGATGTTTCAGCCATCACTTGCCACGGGCAACAGATGCCGCATGGAAATCAATCCGGGTGGTCCGCGCCTCTTCGATGCGGTGTTGCTGGACCGGGACGGGACGTTGGTCGAGGACGTGCCGTACAACGGGGACCCGGAGAAGGTGCGGCCGGTGTCGGGTGCGCG
>NZ_JBEYSU010000091.1:0-5113 GCF_040704235.1 Micromonospora sp. NPDC047707
TCGTGTTCATGACCAAGCTCCATTCGGGGGATCGACACCACCACCACGAGGGGGATCACGGCGGGGTGCGAGCACCACTCAGGCACTCGAAAGACTTGGGGGGATCCCGTCCAGGGCCCAGGGGGTGGACCAGACGGGGTGCAACAAGACCGGCAACCCGGGGAATCCGCAGGCCACACCCTGCGGGGTGGGCGGCGCTCGTGGTGCCGGGACCAGATGTAACGACCGGGCGGCCGCCATCATTCCGGGGCCGCTCACCCTGCCATCAAGGCGGGCCCTACTCGATCGTCCAGGTGATGTAACGACCCCGCCCCCGTCCCCATTCCACCCCCGGGATGCCGCCGACCACACCCCCAAACCGGACACCCGGCCTGACACGGCACAGACCAACCGGACATACCACCCAGCCAGCGCAGGTGACGCATCGAGATCATGGAAGAATTCGGCCCCTCCAGGGGCCCAGCCCTTCCAAGATCTCGCCACGGAACAGGGCTGAGCCGGCACCACCCACCCGGCCAGTCTGGCGTTACGCTGACACCATGCAGGGCCTCTCCCCCACGGCAGCCGGCGTGCCCCATCAGGCGCGGCCCGGCCGACCCGCTGTGGTGGCCCGTACGCTCGCCGAGCTGGCCGGCCCGACCCGGGGCGTCGTCGAGCTGCCGGTACGGCTGATGTGGTGCCCGGACCGCCGCTTCGACCTGGGCGACCCGGACCAGTTGCTGTGGATGTACGAGAACGTCCTGCGGGAGACCACCCGCACCGACGATCTTCGCGATCTGATCAACGGCCGGACGTTGCGACGGGTGTGGCGGTTGCTCAACCTGCCGCGAGGCGTACGCCAGGCGTGGGAGAGCCGTCACCCGGGTCTCCGTACGGCGTGACCACCGCGCACCTGCACGGGTTCTACCGGGAGGTGGCCCGGCTGGCCCTGTCGGCGGCCGGGCCGCACCGGTTCGTGCTGGGCGGTGGCGTGGCGTGGGCGGCCCACGGGCTGGTGACCCGCCCGACCGAGGACGTGGACCTGTTCGCCGACGTCGAGGGGGCCGCCGCGGCGGCGGCCGGGGACGTCCGGGTGGCGTTGGAGCGCGCCGGTTTCGTCGTGGAGGACGCGGATCCGGACAGTGAGCTGGCCGGGCTGTTCGACGGCTTCGACCGGGATCTGCGGGACTTCGTGGTGAGCCGGGACGGGCGGCAGCTGCGGCTCAGTCTGGCCCGCCTCGACCGGCACCGCAGCCCGGTCGTGATGGACCTCGGCCCGGTGATGGACGTCCGGGACCTGATGGCCAGCAAGACCGCCGCCCTGGTGAATCGGCGCGAGGTCCGGGACTACATCGACGTGGCGGCGGCCCTCGACCGGCACGACGTCGCCGAGTTGCTGGCGCTCGCCTGGCAGCTCGACCCTGGCCTGGACCCGACGGACGTCCGCGACGCCGGCCGCTACCTCGACCGGCTGCCGGACGCCCGCTTCGCCCGCTACGGCCTGGGGGCCGCCGGCGTCGCGCACGTCCGCAACCGCTTCACCACCTGGCCCCGCTGACCGTCCACCCGCGTCGGCCAGGGCCAACCTGACGCCGCCCACCGCACCCGGGAGCCGCCCCGCCGCGGCTCGGGTCAGGCGCCGTGCCGCAGGTCCCAGCGGTGCGGGTCGTCCGGCTCCGGGCGGTCCCGACGCGGCTCGGTCTCGGTCAGCTCGACCCGCTCCTCCGGGCGGGCCGCCGGGGGCAGCTCGCCGAACCGGGCGTGCCGCAGGAAGGCGTACTCGTCGTCGGTGAACGGCGGCTCACTCATCGGGCGCCTCCCTCGTCGGCATTCATTCTCCGCCCGCCCCTGGTCGGCTGGCCAGCCACGATCCCGGGCGCTGGCCAGGCGGTGAATCCGTTGCCCGTCACACCGCGTAGAGCGTCCTAGGATCCTATGGGAAAGGAGCGTGCGGGGAGGCGGTCCACCAGCGCCAGCGCGGCCCGCACCGGCATCCGGGCCAACGTCTCGTCGAAGCTCGCCCGCCCCTGACAGAACCGCACGAACATCCGCCAGCCCGGTGGAGTCGCGAGCAGCGCGTGGAAAACCTCCGGCCGGCGGGTGAACGCGTCGAGGAAGCGGTGCCCGGCGCGCATCGACGGCACCAACGCCTCGGCCACCCCCCGCTCGTACCCCGGCAGGTCGTCGGCGACCACCGCCGCGCCGGCCAGCGCGCCGGAGCGCAGCGCGTAGCTGATGCCCTCCCGGCTCCACGGCTCCAGCAGACCGGCCGCGTCACCCGCCACGAGCACCCGCCCCCGACGCACCGGCGAATCCTCACGGCGACAGCGGGTGAGGTGGCCGGAGTCGTGGACCGGCTCCACACCCGACAGACCCAGCCGCTCCACGAACGACCGCAGGTACGCCCGGGTCCGCTCCCCCGCCCCCCGCGCCGCGATCACCCCCACCGTGAGCAGATCGCCCTTCGGGAACACCCACGCGTACGAGCCGGGCAGCGGCCCCCAGTCCAGCAGCACGCGGCCCCGCCAGCGCGCCTGCTCCGCCGGCGGCACCGGCAGCTCCAACTCCAGCCCCAGGTCCACCTGCCGGTGGCGGACACCCACGTGCCGGGCGGTCACCCCGGAGGACCCGTCGGCGCCGATCACCGTACGGGCGGTCACCGCCTCCCCGCCGGCGAGCCGCAGGCGTACCCCCTCGGGAACCTCCTCGACCGCGCGGACCGCGACCCGCTGGCGCAGCTCCGCCCCGGCGGCGACCGCGGCCGCCCGCAGCCGGTCGTCGAACTCCTCCCGGCGCACCATCGTCACCAGCGGCCCCTCGGCGTGACGGCGGGTGAACCGGCCTCGCCCGTCCCGGGTGAACGTCACCCGGTCCACCCGGTCGTGCGCCGGCACCTCGACCCGGTCGCCCACCGCGGCAAGGGACGTGCCGATCAGGCCGCCGCCGCAGGTCTTGTACCGCGGATGCGCGGCACGCTCCACCACCAGCGTGCGGACACCCGCGCGGGCGGCCACGTACGCGGCGGACAGGCCCGCCGGACCCCCGCCCACCACCGCGAGATCCCAGAAGGTCACCGCTGCAGCCTAGGGCCTGTCCTGCCGATCATGTCGAGCCGAGGCGAGGTCGAAACGGCCCGTCACACGGGACGGCGCGGCACCCCACACCGCCCGATCGGGTGAGCATCTTCGGTCACCCGCCGGGTAACCGCGGCGCAGGCCGCCTGCACCGTGGGCGGGTACCGAAGGAGGACGACATGCAGCAGGTGCAACTGTCGGAGGTCGAGGAACGGGTGTACGACGCGGTCGCGGCCCTCGAAGCGCGTGGCCAGGTCCCCTACCCCGACCTCATCGCCGAGGAGACCGGGCTGACCGAGGAGCAGCTCCGCGCACCCCTGCACCAGCTCACCCAGAAGAACCTCCTGCACCGCGAGGACTCGCCGATGGCCGGCCTGGACTTCGGCCCGCGGTTCTGCGCGCAGCAGCTTGCGTGACGCTTCACCACCAGGGCTCGGGGTAGCGGTCAGCGTATGCGTGATCGTCCGTCTCCGGGCCCGACGGCACGCCCCGCCGGCGACCCGCCACCCGGGCTCCGGCGGCGCTGGCCGGCCCTCGGAGTCGGTCTCGTCGCCGCCTTCATGACACTGCTCGACGTCAGCATCGTCAACGTCGCCGTCCCGTCGATGGAGCGCGCACTCGGAGCGTCCCCGAGCGACCTCCAGTGGGTGCTGTCCGGGTACGCGCTGACCTTCGGGCTGGTGCTCGTGCCCGCCGGCCGGTTCGGCGACGCGCACGGCCGGCGTACCGCCTTCGTCGTCGGCATCACCCTGTTCACCGTCACCAGCGCCGCCGCCGGCCTGGCACCCTCCCCCGCCTGGCTGGTCGCCGCCCGCCTGCTCCAGGGCGCCGCCGCCGGGGTGGTCAACCCGCAGGTGACCGGGCTGATCCAGGAACTGTTCCAGGGCCCCGAACGGGCCCGGCCGTTCGGGCTGCTCGGCGCGACCATCGGCATCTCCACCGCCGTCGGCCCCCTCCTCGGCGGCCTGCTCATCCACGTCGGCGGCACCGAACACGGCTGGCGGTGGGTGTTCTTCGTCAACGTGCCCGTCGGCGTCCTCGCCGTCGCCCTCGGCTGGCGGCTGCTCCCCCACCGACCGCGGGGCCGCCCCGACCACCGGCGGCTGGACCCGTTCGGCGTGGTGCTGCTCGGGATCGGCGTGCTGCTCGTCCTGCTGCCCCTGGTACAGCAGCAGTGGCGCAACCCGGCCAAGTGGCTGCTCGTACCGGCCGGGCTGCTCGCGCTGGCCGGCTTCGCCGGATGGGAACGGTGGTACGCCCGCCGCCGCGAGCCGCTGTTCGACCTGCGGCTGTTCGGCGTCCGGTCGTACGGGCTGGGCGCGCTCATCGCGCTGATCTACTTCGGCGGCTTCACCGCCATCTTCTTCGTCTTCACCCTGTACCTCCAGAACGGCCTCGGCTACAGCGCGCTCGTCGCCGGCCTGGCCATCACCCCGTTCGCCCTGGGCTCGGCCGCCGCGTCCGCCATCGGCGGCCGGATCGTCAACCGGTACGGCCGACCCCTCGTCGCGGTCGGGCTCCTCGCCGTCGTCGGCGGCCTGCTCAGCGTCGTCCTCGCGCTGGACCGGGTCCCCGCCGGCGTACCCGTACCGTGGTGGACCGCCGCACCGCTGCTGCTGGCCGGTCTCGGTAGCGGCCTGGTGATCGCGCCCAACCAGACCCTCACCCTCTCCCAGGTCCCGGTCGGTCAGGCGGGCAGTGGAGCGGGCATGCTCCAGACCGGGCAGCGCATCGGCTCCGCCGCCGGCATCGCCGCCGTCGGCTCCACCTTCTTCTCCGCCCTCGCCGCGAGCGGCGGCGACTGGTCGGTCGCCTTCCGCCACTCACTGCTGATCGCCAGCGGCACCATCGCGCTCGCGCTGGTCGCGGCCCTCGTCGACATCCTCCGCAGCCGCCGGGGCTGAGCTCTTCCGGGGGTACGCCGGCCGGCCGGTTCAGCTCTTCAGAGGTACAGGCTGGGTTCTTCCTGCTGTTGAGGCAGTGCCGCCCCCGGGCCCGGTGTGGGCTCGGGGGCGGCGCTGGGGTGTCGGTGTGCAGGTCGCCTCTCGGCGAGTGGCGCG
>NZ_JBEYSU010000092.1:0-3391 GCF_040704235.1 Micromonospora sp. NPDC047707
TGTCCGGCGGTGTCCTACTCTCCCACACCCTCCCGAGTGCAGTACCATCGGCGCTGGAGGGCTTAGCTTCCGGGTTCGGAATGTTACCGGGCGTTTCCCCTCCGCCATGACCGCCGTAACTCTATCGACATGTCAAACAACACCCACACGGGTTTGTTGTTCGTTTGTCGGGAGTTGCACAGTGGACGCGTAGCAGCTTTGTTGGTCAAGTCCTCGGCCTATTAGTACCGGTCAACTGAACCCGTTACCGGGCTTACATTTCCGGCCTATCAACCCAGTCGTCTAGCTGGGGGCCTTACCCACCCCGAAAGGTGGTGGGATACCTCATCTTGAAGCGAGCTTCCCGCTTAGATGCTTTCAGCGGTTATCCCTTCCGAACGTAGCTAACCAGCCGTGCCCCTGGCGGGACAACTGGCACACCAGAGGTTCGTCCGTCCCGGTCCTCTCGTACTAGGGACAGCCCTTCTCAAGTATCCTACGCGCACGGCGGATAGGGACCGAACTGTCTCACGACGTTCTAAACCCAGCTCGCGTACCGCTTTAATGGGCGAACAGCCCAACCCTTGGGACCTGCTACAGCCCCAGGATGCGACGAGCCGACATCGAGGTGCCAAACCATCCCGTCGATATGGACTCTTGGGGAAGATCAGCCTGTTATCCCCGGGGTACCTTTTATCCGTTGAGCGACACCGCTTCCACATGCCAGTGCCGGATCACTAGTCCCGACTTTCGTCCCTGCTCGACCCGTCAGTCTCACAGTCAAGCTCCCTTGTGCACTTGCACTCAACACCTGATTGCCAACCAGGCTGAGGGAACCTTTGGGCGCCTCCGTTACCCTTTAGGAGGCAACCGCCCCAGTTAAACTACCCACCAGACACTGTCCCTGAACCGGATAACGGTCCGAAGTTAGATACCCAAACCAACCAGAGTGGTATTTCAAGATTGCCTCCACCCGCACTGGCGTGCGAGCTTCACCGGCTCCCACCTATCCTACACAAGCTAATTCAGATACCAATGTCAAGCTATAGTAAAGGTCCCGGGGTCTTTCCGTCCTGCCGCGCGTAACGAGCATCTTTACTCGTAGTGCAATTTCGCCGGGCCTGTGGTTGAGACAGTGGGGAAGTCGTTACGCCATTCGTGCAGGTCGGAACTTACCCGACAAGGAATTTCGCTACCTTAGGATGGTTATAGTTACCACCGCCGTTTACTGGCGCTTAAGTTCTCCGCTTCGCCCCCGAAAGAGCTAACAGGTCCCCTTAACGTTCCAGCACCGGGCAGGCGTCAGTCCATATACATCGAATTACTTCTTCGCATGGACCTGTGTTTTTAGTAAACAGTCGCTTCCCCCTGCTCTCTGCGGCCATACAACGCTCCACCCGCGCGGGGCTTCACGTCTCCGGCCCCCCTTCTCCCTAAGTTACGGGGGCAATTTGCCGAGTTCCTTAACCACAGTTCGCCCGATCGCCTCGGTATTCTCTACCTGACCACCTGTGTCGGTTTGGGGTACGGGCCGCTCGGAACTCGCTAGAGGCTTTTCTCGGCAGCATAGGATCACTGACTTCACCTGAATCGGCTCGGCATCACGTCTCAGCCTACATGTGCTGCGGATTTGCCTACAGCACGGCCTACACGCTTACCCCGGCACAACCACCGGCCGGGCTCAGCTACCTTCCTGCGTCACCCCATCGCTTGACTACTACCCGCCAGGTTCCCACGCTCCCCATGTTTGGTCCGAAGACCGCCCACAGATCGGGTGGTTAGCACAACGAGGTTCGTCAGGGTCGCTCCTTCGCGGGTACGGGAATATCAACCCGTTGTCCATCGACTACGCCTCTCGGCCTCGCCTTAGGTCCCGACTCACCCAGGGCGGATTAGCCTGGCCCTGGAACCCTTGGTCATCCGGCGGAAGGGTTTCTCACCCTTCTTTCGCTACTCATGCCTGCATTCTCACTCGTGCCGCGTCCACAACTGGGTCACCCCGCTGCTTCACCCCCGGCACGACGCTCCCCTACCCACCCACACACCTGCACCAACACCCCGAAGAGCGCCGGCGAAGTACTTGTGTGAGTGCCACAGCTTCGGCGGTGTGCTTGAGCCCCGCTACATTGTCGGCGCGGAACCACTTGACCAGTGAGCTATTACGCACTCTTTAAAGGGTGGCTGCTTCTAAGCCAACCTCCTGGTTGTCTATGCGACCCCACATCCTTTTCCACTTAGCACACGCTTAGGGGCCTTAGCTGGTGATCTGGGCTGTTTCCCTCTCGACTACGAAGCTTATCCCCCGCAGTCTCACTGCCGCGCTCTCACTTACCGGCATTCGGAGTTTGGCTGATTTCGGTAAGCTTGTGGGCCCCCTAGACCATCCAGTGCTCTACCTCCGGCAAGAAACACGCGACGCTGCACCTAAATGCATTTCGGGGAGAACCAGCTATCACGGAGTTTGATTGGCCTTTCACCCCTAACCACAGGTCATCCCCCAACTTTTCAACGTTGGTGGGTTCGGCCCTCCACGCGGTCTTACCCGCGCTTCAGCCTGCCCATGGCTAGATCACTCCGCTTCGGGTCTAGGACACGCGACTGAATCGCCCTATTCAGACTCGCTTTCGCTACGGCTCCCCCACACGGGTTAACCTCGCCACATGCCACTAACTCGCAGGCTCATTCTTCAAAAGGCACGCCGTCACCCCGCAAGGCTCCGACGGATTGTAGGCGAACGGTTTCAGGTACTATTTCACTCCCCTCCCGGGGTACTTTTCACCATTCCCTCACGGTACTCGTCCGCTATCGGTCACCAGGAAGTATTTAGGCTTACCAGGTGGTCCTGGCAGATTCACGGCAGATTTCAGGAGTCCGCCGCTACTCGGGAACACCCACAGAAGACCAGCTGCTTTCACCTACCGGACTATCACCGTCTACGGTCGGCCATTCCAGACCATTCGACTAACAACTGGCTTTGTAACTCCTCACACGAGTGTCAGCTCGTGTAGCAGGGTCCCACAACCCCGACCACGCAACCCCTGACAGGTATCACACGCAGCCGGTTTAGCCTCAATCCGCTTTCGCTCGCCACTACTCACGGAATCACTGTTGTTTTCTCTTCCTACGGGTACTGAGATGTTTCACTTCCCCGCGTTCCCTCCACACACCCTATGAGTTCAGGTGCGGGTGACACCACATGACTGATGCCGGGTTCCCCCATTCGGACACCCTGGGATCACAGCTCGGTTGACAGCTCCCCCAGGCCTATCGCGGCCTCCCACGTCCTTCATCGGCTCCTGGTGCCAAGGCATCCACCGTTCGCCCTTGACAACTTGACCACAAAGATGCTCGCGTCCACTGTGCAATTCTCAACAAACGACCAACCCACAACCCGAAACACCCCACACCTACT
>NZ_JBEYSU010000093.1:0-4875 GCF_040704235.1 Micromonospora sp. NPDC047707
CATCCACGAACGCAGAATAGGCCCCGGGCCAGGACAGCCCGCATCACCCGGGCCCCACCGGCCTATGGGGCAAACGTTGCCTGACGCGGCACTAGTTGATATGGGCGCTGTAGAAGTCGGAGCGGGGGTCGTGGTAGCGCCGGCCCAATGGGTGTCCCGCCTCGCCGATGCGAAGACGACGTCGTCGTCCGCAGCCATGATCGACCGCCTCGTCCACCACGCCGAGGTCATCTCGATGAAGGACGATGGCTACCGGCTCGGCTGGTGTAGACGATCGCGGGGTACTGAGCTTCTCCTGGCCTCTGGGCCTCCTAGCCTCCTGGACCTTGAGCTAGACGACACTGGCCGTCGGCGGAACACCTGCCCGGTCGGGGAGTCCAGCCCGCACCCACGATCGAGCCCTGCATGCACGTCAAACCCGACAGCCGTGTAGAAATGCCGTAGTCGGAGCGAATGGGGAGGACGGTCCTCGGAAAACGCCGCATCGGATGAAACCGGCTTGCGGCCAGATGCAATCGGTAGTGGACGTCACTCAGAACGGGCTAAGGTGCTACCAGCACCAACAACGTTGACCCTGTCATCGCGTGGCTACGCACGGCCACTGCGGCACCATACCCGACCTGTTGGGCCGGGAGCAGCCTCGGTGGAGTTGTCATAATGACGAATCTGCACACGGATCCAAACGATGTCTTCTTTATCCGCTGCCTAAGCCCCGGCTTTGCCTCCAAACGACTGGCTTCCATGTTTTCGATAGGTAGGCATCCTGAGGGTGGGTGAAGTTAATGAGTGATGCGAACAGTAAGCAACCGACTTTCGTTGGCCGCCTAGAGGAAATGGATCGCCTCACGACCGCCTTAACTGAGGTGCGTGACGGGCACTCCATCACAGTCCTCGTTACCGGTGAGGCCGGTATTGGAAAATCGGCGCTAATTAATCACTTCCGAAATCGCACTCCGGATGCCACGTTTCTGGTGGGTGGTTGCCTTAACCTCGGCGATGCTCCATCCCATGCCCCTTTCGTAGCCATCCTACGGTCATTGGTACGCCGTGTTGGCCTCGATGCCCTTCGCGCATCACTACCGCCGGCGGCCGTCAGTGGACTCGCCTGGCTGTTGCCAGAATTTGATGAGCCGCTGCCCGCCAACGAGGGTACCCGAGCGCGGATGTTCGATGCGTTCTTGACTTTACTCGAACATCTTACGTCTGAGGGCCACCCCGTCGCTCTCGTTGTTGAGGACGTGCATTGGGCGGACCCGTCCACCTGGGATTTGATTGCTTACGTGGTAAATAACGCCCACGAAATCCCACTCCTTACGCTCCTCACCTTCCGTGACCTTCCCTACGCTCATCCGTTGCGCGGTCCCATCTCTGAGTTGGGGCGTCACGCTCGAGTCGCTCAAATGAAGTTGGAAGGCCTACATCGTACCGACGTGGGGCTTCAAGCGACGGCAGTTCTGGGCCATCCACCGGCGGCCCAGCTTCTCGATGAGATTTTCCGGCGTAGCGAGGGGAACCCGCTTTTTGTAGAGGCGCTTCTAGATCCCTCTGGTGTGAACCGGCCGAGCAGTGGGATTCGCGACCTTCTGATCGCTCCGATCGAGAGGCTTCCGCCTTCCACTGAACGCATCCTTCGTGCCGCGGCCGTCGGTGGTTCGGAAGTGGGACACGATGTCCTTGGCGCAGTGTCCGGTACGTCGGATGAGGAACTCGACGAGGCGCTGCGCCCGGCAGTGCGCGAGCGCATCCTGCTGCCAACGCACGACGGTTACCGTTTCAGGCACGCGCTAATCGCTGAGGCGATCTACGAATCGCTTTTACTTCCAGGCGAAAGAAAGCGACTTCACCGACGGTTTGCCGAGGCGATTGAACAGGAGCCGTCCCTTGCGCCACCGGTGCTGTGCCATGCCTCTGGCGAGGTTGCCCGGCATTGGGCAGCAGCGGGTATGCCGGTGCTGGCCCTGGCGGCAACATGGCGCGCCGCACAAGAGGGTCGAGATGTACTGGCGCACCCCGAGCGGTTGAAGATGCTTCGACAGGTACTTGAACTGTGGTGTCTTGTTGAACAGCCGTCTGCGGTTATCGGCGTCACGCGCGCGGTTGTTCTACGCGACATTGTCGAAGCCGCTGACGAGAGCGGTGATATCGAGCTTGGAATGTCCATCGCATCTGAGGCCCTGCAAGTTGCGAAGTGCGAAAAAGACATGAACTTGGCAGCACAAATCCTCGAGCGGCGTGCTCGCATGCGTTCACGGCTTGGTGTCACCGGTGCTGTCGCCGATCTAGAGGAAGCCTTGGCTCTGCTTTCCGGCGGGCCACCGACCTCGCTAAAGTCCCGTCTGCTTGCTCACCTCGCATACCGTCTTTGGGCTGAAGGTAGGCCGGATACTGCACGATCGTTTGCTAGTGATGCGCTTACTCTAGGGAAGGAACTCAACGATGATTATAGTGAAGCGCTTTCAATAATCACGCTAGCTGGCCTGCTGGCTGAGGAAGGTGAAACTCAAGTGGCCAGAGCCAACTTTGGCAGGGCCAGAGATCAAGCCGAACGTATCAAGGTGCCGATGCTTGTTGTCGCTTCGTATATGGCCGAGGCGTCGGTTTTGGAGATGTTGGGCGATGCTGCAGGTGCGGCCGGGGTTGCGCGTATCGGGGTTCGAAGGGCCGGTGAGGTGGGTCTAGCTCGGACACTTGGTGTTCCACTTGCCGGCACTCTCGCGGAGGCCCTGTTCTCTTTAGGGGAGTGGAACGAGGCGCTGGAGGTTCTCACCCACTCTCTCGAACTTGAGCCACCTAAAGGATACCGTGCCGCCATTCTCGCGACGCAAGGTGAGATTCTTGTTGCACGTGGTGAATTTGGGTCGGCGGCGCGGATCCTTGACGAGATCCATGATTTGTCCAGCGACTCGTGGGACACGGCAACGAACCAATTTGCCCAAGCGGCATTCGAGGCGAATTTTCTAATAGCTCAAGAGGATCCGCAACGTGCGCTGTTGGCCGTCCTAGATGCTCTTGTCAGTCACCCGGCGCAGCGAGCGCCGCGTCGAGCTTGGCCGCTACTGGTTACTGGGGCGCGGGCCCACTTTCAGGCTAATCTTCAAGGACGACTACTCCCGCTTCCACAGATGCATGCCGCTCAAGATAACATGGAGAGGCTGAAGGAGGCCGCATCGGCGACCTCCGTTAGGACAGACGTGGACCGTGCATGGCGCGCGTCGTTTGTGGCGGAAGCCTCGCCAGCTTCACAGCGACGCGAAGCAAGGGAAGCGGAGCTATACGCATGGGAGCGGGCAGGCCAACCGTATCCGCTTGCATGGGCGCTAGTCAGATCCACCGACGGGCTCATCGCGAGGCGTAGCCGAACAGAAGCCGTTGAGCGTCTCCGACGCGCTCGCGCTATCGGCGAAGCGCTCGGCGCAATGCCGCTCGTCATGGCCGTTCACGCTACTGCGAGCCGAGCTGGTCTCACCCTCGCGGAAGCGCCGAGCAGACAAATGGTGATCCCCAAGAAGCCGGAGTTTGGACTGACGGCGCGAGAAGTCGAGGTTCTCCGCCTGGTCGCGGAAGGGCTGACGAACCGGCAGATCGCCAACCACCTCTTTATCTCCGTCAAGACCGTTAGTGTGCATATTTCCAGAATTCTGATGAAGATGGACGCATCCACACGGGGGGAAGCGGCGGCAAAAGCCCACCGTCTACACTTCTTCGACGAAAATGGTTGAGGTGTGATGCAACTCGGCAAATCCGCAGAGGCTGCGGTGTTGCGGAGACTGTTACTGGACGGTCGGCGCTAGGGCCTTTGTCGAAGTCGGTGCCAGGGCTTGAGCTGACTTAAGGATCTTCGCGTGTCGGAGATCGAGATTTGGCGAGGTCTCCGGTAGATGGTTCAGCGAGTAAGCAGAACCTGAAACCGGAGACCTCGTGGACACCCTAGCGGTGATGAGGCGGTTCGACCTGACTGACGTGCAGTGGGCGGTGCTGGCGCCGTTGCTGCCGGCGCCGAAGCGGTCGGGTCGACCGTCGTTGCGGAGTAGGCGGCAGTTGATCGGCGGGATTCGGTGGCGGATTCGGGTGGTTTGCCCGTGGCGGGATGTGCCGCCGCAGTATGGGTCCTGGTCGGCGGTGTATGCGCTGTTCCGCAGGTGGCAACGCGATGGAACCTGGAAGCAGGTGCTCGTCGCGTTGCAGGTCCTCGCGGACGCGGCCGGTCGGGTCACCTGGGATGTGTCCGTGGATTCGACCAGCGCTCGCGCCCACCAGCATGCCGCCGGGCGCGGAAAAGGGGGATCTGCAGGCCGAACCACCCGGTGGCGTCAGTATCGAGCCGGACGACCACGCCCTGGGGCGGTCCCGCGACGGGTTGACCACGAAGCTGCACCTGGGCTGCGAGCAGGGCCAGAAAACACCGGCGATCGTGACCGAGATGCTCCCGCTGATCGACAAGATCCCGCCGGTACATAGTCGGCGCGGACGGCCATGCCGGCGCCCCGACGCGTTGTTCGCCGGCCGTGCCTACGGCCACGAATAGTACCGCAAGGCGGTAGGCGGCAAGGACATCCGCCCGCGCATCGCTCGCTGCGGACAGCCCCACGGCTCCGGGCTCGGTGTGTTCCGGTGGGTGGTCGAGCGGACGATCGCCTGGTACGACGTATGAACGTCTACGCATCCGCTGGAAACACCGCGACGACATCCACGGAGCCCTCCTCAACCTCGCCACCACAAGGATCATGGCTAGCGTGTTTAGGGCGTCGCTCGTTCGGCGGTGCGATCTGCAGAGACTAAGAACTCCTAACTCTTTGAGCGTTGGAGTCGGCGCCAGCAGGTGATGGCGCAGGCGAGGGTTTGGAACGCTTTGTGGATGTCGTCGCGGATCTCCCA
>NZ_JBEYSU010000094.1:0-4865 GCF_040704235.1 Micromonospora sp. NPDC047707
GCCGGGCCCTGCCGCGGCGGGGTCGCCCGCAGGGCAGACAGGACGGCGCCGAGGTCCTGCGCCAGCACGGTACGGTCGACGTCCCGCGCCACCTCAACGGTGTCTCCGGGCAGCCAGCGACGCACCGACCACGGAAACGGATAGCCCGCCCCGGGTTGCCCCATGGCTATCGGCGCCGGTACGGGCACCGGCAGGTGCGCAGCCAGGACCGGCAGGCAGCGGTCTTCCTTGGCGATGCCGGCGACGTAGCCCTCCGCGCTGGGTAAACGCACGGTCAGGTGATCGCCGAGCCGGAAAGTCCGATTGTCCCAGCCCTGGCGAGCCACCGGCGTGACGGGCAGGCCGGACCAGTCGGGGAACTGCTCAGCGACCAATGCGCGCACGAGTGCCACGGTCATGTCGATCACACCTTCAGTCTGCGCACGTCGTCCAGTCGTTATGAGCCACCAACGCTTGCCCCGGCGAGGCTCGTCTAGCCGAACGTGTCACCCACGTCCCGAGACTGATCTGTCACGCACGTCCTCTTGATTGAGACCCGACAGCTCGCGGATCTATCTCGGGAGGCTGCCCCTTCCAGCTGGATCGCTCGACAAACTGAGGGTTGCGTAGCCGAGCGTCGCGAGGCCAAGCGCGGTTATCGCCCACCGGGTCCGCTCCGCACCGACTTCCTCGGCAAGCGCTCCTATGGCGCAGGGACGAAGGTTGCGACGTCAAGCAGGCGCATCAGCAGGCTTGCCAGGCTGAGCAGCTCGAACGCCTCGCCAACATCCATGGACCCCATTGGTTCGTGAGCCGGCGGATTGCGGATCGCCTGAACAGCCCCAACGAACAACTCCCGGTAACCGGCCTGCACGTTCCGTTGGGTGGTCGTCCCTGACCCGCCCAAGATGAGCAGCGGCCCCTGAGCCGAGAACACCCGGTTCATCAGATCTACACCGTCCCGGTCGAGACCGGTCATGGACTTGACCCGGTTGACGACGGCCTTCATCGACTCGAAGACGGCTGCCGCGTAGAGCTCGCTGCGAATGTACTGCGCGGCGGGCGTCACCACCTGTGGGTGAAGGGCGGCAAGGCGGGCCTCCCGAAGCACCGGGGAAGTCACCCGCTGACCGGCCGCCGGCTCGCCGACGACTAGACGACCGTCCTGAATGAACCAGCCTTGCCGGGCGAGCCGTTCAATGATCGTGCCCCGAACCTCGTCGTCCGGTCCGGTGTGCAGTTGGTCATCCAGCCACCGACCGAGGAAACTACGCATGATGCGCCGACCCTCTGACCCCCACTGGTCGAGGGCTTTCAGGACGGCGTCCACATCGCCGCGCGGTGTTCCTTCGGGCAGCGGGATGCGGTCCAGTGGGATGCCGGATTCTTCAAGGAACAGCGGGATCTGATCAGGCCGGTATTCGCTCTCGATGCTCGCGGCGACCTGCTTACAAACAAGCCGGCTGATAGCCCGTCCGTCGTCCTCGGCCGGGTCTGGCGCGGGCTGGAGCACGAGACGTCCGCGAGCCCGATCCTGCCCCGCAGTCGTCAGCGCGAACCTGCGAACCTGCTGAAGGTAGAAGTACGGGTTCGCGTTCGGGTCTGGTGGCTGGCCGCCCACCATCGAATCGAGGGTGAATCGCAGATAGCCGCCGTCACGCAAGTTGTGCAGCTCCTGCACAAATCCGCGGTGCAAGCGCTCCTCCGGCACTATCCTGCCGGCGAGTTCCTCCATGAGCCTCCTGCCGTCGAGGCTCCACAACTCGCCGCCACCGTGCTGAGCCTGGTGACCGTCAATTCGCTGCAGGATCTCGATGTCATCCCAACGCATTCCGACCGTTCTCACTCCCCCGGCGTCTATGCCCGCTGATCACCAGGCTAGCCGGCTGCTCAACTCGGCCACCGCGATCGCCCGCGCTCGCGCCCGCGCCGAGAAGGGCCTGCTGGCGCAGATCGCCGAGTGCGAGCAACGCGCCGCTGACGCCGGCATCCCCCGCCGTGCTGCGCGTACGCATCGGCGACCAGGCGGTGGAGGCGTGACAGGAACTCGGCGACGACATCCCGGTCAAGCGGGAGAACACCCGCCTCGTTGCCGACACCAAACTTGCTGCGTGCAGGGTTCAAGGGCGAACGCCGCACCTTCGGCCGCCACCGCCTCGACTGGAGGTGGAAGTTCGGTTCGCAGGACCAGCAAGCAGCCTGATCGTGCAGGGCGGCGTCGGACGGTTCGTCTCGGCGCCGCCGCCATGGCGTATCACGTGCCACGTGCCCTACCGGCGGAATTGACGCGGCGGGCCGCAGGAGGTGACGCCAAGAGCCGCGGCGATCTCGCCGACGTCACCGCGGGCGGCATATACGTACTGGCGGTGCTCCCGCGGCCAGGGGCGCGTTCCGGCGGCACAGCTCGATCGTTGCTGACCTGGCGCTGGACGTCGTCGCCGGGCCTACCGGGATCGAGGATGAGACGCGCCGTCGCCTCGAGTGCTTCGCGTTGGACGGTGGGCAGGCCTGAGGCGCGGTCCAACTGACCATGTCATCAGAAGAGGGGTGGCTGAGCTTCAATGATCGGCTGTTTCGCTTCAGCCGCCGGCGGCAGCATGCCGGAGTTCTCAAGCTCTGTCGCCCTGAGGAGCGGTTCATCGAGGATGGCTGTCAGTACGGCATCCTGCTGCGGTTCGAGGAGCACGCATCCATGGAGTACGGCTAGCAAGTTTCGCAAGTCGTCAGTGAAGTCCCACTTGGTGGCGACGATCTCGTTTAGTGGGGACGATTTGCGCACGCGGGGCTTTTTTGAGCGGTAGTCAAACCATTTCTTGGCAACCTGTGTGCCGCACACGTCGTAATCCCACACCGCTGCGGGAACGGGACCGAGGGCTCCTTCGCCAACGTACAGGGTCGAGCTGTCCCGATCGTACGTGATGCATTCGGGCATGTGGTCTGGTGCCCCTGGTATGGGCACGAGGACATCGGGCCGCAGTTCTCGCGGGGGTCCCTGTGGACGGCCGGCCGCTGAGCAGACATAACGCTCACCGTAGGTCTGGAGCCAGATTACTCGTTCACCAAGCTCGACTGCTCTACGCCAAAGGTTGGGGTTCAATGTCAACGGAATCCGTACTCCCGGGGTGCGAAGCTCTGAGCGGAATCGTGTCGGGAAGCCGGGATGCGACGCCACGGCGGCAACGTAGGCGAGCACGTCGTCGCAGGTAACGTGGCTCCCGAACTGACGAGAAAGGTGCTCGATCAAGCCAGGCGCGATGTTGGGTTGATCACCGCTGGCGTCACGGTACTTTGGTAATACCTTGCCTCCATGATGTCCCATGTAGTGATCGTTATCCGGCACTTCAGCGGCGAACACGACGGCCGGTCCGGAGGTTACCGATTCCGCAAACACTGTGGTCAGATACGTCTGATGCGTTCCGTGTGTAGCCCAGAGATCGGGACGGGCGCGGTCGACGACCCTCCGGTCGGCGATGACATACTGACGGTCGAAGCTCCGGAACGATACGCGCCTGATGGATACCTGAGGGTCGATGTCGCCAGTCAGTGACGCGGGCTGACCGGTGGCGTCGAAGTGCGGCGAGAGTGCGAGGCCGACTGTCCTATCCCGAGTTTCCTTCATGAGCTCTGGCCGTTCCGCTAGGGGAGCCAAGCTTAGGCGCCGCCACCGCTCGGCCAACGTTTCTTCGTCCGGCGCGTAAACCCATGTTCGGTTGGGTTTGATACCTGGGGATTGCCACGGCATCAGGTCGGCGAGCGCAATACAGTCGTTCCATATGGCCTGCGATGCGGGCCGGAAGGGTGCTGACCACTTCGTTGGGCAGTCCAACCAGCGACCGCTTGCAGCAGTCAGTGTCCGGAGGGCGTCGAATTTTTCTTGCCTGGTCCCGGACAGGGCAACGTATCGAATCCTGGCAGGTGTGGCTGTATCGGCCGTCCTGCTGCGTCCGAACACGCCGATGCACAGCGGCTGCTGCACGTCCGGGAAGACGCGCGTCGGCACCTCGGGCTGGTGCCCCTCAGGAGAGAGATCGATGATCCAACCCCAGTCCGCTTGCCGCCGCAGGTACTCGCGCATGCCGGCGAAGCCTGGTCCGGTCGTGTAAGCCGACGTGCAAACGAATGCCACGACTCCCTCGGGGTGCTCAGGATGCGCTTCGAACACCTTCCAGGTGGCCCAGCGCCAGAAGTAGATGTTCAAGTTGTGCAGTTTGAATTCGAGTCGCCCGGTACCCGGGCCCCGAAAGGCGTCAAGCATGCTCGACTTCCCCTTGTTGCTGGCGAGTACGAGCCCTCCCTGGCCCTTGGCGCGTTCGAGGTAGGGTGGGTTGCCGAGAACGACCATGACTCGTTCCTCGGTCTTGACCTTGATTGCCTGCGCCCGGGAATCAGCGATTGGGCGGTATACGTACGGGCTGACAAGGGTGTCTACATTAGGATCGTCCAGGGTGTCAGTGACGTAGAACCTGACCTTCTCGTCGGTGACTTCTAATCCCCGCGCTGCGAGATCCTGGTGCAGCCGTAGTTCCGCTACGGCGAAAGGCGCGATCTGGCGTTCAAAGCCGACTAGTCGACCGAGGAGGGCACGAAGTTCGGCCGGCTCGTCCCCGTGGTCGGCCGCGATCGTCTCCGCTACACGTGCAATGACGCTCAACAGGAAGGTGCCGGTGCCCATAGCCGGGTCGACGACGACTACGTCGCGGTCGGCGAGGCCGAGCCGTCGTTGCAGCTTGTCGTGCAGGATGCTGTCGACGAACTGGACCATGAAGTCTGCAATTGGCTGCGGTGTGAAGTCAGGGCCCCGGCAAAGTCGTCAGGTGATGCCGAGTAGTGCCAGCGGGCGGGTGCTGTCGCGGGCGTGATGCCGGTTCGCGGCGGCGATGTTGGTG
>NZ_JBEYSU010000095.1:0-4827 GCF_040704235.1 Micromonospora sp. NPDC047707
TCAACCCGCTTCCAACAGCGGCTTGACGAACATAGGAGCATCGAACGCTCACACCTCATCCCCGCCGAGGAGTTCTGCCGGATGCTCGACGGCGTCGTGATCGACGACGCCGAGGTCTTCAACGACAAGCTCCGCGAGTGGGAGGACTTCTACAACTACCATCGACCGCACGACGGCCTCGGCGGCCAGACCCCTTGCGGACGTCTCAAGCAGAAGACCCAGACCCAGCCGTAAACGATCATTGTCCGTCGCACACGATGGGATGGCGGGTGGTGTGGTTGCAGCAGTATGATCGATTGCGTCGATGGATATTGGTATCGGATGCGACAGGACCCATGATTACGATTCGCCCTTACGTCAGCGCAGACATTATCTTTGCTCAGCAACACCTCACCGGACCAGACATTGGAGACACTGTTTGGTTCGGCTACTCCTCGCCGCGCTTGCAGGCTGAGTTTGACGCGAACGGATTGCTCTCCCCAGACGGCGGCCGGTTGATTGTCGACCAGGACGGGGAAGCAGTCGGCACTGTGCAGTGGTTTAAGGGTTCTTGGGGTCCGGCGGGGCTCAGTTGGTGCTGGGAGATTGGCATCCTTTTGCGACATGATGCCCGTGGGCGTGGCATTGGCACGGAAGCCCAGGCGCTGCTTTGCGACTACCTTTTCAACCACACCCGCGCCGAGCGTCTGCAGGCGGTTACCGACGTCGAGAACATCGCCGAGCAACGAGCGCTGGAGAAGGCCGGTTTCTTGCAGGAGGGGCGAATTCGTAGCGCCCAGTGGCGCGCCGGACGTTGGCACGATCAGTACCTATATTCCTTCATCCGTAGTGACTGGCAAAGCTGACTGGGCTCTATCCGCGTTGGACCCGGGTTAGGCACCAAGGGGGAAGGCAGCGTAAACCTCGTCAACCAGCGAAGAACGATGGTGGCCCGAGACGCTGCGCGAGGGCGCGGTATATCACCGTTGGTGACGGGTAGCAACCCTAACTAGGCGATTCATCACTCCCACTACATTTGGTTGCCTTCTTGGGTCTTGTCGGCGAGGTGGCTGGAGGGTCGATGATGACACTCTGGTTCGGGTCGGCAGAAGCACCGCCAGCCACCCACGATCTGCGAGGATTCTCAACGCAATCCTCTACGTCAACCGCACCGGCATCGCTTGGCGCTACCTGCCGCATTGACTTCCCGACTGCCAGGACCGTCTACGGCTACTTCACCGCCTGGACAGGCGACCGCATCTTTTACCCAGCTCAACTACTAACTCACCGGCCCTGGCCCGCCAAGGACAGTGGTGCCACATAGCCCACGGCCGCCGCCCCATCCCGCCCTAGTAGTGCTTTGTTAAGTCGTGGCGGCGTGTCGCTTGTATGACTATCGTCGCGGTGTTTGGCTGCGGCGGTGGATGAGCGGGAACTCGCCCGGGTGCGGGGGCAGTTGGAGGATTTCGCGGCGGGGGTGTTCGCGGGGTTGCGGCGGTCGGATCAGCGGGCGACTGGTCTGCGGTATCTGCGGGGGCTGATGCTGGATGGCCGGCGTAAGTCGATGCAGCCGATGGCCGAGCGGCTCGGGGTCGATCACCAGCAGTTGCAGCAGTTTCTGACTTCCTCCACGTGGGACGTCGGTGGTGTGCGGCGACGGCTGGCGACGGCGGCGGTCGACGTGGTGACGCCGCAGGTGTGGGTGGTGGACGACACCGGGTTTCCCAAGGACGGCAAGGCGTCGGCGTGCGTGGCCCGGCAGTACTCCGGCACCCTCGGCAAGGTCGCCAACTGCCAGATCGCCGTCAGCGTCCACGCGGCGACCGACGCCGCGTCGGCGGTGCTGAACTGGCGGCTGTTTGTGCCGGAGTCATGGGACGACACCTGCGTCCCCGGCCCGGACGGCAAGCCCGCGAACCCGCACGCCCGTAGGCTGCGCCAGCAGCCGGTCACGCGCGACCAGGCCGGGGCGAAGAAACCACATGTGCGCCAGCAGGCGTCGCCTGCCGAGCAGATCGAGCAGATCCGCCGGCGGCGGGCGGCGTCGAAGGTGCCAGACACCGAGCGGTACCGGCCGAAGTGGCTGATGGCCCTGGAGATGCTCGACGAGTTGGCCACATGGGGGCTGCGTCCGCCGCTGCTGACCGCGGATGCCGGCTACGGCCAGGTCGCCGAGTTCCGCCAGGGCCTGACCGAACGCGGCATCGGCTACATCGTGGCGACCACGTCGAGCACCACGGCTCAACCCGGTGACGCCCAACCCGTCGAGGTCCCCTACGCCGGCGTCGGCCCCCATCCCACACCGCGCTACCCCCACCCTGCTCGCAGCCTGCAGGACCTGGCCCTCGCCCACGGCGCCGACGCCACGACGTTGGTGCGCTGGCGTGCCCGGCTACCCGCACCCGACCGCGCCCCTGCCCAGCCTGCCAGCGAACTGGCCGGGCACTTCTTCGCCCTGCGGGTGCGTCCCGCCGGCCGGGCCATCCAGCGCGGACCCCACCGCGGCGACGACGGCGTCCTGCCCGAATGCTGGCTGCTCGTGCAATGGCCTCCTGACCAGGACGAACCCACCGACTACTGGCTGTCCGACCTGCCCGCCGACACACCCTTGACCGAACTGGTCCGCCTGGCCAAAAGCCGCTGGCGTGTCGAGCACGACTACCGCGAACTCAAGACCGCACTCGGGCTCGACCACTTCGAAGGCCGTTCCTGGATCGGCTGGCACCGCCACGTCACCCTCGCCGCGACCGCCCAACTGTTCCTCACCCAACTACGGAGGGCACACCCAAAAGCAACGGGGCAGACCTGAGCCTGTACGCCGTCCTCCGGCAACTGCAGTACCTACTCGCGACCTGGCTCGGGTTCTGCCCCCTCTGCCGCCAACTCGTCCCAACCTAACAAAGCACTACTAGTACTGCAACGGCAGTTATGGAGGGACTGTGGATCTAACGGCACCTCTCTGCTGCCAACGCCTTGACACAGAGAGGTGCCGTTAGCGAGATAGTCCCGTTATGGATGCCGGTGTAGTGCATGATGTCTGCCGTGGCGGTGTCGGATGTCGATGCGTGGGCGGCGGAGTTGGATCGGTTGCATGCGCGGATCGGCGGTCGGTTTGCGATAGCCGGCCGGTGTCGCCGGGAACTGCGCGAAGACCCCAGGTCAGTCAGTCGGACGGTCAGGCCGGGCCGGGCCGGGAGGAATCCCTCGAACATCCTCACTGTCAGTCGACAGTAGCCGGTGAGCTGGGCGAACGTCCTTTCGATCTCTCACCGGTGCCGGCGAGTCGGTGTGAGGACTCGATGCCCCGGCGGGCGATGCGGGGTCGGATGCCGCGGCCGCGGAGCCTGCGCGGCAGGTGGGGTGGGTAGTCATAGCCCTTTTCGGCGTGCAGCTTGTCGAGGCACCGGCGGCGGGGTCAGCGTCGGGAGTGACGGCGGGGATGGCCGGGATCAGGGATTCCAGGCAGAGGCTGTCGTGGGTATTCGCCGCGGACACCCCGATGGACGGTGGCAGCCCGTTGCGGTCAGACAGAGCGTGGGTCTTGCTGCCGGGCTTGCCCCGGTCGACCGGGCTCGGACCGGTCAGGGCGCCCGTTACCTTTTGGACTGTCCCCAGATGGGGACCCTCGGTCGCTCGGCCTGGTATGACTTGCTGCCCCGGTCGTGCGGATGATTCGGGGGGTGTCGCCGGTCGGGTGGCGTCGGCGGATCGCTGATAGCGCCTCTGTCTGTCAAGCGGCCGCTGGGTGTGCTTGCTTTTGATCTTTGATGACATGTCGGTAAATCACGTCTCGAGCACACAACATCGACGCGTCTCGCCGTAACACAACGCCCGGACGAGTTGCCCGACACTCTCTACGACTGGGCCGTCGCGTCACTGCCCGGCACCGGCCAGTACGACTTTGCCCGCTGGCTGCTGATCCGCCGCTCGATCACTAACCCCGACGAGTTGGCCCACTACCTGTGCCACGGCCCCACCGACACCAGTGACGAGGAACTGATCCGCGTCGCCGGCATCCGCTGGGCGACGAGGATTGCTTCCAGACTGCGAAGGGACAGGTCGGCCTCGACGAGCACCAGATCCGCCGCTACGACGCCTATCGACCCAGCGATGTGCGCTCACGCTTTCCTCGCCGTCACCGACCACTACGGCGAGGAAAAGGGGCAGCCGAAGGAACGCTGAGGGTGAGACGCCTGCTGGCACACCTGATCACCAAGCCCGCACCACCGCCCACATCAATCGATGGCCATGGCGGCGGCACCGACACCAATACCACGGGCAGATCAGCCACGACCAGCGAAGATTCCGACTACGCCAAAGTGCGGCCGGAGTAACTGATGCGTCACAGTCACGGGTGCTGTGGTAAACCACACAGTTCCATGAAGCGGACGTCGGGGTGGCAAGCGCCCGACATGGCGTGAACCACCACAACCCCGACCGGGCCGGGCTCACCGCCAGGTCGCACACTTGACGACATGGATGACGAGTTCGCGATCTCCGTCCGGGGGCTGCGCAAGGCGTACGGGGACACCGTCGCGGTGGCGGGTGTCGACCTCGACGTACGCCGGGGTGAGGTGTTCGCCCTGCTCGGTCCGAACGGTGCGGGCAAGACGACCACGGTGGAGATCCTGGAGGGTTTCCGGCGGCGGGACGCGGGCGAGGTGTCGGTGCTCGGCAGCGACCCTGCGCTCGTCTTCGGGTCGCGACTGCGGGGCTCACGCGCCCCCGGCCAGCCGGCGCGTGACTGGCGCTCCCGGGTGGGCATCGTGCTCCAGGGCACCGGCGAGTTCGACGAGTTGACCGTCGGCGAGGTGGTGCGCCACTTCGCTGGCTTCTACGCCGACGCCG
>NZ_JBEYSU010000096.1:0-4698 GCF_040704235.1 Micromonospora sp. NPDC047707
TACGACTGGCCCGAGCAACCCGAAAAGAAGGTAGGACCGCTACTCCACCAACCTGCAGATCGCCATCGACGCCAGCCACCCGCCTGGTCATCGCCGTCGGCGACCCGCAACCCGGCAACCGCAACGACACGACCGTCTACCGCACCTTGGGCATCGCCGAGAAGTTGGACGGGCGGCCGGTGATCGCCGACGGCGGCTACCGCGGCAACCCCGAGGTGATCATCCCGTACCGCAAGCCCTCCGACGGCACCGACCTGCCCGCCTGGAAGGAGGCCCTGAACGTCGAACACCGGACCGTTCGAGCAGGGGTCGAACATGCCCTGGCCAGGATGAAGTGCTTCAAGATCCTGCGCGACTACCGACGCGCCGCCCACACATTGGCCGACGCCGCTTCCGGCATCGCCAACATCCACAACATCATCCTCACCGGCTGACCACCGGCCGGTTGCCGGGCAACGCCTTCACCTCGTTACGAGACGTCCCTTAGCTCGTCATCGACCCCATTCACCGGCGACTGCGCCGGATCCTTGTTCGCCACCACGGCAGTATCCACGGCGGTCGTCATGTCAGTCATCGGTGTCTATTCCTTGATCAGGAGACACACCGTTCGTTGTACAGACCCGGAAGTAGGTCCGACCGTTACGGATGAAAGATCGGTCGTTGTGTGCCCTCGATCTGCTTGCCGTCGACGACTCGATAGGTCCTTCTGCTTAACCGCCGCCGCCCTCACTGGCCGGTGGGTGTGGCCGTGCCTCGAACAGCCGCATTCGGTAGGCCAGCGCAGCCGCCTCGCCCCGGTTGGTGACGTCTAGCTTGAAAATGATCCGGGAGACGTGCACGCTCGCTGTCTTGACAGATATGAAAAGCTCTGTAGCGATCTGTCGGTTGGTGCGTCCTTGGGTGACCAGTTCGAGAACCTCCATCTCGCGCTGCGTCAGGCTGAACGGGTTCGCGGATTGAACGGTAGCGGCGCCCTTGTTTGCCGGGTGAGGCATAACGATGCGGGCCCGTAGCGCCAACGAGTGACATTCGTCCAGCAACGGTCCCGCGGTGATGGTTGTCGCGAGTTGGATGGCCCGCGCCAGCCGCGCAGCGGCCAGCGTGCGGTCGCCGGCTGCCGCCGCGACCTCTGCCGCCTCTAGCAACGCAGCCGCCGTTGGATGTGGCAATCCGGTCTTTTCCCATGTAGAGAGCGCATGCTCCACGGCCGGGCCCCGCTCGGCCGCTTCAACCATTTCGGCGTTAAAGGAGGCACGATACGCCTCCTCCCACGGGGTGCGCGCGGGCAGGCGCTCGGCCGTCGCCATCAAACACTGCCGCGCCTCGCCGGTTGTGGTGAGATGCGGATCGGCCCGATGGAGCGCGCGTGCGCCGGCGTGCAGGACCGCCCACGCATATCGCGGCTCCAGGTCGGCTCGGTGGGCGTCGAGCGCCTTGAGCACCGCAGCGACCGCCTCCGCTGGGCGATTCCTAGCGAGTGAGACCTCCGCCTGCAGCCAGGTCTGCAAGTACTGCTCCCAGGGCGTGTCAAACCCATCGGGCACTAGATCCCGGGCCCGCCGTGCGGTGGCCTCGGCGTTGCCGATGTCGCCACGCAGCACCAGGATTTGGCCGCGCAGCCCGAGGAGGGCGGCGAGGTATCCGGCCGGTGGGACGAGCTCCTCGGCGTGGCCGAGCACCTCTAGTGCCTCGTCCCACTGTCCGACTGCAAGCATCGACTCGACCATATGGGTCGCTACCCGTACGCCGAGCGTGCGGGCCAGGCCCGTGTCGGCGGCCCGGCGCAGACCGCGTTGCGCCAGCTCGATCGCATCTGAATAGAGGCCCCGGGTGGTGAGGATGTCGACTTCCTCGATGTCAGCCCGCACCGCCAGCATGGGCACCCCGATGCGCCGCGACACTTCGCGCACCGAACGGAAGCCGTCGCCGGCCGCGTCGATCCGCCCTTCCTCACCGTCCATGCTCGCCAGCGTGGTCATCGCATGTGCCTCGGCGTACGGGTCGCCGGCTCGGTCTGCGGCGGCGAGAGCCTGTTCGACCAGGTCGCGGGCGCGCTTCAGATCGCGCTCCACGTAGCGCCGCTGCGCCAAGTAGGCGACCAGCCTGGCGCGTAGCGGGGTCGGCGGCTGGGCCGGCACCAGAGCGAGCGCCGCTTCTAGGTCGTCGCCCGGGCCCGGCAGGCCCAGGTACCGCAGGATCCGGGCTCGGCGCTCCAACACACGCGCCGCCACCACCGGCATCCCCGCCGCGTGGGCGGCGGCGAGAGCCTCCTCGGCCAGCCTCAGGCCATGCTTCGGCTCGCCGCTCTCGTGAGCAGCTTCGACGGCCTCGCACAGCAGCTCCGCCCGTGTCTTGCCGATCCGGTCCTCGGCGTCTGGTACCTGGGGCCACATCTCCAGCAGCCGTTCCAGCAGCCGCAGCTGAGCAGCGTGGGCGTAAGTCGCTCGCGCCGACTCCACGGCCTGCCAGGTGGCCGTGACCGCCCGGGGCAGGTCGCTCGCCGCGTACCAGTGCCGAGCCGCCTCGGCATGCGAGGTCACCTCGCCGAGATCCTCGGCGGCTTGGCCGAGGCGCCGGTGCAGCCGCACCCGTTCACCCGGCAGAAGCGCCTCGTAGAGAGCGTCACGGATCAGCACGTGACGGAATGCGTATCCGTCGCCGGTGGGCACCAGCACACCCGCGTGGACCGCTTCACGCAGCGCCTCCTCCAGGTCGACCTCATCACCCTGATCTCCCATGACCAAGTAGCTGTAGGAGGTCGCCGGTCCCACCACCGCGGCCAGCCGCACCGCCTGCTGAGCACGCGTTGATAGCCGTTCCACCGGCATCAGCAGCAGGTCACGCAAGGTCCCCGGGGTCCCCGTCGGCTCCGCCAGCACAGCTTGGACGAACAGTGGAACGCCCCCGCTGCGAATTGTCAACTCGCGCAGCGTCGGCGCCTCCAGACGGTGACCGAGGATGGCGGTGGCTTGCTCGGCAACCTCAAGATCGGTGAACCGGGCAAGCTCCACGACGGCAACCGTCTCGCTTCGGCGCACGTCCACCAGCAGTGGCCGAGCGGGGTGGCCGAACGGAAGGTCGCGATGGATGACTAGCGTCAGCACTGCAGCCTCATCGAGTGTTCGCAGCGCGAAGCGCAGCAGGTCCCAGGTTGCGCGGTCGGCCCAGTGCGCATCCTCAATCACCAACACCACCGGTCGATCGACAGCGAGCGCCTCGACGCAGCCGACCACCGCCGCGAACAGCCGAGTCCGAATGCCGTCACCGCCGGGAGCAACAGCGCCGAACTCGTGCGACAACAGCGCGAGATCGCCGGCCGCGCCGGCCGGCAATCGCTCGAGGATCTTATCGGCGCCGACCTGCCGCGCCGCCGAACGCAGCACGCCGACAAATGGAGCGTACGGCAGCGCGTCGTCGCCGGCCTCCAGGCAATCACCGACTAGCACCAGCGCGTCGTGGCGTCGCGAACAGAACTCCTGCACCAGACGGGTCTTGCCAATGCCCGCCTCACCGGAGATCAGCACGGCACCGGACTTACGCCCATCGCGCACCGTCGTGTAGGAGCTTTCGAGAACCTGCAAGGCATGGGCGCGGCCAACGAACGGGGCCGGCTGCGCTTCGAACACAGATGTACCCCCGCTTTCGTATTGCGGTCGTTACCCCCAGGTCAGCGACTCTCACAGCCGTGTGTTCGCAGCACATCGGGAATTTTCCCTATTCCCGCCGGACTAGGTCACGAAGGCGGCAATCCCGAGCAGCCACACCAGGTCGGCGGCAGTCACCGCAGCGATCGCCACGCAGACAGCGGCGAATCCGCCGCTCGCCACGGCCTACGAACCAACAGCTGACACAGAGCGTCCAACCGGCTGCAACGCTGCTACGAACGAACCACAAAGGTCAGACGCCTGCGTCGACCTCGCCGACACGATCATCACCTCCGTGGCCTGAGCCGGAGTCTATTGCCGTGGCTCTTGGGTAGGCCCTGTCCAAGACCTGGGCCGACGTCGGCTTTACCAACAAGGTCATCGAAGACGGCGCCACCCTGGGGATCGATGTCGAGGTCGTCGCCAAAGGCCCACACGTACGAGGGTTCTCGGTGGTCGAACGGCGTTGGGTCGTCCAACGCACCCTCGCTGGATCATGATGCACCGGCGCCTGACTACGAAGCCCTACCGAACAACTCGGCCAGCATGATCCGCATCGCGATGATCGACAAGCTCGCCAAACGAGTCACCCACGAAACCATCCCAATCTGGCGAGACACCTAAACACGCATCAGCCGCAAACGACCTGAATCAGACGCCGCCTTAAGGCCTCGTGGCGAATCTGATCGACCTTTCAAGCAAGAAAACCATGGCCCCTGGCGGGGCCACCCACAGGTGGGTGAAACTCGGTCGGCGGTGTCGCTCGCCGTCGCCGGTTGTGCTTGGTGCCCTCGCGGTGCCTGAAAGCAAGAATGGTGTTGGAGCCTGTCCCTGGTATCCCAGGTTGTTGCCCCCCGGTGCACGTGTCTCAGTGTCATGAGTCTATGACGGGCTCTGCGAGCGGCGCCGTCCCTGGTTTGTGATCGGGACGGAGGGGTTCGTTTGGATGTGTTGTACTTGCATGTCGCGGGGATCGATGTGCATAAGCAGCAGGTCACGGTGAGTGTGCGCACCCGGATCCGTGGCGTGCGGTGCGGCGGGAGAAGACCAGGAC
>NZ_JBEYSU010000097.1:0-4656 GCF_040704235.1 Micromonospora sp. NPDC047707
AGGCTGGTTTTCATGCTGGTGGCGGCCCGCCAGCCGAGGATGCGGCGGGAGTAGGCGTCGATGACGAACGCGACGTAGACCATCCCCGACCAGGTGGGCACGTAGGTGAAGTCGGCGACCCACAACCGGTTCGGCCGGTCGGTGGTGAACCGGCGTTGCACCAGGTCCGCCGGCCGGGCCGCGTGCTGGTCAGCGATGGTGGTGCGTCGGGTCTTGCCCCGCTCCACGCCCCGCAGGCCCTGCTGCCGCATGAGGCGTTCGACGGTGCAGCGGGCCACCGGGATGCCCTCACGGTTGAGCGTCAGCCACACTTTCCGTGCCCCATAGACGCCGTAGTTCACTGCGTACACCCGCCGAATCTCGCCAGCGAGCCAGGCGTCACGGCGAGTCCTGGTTGAGGGCGTGCGTCGGCAGGCGGCCCGGTAGGTGCTGGCCGTGATCTGCCAGCCGTGCTCCCGCAAGGCACGGCAGATCGGCTCGACGCCGAACACCTGCTTGTGCTCGTCGATGAACCTCACGAGCGTGGCTGTGGCCGGTCGAGCTCGGCCGCGAAGAAAGCCGACGCCGCCTTCAGGATCTCGTTCGCCCGGCGCAGCTCGGCGTTCTCCCGCCGCAGCCGCTTCAGCTCCGCTGACTCGTCGGTGCTCACCCCGGGCCGGTCACCGGCGTCGACCTGGGCCTGGCGCACCCACTTACGCAGCGTCTCCGCCGTGCCGATCCCGAGCTTGTGAGCCACCGCGCTGATCGCCGCGTACTCGGACTCGTAGTTCGGCCGCACCTCGGCGACCATCCGCACCGCTCGCTCACGCAACTCACGCGGATAAGGGGAAGGGCGTGACATGGCTCGATCCTCCACAAGAGGTCGGGCCGCTACCAAACCCGGGGCGGTTCCGTATTGCCGGGCGGGTGGGTAGCAGGGGGCTTGTGTGACATGAATTGTGTGCAGGACTGAGTTGACTGATCGGTTTCCGCCGAGGTCGAGGCGGTGGCGCCGGGCTGGGCCATGGCCTTCGCCGGAGGACAGTGCGACTGGCGCGATGCCGCACCAGCGAGCGAATTGGGCTTCGGTAGCGAACCGGCGAGGATCACCGACTTCGGCGAGGAGTTCCATCGCGGTGACGACGCCCACGCCGGGTAGGCCGGTGAGTGTGCAGCCGAGTTCGGCGAGAAGGGCGGGGATCTGCTTGTCGAGTTCCTTGATCCGCTTCGTCAGCACCGTGACGTCATCGAGGGTCGCGGCGAGCCGGTCGAGTTTCAGTCGGTCGTGGGCGGCCAGCGCATCGGGAACAGTGAAACCGTCAGCGAGTGCGACCAGCTGGGGCAGCACCCGGCTTGTCGAGGGCAGCGCGTCGCGGATGGTGACGGGGAGGGTGACGAGTACGGCCTCGGCTTCGGTGAGTAGGCCAACCCGTTGCAGAACAAGGGATGTGCGCCAGTCGCGCAGCACGGTGAGTGTCTGCCAGGCGCTGCTGGGTTTGCGATGTTTCCCGGCTGGGGGCAGGTGCGGGTCGGCGAGAGTCTCGCGAGCGATGGCTTCGGCGTCCTCGACGTCGGTCTTGGCTCGCCGGCGTCGCTTGCGTCGTTCGGCGGTGCGATTGGCTTGGACTTCGCGCACGTCGTAGCCGGCGGCCATGAGCGCCAGGACGATCGGGCGGCCGAGGAATCCGGAGCCTTCAACGCCGACGCGATCAACGGTCAACTCGACACTCAGCAGGAAAGTGAGAAGCTGATCGACACCCTCTTCCGTGATGGGAAACGATGCGTTGTCGACCACGCCGCCGCGATGATCGAGAACTGTGATCGTGGCTGAGTTCTTGTGCGGGTCAATGCCGGCGACACCGTGCTCGTGAGTCAACGCCAATCCTGTCCGCGAGGCCTACCCTGACATGCGCAGTACATGACCCAGCGCAACGGCAGGACGGTGCCTGCGCGGATGTGTTGTCCGGGGTGAGACTGCACGAGTGACGATCACGCGTGGGGTGCGCTGGAGCCCGTGGCGGTTCCTGACCGTATTCGGCGTGGTGTCCCTCCTGATGTATGAGGGTTGCCCGGTTGGTGACCGGCCCGTACCTGGCGGCGTACCGGCCGGCCGGGCGGTAGACGCCGTGGCGCCACGGAGAGGGCGGCCACGCTGAGTGGGACGTTGATCAGCAGCACGGACCGCCAGAACAGGTACTCGGTCAGCAGGCCGCCGAGCAGGTTGGCTGCCGTCCCACCCGCCAAGCCGACGCCGGTCCACAGGGCAAGGGCGCGGTGGCGTGCCGGGCCTTTGGTGACGGTCGCGGTGAGCAGGGTTAGGGTGGCCGGGGCGAGCAGGGCCGCGCCGAGGCACTGCCCGGCCCGGGCAATGCCGAGCACGCCAGGCAGCACAGCAGGCTGGCCCCGGTGAACAGGCCGAGACCGGCCAGGAAGACCCGCCAGCGGCCGTGGAGATTGGCGAGCCGTCCGCCGAGCAGCAGGAAGCCGGCGAAGACCAGCGTGTAGGCGTTGACCGCCCACGGCAGGTCGACGGCGGCGATGCCCAGGTCCAGCTGCAGGGACGGCAGTGCGACTTGATGATGTACGACGTGCACCTCGACGGCGGCGGTGACGGCGTGCACCCCGCAGGCACTCACGCCGGAGGAGTTGGCGCCGCTGCCGGCACCAGGCTTTCCGACCTCGACAGACGCCAACAGCACGTTGGTGAGTAGCAAGCCGAGTAACCGTGGTCAACGACGATCGCGATCCGATGATGAGTAACCGACGAAGCGTGCGACGGATTGATTCCGCGATCGTGCTACCACCGCAACCTCATCCATGTCGTTCGGTAGTAGAATCCAAACAGACTCTTATGGCAGTAACCGACGGTCACGAGAGTAATAGGCGGCGGGCCCGGAGCTGGAACCCCCGGACCCGCCAAAGGTGGAACCAGGAACGCCGCCTACAACAGGGTCACTCGGTCCTCATCTCGCCGCACGAGGTGGGGGCCGAACTCTTGCTGCAGGTAGTAGGGGTGTCGCTCGCCCCGCTCGCGGCCGTGATCTGAGAGTGCAGCATCACCAGGTAGAGGGTGATGCGCAGCGCGATGGCCACGCCCTCTCCCGCCGCCAGCCAGGGGTTACGCTGCCCCACCGCCGGCCGCGGCTTCAGCCGAACGAACAGCTTCCGCCACCATCTACTTCGGGTCATCACAAGATCCCTTCTCCGTCCGGGGTGTTCGCCGGACCTTCACCGGCGCACTGGGTCGAGGACGTGTCGGGCTCGTGCGGTGACCGCGCTTTCCACTCTACTGTGCGTCCATGACGGATAGACGGCACCGGCGTCCCGCCGCCGTAATCCCCGTTCATGCCGTCACGCAGGGTGCCGAAATGGAGGTGCCATAACACCCAGGAATTCCCGCCGGGCGTCGGCCGCGGCGGACGTGTCGTATCGGCGCGCAACCTGGGGGATCGCCGGCGTGTCGGGAGCCGCGCTCATCCGGGCCTACGAGGGGAGGAAGATGACCTCAGGCGCCCGCCCATCACCGGGAAGGAGCGACCACCGAAGGAGGCACCCGATCACCCAGCTGCGGCGCGGCGACCGGGCCGTCCTCGACGCTCTGCTCCGGCCCAGCCCGCAAGTTCCGATGGGCCAGAACGATGCCGGCCCTGTGTGGCACCAAGCTCGGACCCCATCTGCAGCCCCGCAGGGCACGGGAACCGTCAGTCGTCGTCGAGGTCGGCGAACCGTAGGTCGGCCGCAGCTTCCGCCATGGCCGGGTCGTCGTAGTCGGGCAGCGCCCGCTCCGGCATGTGCTCGTCGGCGTCCGGGTCGATGCCCTCAGAGCTGCCGATCAGGTCCAGCAGGAACTCCTCGGCACCGCGCAGCAGCACCGGATCCTCGGTCCAGAAGCCAAACTCGAGGCTGCGTCGTGACGACGCCGTGAAGTTCGCCGACCCGATCCACAGCCGCTTCGGGTTGAAAGCGGTGACGTCGGCGGGACCGAAGTCGTCCTCGTCGTGCTCCCAGAGGCGGCCGAGCAGCGCCAGCTTGGCGTGCAGGATCGGCGGCATCGAGCCGTTGGTGCCCGCGCCCTTGCGGAAGCCGATCGTCCGCACGGTGGGGATCACCTCGTCCCGAGCCGGCAGCGACCACGCAGGCCCGATCACCGGGGGCTCGCCGTCGACCAGGGAGGTCAGCTGCTCCAGCGGAGGAAAGTAACAGACCGGGAGGCCGGGCGTGCGGGCGTTAAGGTCGTCCAGGCGGCGCAGCTTGTAAGGCAGGTCCGGCGTCTGCACGTTTCTGTCCCGGGACTGTTTGCTACCACGACACAGGCCGCCTCCAGGGCGGCGAGCTCGTCGAGCAGCTCCGGGTCGTCCATCCACATTGCGCAGCCCAGCAGCGTGGTCCGTCGCCCGCGGTATTGGTCCCACCGCTGCTGCCGGTGCTCCCGGAAGTCCCGGATGCCCCCGATCAGGCCAGCCAGCACGTTCCGGCCGAAGAATGCCTGGTTGCCGGGCGGACCGACGTCGAGCACCTGGTCGTACCACCGTGTGAAATCCGGCCGCGCCTCCCCGTTTACCATCACGGCAGGATAGAAGCGCCTAGTAGTGCTTTGTTAGGTCGGCGTGTTGAGGGGTTGCTGAGGGCTGGCGGTAGTGTCATGTCGCGGTGACCCCTCACGAGCTTTCGGTTGTG
>NZ_JBEYSU010000098.1:0-4518 GCF_040704235.1 Micromonospora sp. NPDC047707
GATCCGCGACGACATCCACAAAGCGTTCCAAACCCTCGCCTGCGCCATCACCTGCTGGCGCCGACTCCAACGCTCAAAGAGTTAGGAGTTCTTAGCCGTTGAAGTTCCTCGCTACGGCGGTCAAGGCCGCGGCCTGGCTGAGGTGCTGGGCGGCACGCTGGCAGGGCTGAAGGAGGCGATTCTGCCAGCGTGCGCCGCACGAGATCCCTGGGACCAAGGTGGCCTTGCAAGCCTGGTCCTGGACGTCTATTATCCAGGATATGCGGATGAGTCGGAGTGTCGAGTGGGCGGCCCACAGCTGCTTGAACCTGACCTGGCTTGAGCCGGGCCGGGCGGTGAGGACCGCTACGTTGGCAGCCTTCTACGGGTTGCCGGCTGCCTATCTCAACAAGCAGCTTCAGGCACTGGTGCGGGCGGGAATCCTGTCGTCGGCCTCCGGCCCTCGAGGCGGGTTTCAGCTCGCCCGCGCTCCAGAGGAGATCACACTTCTCGACATTGTCATTGCGATCGAGGGGCTGGACGAGGCGTTTCGGTGCGACGAGATTCTCCGTCGAGGTCCCGGCGGCCGTGCTGATGTCGACTATCGCGAGACGTGTGTGCTCGCGCAGGCCATGCGTAAGGCCGACCTCGCCTGGCGTCGGGAGCTGGCCTCGCAATCCATCGCCGATATCAAGGCGACCGTAGAGCATCGATTCCCCAATACCCCGCAGATGACCCGCAACCGGTTCGCCGCACTGCGGGCCTGATCGTTACGCCAACCGCAATCCCCGCCGATGCGTAGCTACCTGGGAGATGATTCTGGATGTCAGGTGTCCCGATTGAGAGGGTGAACCGCTCCACTGCGTCAAGCCAACGGTCACCCGCCACTGCTGATGAGTTAGCCTTGGCAGCCCACCAGCAGGTCAAGGCCGAGCGTCGGCCCATGCCTGGCATGGTGTTGGCGCTACTGGCTGCGCCCCTAGCAATGAGCGCAAACAGCCCCGCCATCATCCTTGCCACCATCGCAGCCGATCTCGATGTCTCAGTGCGAGCGGCGACCTGGCTCGTGATGATGTTTGGCTGGGCGCTCGCGGTGGGCACGCCACTTATGGCGGGGCTGCTAAGGCATCGCGGGATTCACGCGACCTTAATGCTTAGCACGGCTTTGGTGACGGCGGGTACCAGCCTCGCCGCCATCGCGCCGTCGCTAACGGTGCTACTGCCTGGCAGGGCTGCCCAGGCGATCGGTGGCGCGGGTTTGGTGACCGTTGCCATGAGCCTCGCCAACGGCTCGGCTCGCAGAATGGGAATGATCACTGCCGGGTTCGGGATGTTCGGCGCGACAGGACCTCTTCTCGGATCCATGGTCACCGACGCGACGTCCTGGCGTGCGGCGTTCGTCCTGCAGACAATGACCCTGCTGGCCGTGCCGATTGTCGCGAAACGAGCAGCCCGGCACCCCACCTCCAACGACCGGCCGTTCGACGCCCGCGGATCGCTGCTGCTGGTGGCATTCGTTACCGCCACGGTGTTCACGCCCCACTTCCCGCTACCAGCCATCGCGGGCGCGGTGCTTGCCGCCGGGCTACTCGCCGCGCACCTGCGCGCCCGACCACTCGGCTTCATCCCGGCGGCACTGCTCCGCACCCGAGCATTCTTGCTGGCGAGCGGGCTCGCACTCGCCCTCGGAACTTCATACTTCCTGCTCCTGTACGCGGTTCCCCGCCTTCTTACGCAACATCAGGGTTGGACAGCTACACGGATCGGAACAGGACAACTGATGGCACTGCTAGTCGGCTCCGCCACCTCCTGGGGACTCACCGTCGTCTCCTCGCGGCTCCATCGCGCTGCCCTCCTGGCCACCCTCATCGGTTTCGGCGCCCTGGCACCCATTACCGCGGCGATCACACCTTGGGCGCCACTGCTACTAGCCGCCTGCGCAGTCGCGGCCCTCGCCGCGGCAGCCGGTCAGGCCACCCTTGCCGTAATCGCCACCAATGCCGCACCCACCCCCCAAAAGCCCACCGCCATCGGGCTGTTCAACCTTTGCTACCAACTCGGCGGCGCATTCGGCCCCACCCTCGCCGCAATCCTCATCAGCTGACAGCATCAAACACGCCGACAGGCCGGCCGGTAGCGGTGGTCAGCCACCTTGGGCGACGACGACCAATCGTTGCGTCGGCCAGTGATCACCACCGGCCATGTCCAGGCTGGCGCCTCGATCGAAGTCGAAGGCTGCCAGCGCCAGCGGGCTGATCGGCTTTGCCAACCGGCAACACCTGAAGGAGTAGATCCGATGAGCAGATCACCGATGTCATGTATCGGATTGCCAAGGCCGGCGGGCACGACTGGCTCTACCCCTGAATCGGGACGAGCACACCGCACAGCCCGTTGCTGGCATCCTGGCCAACGCCTCGGCCGGCCGTGAGACGGTCTCTAAGCCGAAGCCGTACGGCCTAAGACCGCTCCGGGCAAAGGTTTATCGCGTGAGGGTTGACCCAACCCACCGCTCGCGCCGGATGATTGCCAGACGCCGCTTGGCCTCACAGTCAAACGGAGGGTAAGGGGTGGTGGGACATAGATGCTCTCCATGTAGCCGAAGACCAAGTGTCAACGATGCCTATCAGTTTTAGAGCTCACGAATGTCCCCCGGAAGTCCTTCCGGTGCAACAACGCCCGGACATCGTCCAAGTTTCGGGCCAAATCGCATAGCTTCGACGGCCGAAGTGAATGACGGTTTACACCGATGGGGGAACGGACCAGATGCACGCGATGCTGGGTGGTCCCCTGGAAACCGACTTTGACTAGCGGCCTGAGGTGGAGAACGCTTCGCGATCTTGTCCGGCACCGTCAAGTATCCCAGTCCGTCCTGACGCTGCATCGCTGAGCCATCCCGGATGCATTGGCAGGAGAGGAGCCGGAAGTTGGCTGGGAGGGAAGAAGCCTACCTCGGTGGTTTCTACACCGTCAGCGCGTAAACGGCCTCCAATAGGGTTACATGCCAGGCATGCCGTGACGAAGTGAGTTACTCGACCGTCGGAATATGTGAATACCTGCGAAACAGGGTCCGAGTACACCCCGACCAGACGTTTGACTCGGACGTGCAGCCCAGTTTCCTCCGCCACCTCACGAACCGCCGCCTGCGCTATGGTTTCCCCAACCTCCACATGCCCTGATGGTAACGCCCACATTCCGTTGTCAGCCCGGCGCCCGAGCAGGATCCGTCCGGTAGCGTCGACGACCACTGCTGCCACGCCAGCGCGCACTTCGTTGGGCCACGGAAACGGCATTGGCTGGTGTCGGAGTGTTCCAACGGCGGAGTCAAAGAGATCGGCGAGACTTGCCACGACTACTTCAGGGATATTTGGCGCAGGCGCCCGTCCAAACCACTCGGATCGGTCGGCCAACGGGTACGGTGGTATGAAAATGGCCGGTAACCCGGCGCGGTGTGCACCGACCACGTCAGTAGCGACCGTGTCCCCGACGACGGCGGCCTTGGTGCCAGTAGGCAGGTCCTTCAGCGCAAGGCGGAACATTTCCGGCCCGGGCTTGCCGATGACCACTGGGCGCTTCCCGCTGGCGGTGGCAATGGCCGCGACGATCGCACCGGTCGCGGGCCAGGGTCCGTCTGTGGTCGGGAATGTCGCATCGAGGTTCGTGGCCACGAAACGCGCGCCGGCGCATATCAGACTGCTTGCCTGCCTCACATCACGGTAGGTCAAATCCTCATCGCACCCCACTACGACCGCCTCGACGGTGGTCGCACTGTCCGTGTCTAACCCTTGCATCCTCAACTCGTACTCGAGCCCGCGACTCCCGAGGACATGAACATGCGTTATGTTCTGCTGGCGCAGCCAACGAGCAGTCGCCCACCCTGAGGAGACAATCTCGTCAACGGTGGCAGCCACCCCGATTCGGGATAGACGATCGACTAACTCTTCACGCGTGGGCCGGGGATCGTTCGTGACAAATCGCACCCACCGCCCCCTACGTCGCAGGGCGACCAAGGCATCCAGCGCTCCGGGAAGAGGCTCATCATCAACATAGACCACGCCGTCAAGATCAATCAAAAAGGCGTCGAATTGGTCGACAAGCACCAACCACCTCCGTGGGCAAGAGCGGCAGCCCATACAGGCCTCTTCTCAACCTATCCCCTTGGACCCAACATGAAAATAGGCGTCCTCGTACCGCCTGGCGGATGCAGCGCTCACTCGCCGGCCGCCGCAGGCGGGGCGGGCAGAACCCTGCCACTTCCCGACTCGCTGGCAACTGTAACAGCCACGGTCGTCGGCCGCGTTAGTCGCTCCCCTTTAATCTTGATCTCCGTTTCGACCACGTAGCGGCAACTGCTCATTGAGCGACACATGCAACTGAAACGATCCCTAGCTGGGCGTTTCGATCATTCCCGCTACTGATTGCTGCCTTTCGTGAGCCTGGTCGGCGAGGGGTCTGTACAACGAACGGTGTGTCTCCTGATCAAGGAGTAGACACCGATGACTGACATGACGACCGCCGTGGATACTGCCGTGGTGGCGACGA
>NZ_JBEYSU010000099.1:0-4506 GCF_040704235.1 Micromonospora sp. NPDC047707
CACGCTCACGCAGCTCATCGTTGTACTTCTTCTGTGCGGGCATCGCTGGTGTTCCTCCCAGGTTTCGATGTCTCCATCAAACCCGGTGCGGAACACATCGTGGGTCACGCCGTGGCGCAGGCACACCAGGGTGGCCAGCAGTCGGTCGACGAAGACCAACCGGTAGCGGGCACCGGTGCCCACCGCCCGCCGCCGGGACCGGGCAGTCAACCGCGTCCGCTGCCGGTCCTGCCACACGGGGCTCACCTCGGCCACCAACTCAGCGATGACCTCGACAGACAAGCCCGTCACCCGACGATAAGACACCACAGTGGACCAGACCAAGATCGTCCCACCAAGCACCCACAACCACGCACGAGGTCGTAAGGGACGTCTCGTAACCCCGGTGTCTGTCCGTTAAGGACGATCATTGAGGATGCGGGGGTGGAGGTGATCACCTCGGCCCACCCGGAGTGGATCTTCCCGTTCACAGGGTTGACGCCCGCCCAGTTCCGTAGGCTGGTCCGTCTGGTCGCCAAGCGTGGTGGGGACTCGATCGCCGACGGGCGGCCGGGCCGGCAGTGGGCTCTGGACCTGCCGGATCGGGTGGTACTGGTGGCCACGTACTGGCGCACGAACCTGACCATGCGTCAGATCGGCCCGCTGTTCGGGGTGTCGCACTCCGCCGCTCCCCGGGTCGTGGACACCCTCGGACCGCTGCTCGCCCTCGCCCCGGTGCGGCGGCGGCCGGTCGACCAGATCGCGATCGTCGATGGCACGCTGATCCCGACCCGGGACCACCGCCTGGCCGCGCGAAGCAAGAACTATCGGTACTCGACGAACCTGCAGGTCGCCATCGACGCCAGCACCCGCCTGGTCATCGCCGTCGGTGACCTTCAACCGGGAAACCGCAACGACACGGTCGTCTACCGCACCTCGGGCATCGACCAGAAGCTGGCCGGGCGGCCGGTCATGGCCGACGGCGCCTACCGCGGAAACCCCGAAGTGATCATCCCGTACCGCAAACCCGCCGACGGCAACGACCTTCCGGCCTGGAAGGAAGACCTCAACGCCCAGCACCGCACGATCCGAGCCCGGGTCGAACACGCCCTGGCCAGGACGAAGAACTGGAAGATCCTGCGCGACTACCGCCGCGCCGCCCACACATTGGCCGACGCCGCTTCCGGCATCGCCAACCTGCACAACATCACCCTGGCGAACTGAGCACCAACCCGGCACCACGCAACGCCTCGACCAGGTTACGAGACACCCTTTAGTGATGGCGGCCGTGGACAGGGTAGGTGTAGACGAGCGGGAACAGGTTCGATAGGTGTATGCCGCCTCGGCGGGCCGGTTGGTGGCGCAGCCGTTCGGGATGACCGCAGACTTCGCCGAGGAGCAGGACCTGGTGCAAGAGGCGTTCGTCAGAGCGTTGGCCCGGCCGAGCCCGCTGCGCGATGTTGAGAACCCGGAGGCGTGACTGCGGACCGTGGCGATGAACTTCCAGCTGCCGCTGGAGACTCCCATCGTTGCGCGACTTCCGCATCTCCACCAGGCCGGCCCGGCCATTGACCGGACGATGCCCCCAGGCTGGAGAGGTGAGTTAGTCATCGTTGTCCGCGGCCAGCGCGTCATCACCCTGGTGGAGCGGGTGGCTGTGTCATGCTCCACGCCCCGCCCGCCTCCCGGGCCGGGGAGCAAGTCGTCGACGTGCTCACCAGGCTGACGCACCGCCTCCGACCGAGTTTGCGCACCACAATGACCTGGGGCCAAAGGAGCGAGATCGCCGACAACGCCTGCTTTACCCTTGTCACTGATGGTTCTGTTGTCCCACGCTCCGTGGCTGTGGGCAGGAACGAAACTGTGCCGGCGTTGTTGCGCCAGCTCCCTTGCTCCATCAACTCTGCGGAAACAGGACCTTGACGTGGATGCCCAACGGCCGACCCCCCGGACACGCAACTGACAGAAACCCGCTTGGAGCACTCAACCGGTACCTCGTAAACCGTTAAGCGTGGATGAGCCTGTCGATTGCATCGACAACTGCGTTTGGCGCTTCCAATGGGACAAAATGACCGACGCCTGGAAGGATCACGCTTACTGAAAGGGGAAAGGCCAGTTCGAAATTTTCCTTGTGTGATAATGGGCGCATCGGGTCGCGGTCGCCCCAGAGTGCGAGGGTGGGAACATTGAGTGGGGGTGGCGGACTCTGCTCCCGGCGTACGGCACGCGCCCGATACCATGCGATACTCGAGGTGAAGGCTCCAGGCCGGCCGTAGGTCCTTGCGATTGCATCTATATGCTCCGGCATAATCTTGTCCTTGCCGGCCCAATGGTCGTAAAAGTGGCTCAGGTAGTTGTAGATCTCCCCTTCCTTGCCGTCGAGAAGGTGTTCTGCCAGTGCCAGCTGGTGAAAGTGTTGATACCATGCTTCACGCTGAGTTTCGGGCATGTATCGTTTATTCCCAATGTATGGATGCGTGGGGTTTAGGAGGACGAGTCCTCGGACCCGGTCGGGCTTTAGCCGAGCCACGACGGGGGCGACTGCCGAACCGATGTCGTGTCCAACGATAATCACGTCGGTCAACTCAAGCGCGTTTATCATCTCAACCACGTCGTGGGCGAAAGCTTCCTCATCTGCTGATCGAATGGGATCGCCATCGAGGTGGTCGGATAGACCGAAGCCGAAGAAGTCGGGAGCAATCAGTTGCGCCCGGCCTGCCGCCAATGGAAGCACGTACCGATAGTCAATCCAATAACCTGGCCAGCCATGTAGTAGGATCACGGAATTGCCGTCTCCCGTCATTGCGGCGTGCATCCGACCTCTGCTCAGGTCGATGAATCGGTGAGCTGCCTCGATGTTGTCCATTCGTGACAAACCTTTCGATCTATCCAGGCGGCTGTGTGGCGGACGCTACCTTCTGGCCAGTGGCATGCCTAGACTCAGTTCCATCTTCAGGGTCAGTGAGTCGTGCCGGATCGGCAATACTACCCACTAGTCAGATCGCTATTGCTTACGAATCGGCTGCCCCGACCGGCTCGCCTGCCGCCCTCGTTCGGAAGTGAGAGGTATTGATCATGCGCTGACTTCGAGGGCGGTTCTCTGGTACTGCGCCGGACGCAACTGTGATGCTGGCGATACCAGGAGGACCAGCGCTCAGCGGTAGGGCTGCTTCACCACGCCGGCCACTGCCAGCGACGGACAGGCCTCCGGCCATGACCTAGCACTGGCGTCGACGGTAACGGCGGGGATGCGTCGTGGGCAAGGTGTGCTACGCCGAGGCAGTGCGGCGCCGCCGTCATGCTGCGGGACGAGATCGAACCTCACAGCGAGCCTCGAGGGCGGCTTGGAGCCCTTGATGTGATCTGGCAGGAAGTGGTTGCGGTTACCGGCCGTCGGACGGCACGTCTGACGGTCCCACGAGACTGCGGAGGGCGTCGGCGGTTCGGGAGGACATAGTGTCCCTAGCAGATTGGGCTCGACCGTGGCCACGCTCGGCCTGCAAGATGGCCCGGGACGCCGTAGGAGCGAAGTGTGCGCCGTACCTCGAAACGACTTTGTCGCGCCGCTGCGGGCCGATGATCGACCATCTGGTCGCCTGGCTTTTCAGCGGTGTTGAACGGCCGTGTCGACGCCTCGAGGATGAACTTGGCGCACCGGGCTCGGCAATCGTCCACTCGGCGACCTGGTGAGAGTAGGCCTTGGGGACGAACGACAAGTATAAACCAGCTGGGTCGAGGCTGAGGCGCAACTCGGCTAAGCGGGAGGTCATGAACCCATTCGGGCCTATCTGTCGCCGAGCCTTTGCTTCTCGCTGCCTCCCGCAGTCGCTTCCAACGCCATCACTTTGACATGCCTTGTTCACACCCTGCCTACGCTGAGGAGTGCGATTCCATCGTGCAGTAGCCCAACGTCTTACAATCGCTCGTCGCGCTGGACATCGAGGTCAATGAATCGCGGACCGTCGGTGCACAGGGGCGCGAATGCCGCATGTACAGCACGGGTCTCGGGCAAGTTCGAGTTGGCCGCTGCATCCTCGCGTGAGTCAAACTCAATGATCTCAATATAGTGGGTGGATTCGTGTCGGTCTCGGCAGACGCGCGTTCGCCTGGCGGCACGAACTCCGGTGGAACTTGTGATCCAGGTGCTTAGTAGCCGATCGACTTCTTCGGGACGATCGGTATGGTAGTCGATAAGCTGCACGAACACGATGAAACTTCCTGCCGTCGGTCGGTATAGGGTGCCTCCTATTGATACACTGGCTAGTCGCCGTTCGTCTAGCCGCCGATGCGGTATCAACTACGCCGCAGTGAACCTAGAGGGACTGTCGGGCCGCGGCCAGGGAGGGGAGGCGCACCGAGGCGTCACAACCTTGCCTCGGGGTGCTATTCGCGTGCTGGTGGGCGCGGACGCTGGTCGAGTCAACGGACACGTCCTAGTAGTGCTTTGTTAGGTTGGTGGTCGTCGTTTCCGTCGGATGGTTCTGATCTTGCGTCGGCAGGTGGGGCATGCGCCGGTCCAGGTGGCGA
>NZ_JBEYSU010000100.1:0-4293 GCF_040704235.1 Micromonospora sp. NPDC047707
CGCACAACACCTTGCGGTCGTCGAGGGGCTTACGGCCCGGGAACCGGTGCCGGCGCGGCGGGCGGGGCGGCAGCAGCGGCGCGATCTCAGCCCACTGTGGTGGTGTAAGGCACGGCCGTTTCGACGATCAGACGGATTTCCGATGCGCCAAGGTGCGAACAGGAGGAGTTTGGTAGCAGGACCTGATCGGAGGGCAACGCGATGGATACGATCAGAAATGAATCACGGCCTCACGACGTGGACCGGTTCGAGATAGTCGAGTTGCTTACCGCCTATAACTTCGCTATTGACATCGGGGACGAGCAGGCATGTGCGGCAATCTATACGAACGACGCCCGGTACGAAGGTCCGACTGGTACCGCAGTCGGTGCGCGGTCGATCGCTCGGGTGATTCGGCGCGACATTCGATCGCGCTTCGGCAACGGCGGTCGCTATCTAATGGGCCCAGTCGTAGTCGACGTTGACGGTGACTTTGCGAACGCCCGGTCCTACTGGTGGATCGTGTCCGGCGGCGAACGGCCGTCTGTGCACACCCTCGTCTTCTATGATGAGCTACGCCACACCGGCGAGCGGTGGCAGGTCACCTGCCGCCGTCAGGAATTGCATCCGACCTGGTTAGGCGTGACAACTGTCCGGCGGCGAAGGCGGCGGCGGATTGTTTCTGGTCAGTTGGGATAGGAAATCGGATGAGCTCGTGGCTTTTTGATCGCCACCTGTGTCACTAGTCCACCGTGCGCCCGGCGCCTAGGGTACAGGCGCGGCCACTCGTCGCCCGATATCAGCGGGAGGGGAAAGCCGTTCTCCTGTCGGGCCGACTGCTCCTGCGCCGGCTGTTCGACGACGCCCTAAGGGAGGTCTCGTAACTGGCTGAAGGCGTTGCCCGGCAGGGGCCCGGTGATCACCCCGCCAGCATGATGTTGTGCAGGTTGTGGATGCCTGAAGCGGTGTCGATAAATGTGCGGACGGCGCGGCGGTAGTCGCCCAGGATCTTGAAGCACTTCATCCTGTTAGGCGTGTTCGACCTGCGCGCGGACGATGCCGTGCCGGGCGTTGAGGTCTTCCTTCCAGGCAGGCAGCTCACTGCCGTCGGAGTGCTTGAGTAGGGGATAATCACCTCGCGGTTGCCCTGGTAGCCGCCGTCGGCCATGACCGGGCGCCCGTTCAGCTTCTGGTCGATGCCGGAGGCCCGGTAGACGATGGTGTCGTTGCGGTTGCCTGGCTGCGGGTCGCCGACGGCGATGACCAGGCGGGTGCTGGCGTCGATGGCAATCTGCACGTTGGTCGAGTAGCGACAATTTTGCTCGGCGCGGCCAGGCGGTGGTCCCGGGTCGGGATCAACGTCCCGTCGACGATCGCGATCTGGTCGGCCGGGCCGCCGGAGCGCCGGCGCCAGTGCGAGGAGCGGGCCGAGGGTGTCGATGACCCGGTGCGCGGCGGAGTGTGACACCCCGAACAGCAGTCCGATCTGCCGCATCGTCAGGTTTGGTCCGCCAGTACGCGGCCATCAGCAGCACCCGGTCGGGCAGGTCGAGGGCCCACTGCCGGCCCGGCTGGCCGTCAGCGATGCCGTCCCCGCCCCGCTCGACGACCAGTCGGACCAGCCGCCGGAACTGGGAGGGCGGCAGCCCGGTGAACGGAAAGACCACTCGGTCCGGGCTGCGGAGACCACCCACACCCAGGCATCCTCGATGACCGTCCTCCAAAAGACAAACACTGGGATTACGAGACATCCGACCCTGGAAGCAGGGCCTACTACGACCGCAAACGCGCCGAAGGCAAACGTCACAACGCCGCCCTCATCTGCCTCGCCCGAGGCCGCTGCGACGTGCTCTATGCCATGCTCCGCGACAAGATCCCCTACCAGCCCCGCCCACCACACCAATCGCGGCTTGACGAAACCCATAGGGACACCCCCCGGCCAGGCCCCGGACGCCCACCCGGATCCGAAACCGCAGCCCGCCACGACGTCGGCACGACCGCCAAAGCGCGACCTGAGTATCACGGCACGTAAACAACACACGGGTTGCAGATCAAGCTAAGCGAATGTAGGCATGCCGCCCTCGACGGCCCCTGGTCGCCACGCACGGCCCGAACTCATGAGTGCTCCGTGCTCGTCACGTCAGTACGACCAACAAACCGCGGAAGCATCCGAAACATCTCCGGACCGAGGGCTGCTGACTGCGGACGCCCGACGTGCGCCCAGGTCGCGAATCACGCGCCACCTACGCCCGCAACCACCACCGGCCGCCCGTACTCACCAACGCCGCCGAACCGTGACCCCCGGCCGAATCAGCCAAACTCGCTGCTAAAGACCACATTCAAAGCGCTCCGGCGGATCAAGCTCTGCCCGCGTGCATCGGAACGATCGTGGCCCCCGGGCCCGGCCCGTCGGCCCGCAAGCCATCTGCCCGTCCATCTCCATGCTCCCATTGGCAGGGTATATTGCTCCTGTGCTCACCAACTCCACTTCCGCTTGGCCAGAACCGCCATATTACGCCGCAATCCTAAGCACATGGCATACGGGCGAGGATCTCGAGGGCTACGCTGAAACGGCCGTACAAATGGTTCAGGCGGCCGAGTCGCAGCCCGGATACCTTGGTCGGGAGTCACTAGAAGGGCCGGACGGCCACGAGCTGACCGTTGTGTACTACACCACAGACGAGGCGATCCGCAGATGGCGAGAGATTGCCGAACACCTAGTCGCGCAGCGGTTAGGGCGTGAGCGCTGGTATGAGGCATATGAGGTGCGCATTGCCCGCGTGGAGCGTTCGTACCGGTTTCAGCGACGCCGTGCGCTCAATTGAATCTGCCTCCACATCGCTGGCTTCTGATGCTTGCCCAACAACCGCCAGCTCCGCCGAACTCACCTCAGCTCTTCCTTGGCCAGTGCAGGTCAGGGCCCAACGCCGGGCCGATCCTGCCGGTCGTGCGATTTTGCGGACATGAACGGGCCTTGATTTGAGGCCCGCCTCGGGGTGTTCAGGCACGTGATGGCGCCCTCGGGTCTGTACAACGAACGGTGTGTCTCCTGATCAAGGAGTAGGCACCGATGACCGACATGACGACCGCCGTGGATAATGCCGCGATGGCGAAGAAGGGATCCGGCGCAGCCGCCGGCGAATGGGGTCGATGACGAGTTGGTCGGCCGGCTGGTGGAGCAGGCCCGCGCGGCGGAGCTGCAGCTGACCGGCGACGGTGGGCTGTTGCAGCATCTGACGAAGCGGGTCCTAGAATCAGCGTTCGAGGGCGAGATCACCGACCACCTGGGCCATGACAAGGGCTACGTCAAGGCCAAAGAGGGATCCAACCACCGCAACGGCAGCCGGGCCAAGACCGTGCTGACCGACGTCGGCCCCGTCGAGATCGACGTGGCCCGCGCCCGGAACGGATCGTTCAGGCCGCAGATTGTCCGCAAGCGCCAGCGCGATTGTCTGGCGTGGACGACACGTGATCTCCCTGTCCGCTAAAGGCCTAACCACCGGGGAGATCCAGGCCCACCTGGCCGCGGTTTACGGCGCCCGAGGTGTCACCGGCAGACGATTTCGACGATCACCGACAAGGTGAATCGTGGGGATGACCGAGTGGCAGAACCGGCCTCTGGATCCGGCTACCCGGTGATCTTCCTGGACGCGATGCACGTGAAGATCCGCGATGGGACGGTCGCCAACCGGCGCCCACCTACCTGGCCCTGGCCGTCACGGTCGAGGGCACCCGCGACATCCTCGGCCTGTGGGTCGGCGACGGCGGCGAGGGCGCCAAGTTCTGGCTGCAGGTCCTCACCGAGCTGAAGAACCGCGGTGTGGCTGATACGTGCACGGTGGTCTGCGACGGGCTCAAGGGCCTGCCGGATACGATCGGTAAGGTGTGGCCCGAAGCCGTCGTGCAGACCTGCGTAATCCATCTGCTGCGGTCCTCGTTCCGGTATGCCGGACGGCAACACTGGGACGCCATCGCCAAAGCCCTGCGGCCGGTCTACACCGCCCCGACCGAAGCCGCCGCGAGGGCCCGGTTCACCGACGGTAGGTTGCACTCAGCGAACGCATCGATTGTCGCGTTGATGAGCGCACGGCTGTTACCGAGGATCGTGCCGTTCCAATCCCAAACGACGAGTCCGATTGGTGACGGCACGCTCGCCCACGATTTCCCTGCACGCAACCTGGGCTGGTGAACGACCGCTTTCGCCCCCCTGGCGTGGATGGCTAGTGCCGCGTCAGGCAACGTTTGCCCCATAGGCCGGTGGGGCCCGGGTGATGCGGGCTGTCCTGGCCCGGGGCCTATTCTGCGTTCGTGGAT
>NZ_JBEYSU010000101.1:0-4188 GCF_040704235.1 Micromonospora sp. NPDC047707
CACAACGGACGGCGAGTCGGACACGACGGCCAGGATGCGCCAAACCGCCAACAAGATCAAATCACTGCAACTCAGGAACCTGCTGAATGGTTACCGGTGGGGATAGACCGTCCAGGAGATCCGTGCGACGAACTGGGTACTGCCCGGAGCGGTGGGTTGGATGACAGCCCAGTAAAGACCTGCGGGGTCTTCTTCTCGGTGCACGAGCCGCCCGCCGGTGGAGGACAGGAATTCCTCCACCGCCGGGACGTCCCGTGCGAGAGTGATCGTGCTCTCGATATCCATTGTCGGGTCAGCTCGCGCCCTGGATCGTCTCGGTGCGCAGCTTGAGGTGCAGAGCGTGGGCGTGGCCCGCGATCTCTCCGACCGTCTTGTCGACGGGGACCTCGTCGCCGTCGTGCTTGAGGTAGTACCGGGTGGTCCCGTCAGCGGTTACGCCGAAGGCCGCCAGGGAGTCTCCCAGCACGGTGCCGATCGTGACCGAGCCGGCGTACTCGTGGCGGTACGGCCGCTCAGCGGCCGCGAACGTGACCGTGACCTTGATGTCGTGGGGCTTGTTGGGCATGGTTGCTCTCTTTCGCGCAGTGAATCTTGGTGCCGGAGGGCGGGCAGACTTCACCCAGGACCTCTCGGTGCGCCACGATTGCTACATCGCAACGCGTGCCGGTGCTGCAATTGACCTTCTCATGGAGATGCCGACGTTGCAAGCCGTTTCACTCGTGCAATGATGGGGTGGCTCGACGAGCCGAGGGAGACGGGATGAGCGATGAGCCTGAGAAGGGGCGCTTCGACGCCGCAGCGTTCTACGCGGCGCTGGACCGGACCCGGGCGGAGCGTGGGCTGCGCTGGAAGCAGGTGGGAGACGAGGCCAAGGTGAGTCCGTCGACGCTGACCCGGCTGGCCCAAGGACGCCGCCCAGATGTCGACAGTCTGGCCGCGCTGGTGGATTGGGCCGGACTGAGCGCCGACGACTTCGTTCGCCGGACGCAGCCGAGGCAGGAAACACACGGCACTCTCGCTGGTGTATCGACCTACCTTCGCGCAGACAAGAACCTGGACGACCGCAAGGCCGAGGCGATCGAGAAGGTCATCGAGGTCATGTATCGCCAGATGACGGAAGGCTGAGCTGATGGCGGGCAAGCTGCGTAAGGGCTTCCACGGCGAGGCGAACGAGATCGCCGAGTCCATCCGAGCCGAGCTTGGACTCGGAAACTTCGACCCGCTAAACCCGTGGAAGCTGGCTGCGCACCTGGACATCGAGATCCGGAAGCTCAGCGACATCGCGGTTGAAGAGCCGGCAGTGTTGTGCCTGCTAGAGGAGGACGACAAGTCGCTCAGTGCCGCGACCGTGTTCAGGGGCTCGAAGCGGCGCATCGTCGTGAACGACGCGCACGGGCTCCCTCGGCAATGCTCCAGCATCTGCCACGAACTCGCACACGGCCTGCTGCTACATACCCCTGTCATAGCGTTCAACGCCAGCGGGTGCCGCCACTGGGACCAGGAGATGGAGGACGAGGCGGACTGCCTCGGCGGGAAGCTACTGCTCACGGACCAAGCCGCACGAGGTCTCGTCACGCGGAACGTCCCAGCGGACGCCGCCCAACGCCGCTACGGCATCAGCCCAGAGATGCTCCGGTACCGTCTCAACATGAGCGGCGCGGAACGGCTGCGGCAGCGCAAGAGTCGCCAGCCTACGGCCCATCGTTAGTTGTCGGCCGCTACCACAACCTCCGTCTAGACATAGTGGGGCACCTGCGCCTTGTCGGTTCGGATTGCAGCCGACGCTGCTGCGGACCCGGTTGGGATCGGTGGCCGGTTCTCGCTTGATCAGCTCGTAACGCCAGCCGCCTCCTGGTGCAAGTGCCGAGGTCGGGCTGATGCGAGCTAATTGGCTTCTTTCGACGCTTGACTACCGTCAAGAGTCAAACCAGACACGCCATCAACCGCCTGCGTCTGCTCGCGCCCGAACTCGTCGAACTTGCCGACTCAACCACTCATCAGGTGGAGGTGGGATCGTGAACGTCGAGACGCCATTGCGTGAAGGTCTCCGCGCCCTCGCTAGACAAGCACCGGCTGTGGCGGTGCCCGAGGACTTCTTCGATCAGGTTCACGTACGCGCCCGACAGCGACGCGCGGTGCGCAGTTCCGCCGTGGTCGTGACGTTACTGGCCTTGGCGGTCGGTCTGGTGTTCCGGCCCACGGGCAGCGGCACCGTCACGCCAGGTGGGCCCGTCGGGGTCACGGCTGGCCTACCCCACCGGCTCCACACACCGCCGATCTGGACCGCTTCGGTCGAGCTGTCGCCTCCCGGTACCGCTGCCATGATCTTCGGCGGTGAGGCGACCCTCGGTGACTGGAATGAGGGCCGCTTCGCGATCGTGGCGGCAGACAGCGACCGCTATCGGGTCTTCAATGAGTTCACCTACACGCCGCCCGGCTTCGAGGCACTGCTGTCCCCGGACGGCGAACTCATCGCCCGCAACCGAACAGTACGGTCGCTACACCCAGAGCGCGATCTGTTCCTGACACTGCCAGGCAATCCACGTGCCTTCTCGCCTGATGGAAGCCTGCTGGTCTACGAAACGGGAGACGGGGTCAACTACGTCAACGATGTTGAGTACCGACCAAGCCGAATCGGCGTCTACGATCTCGCCCGACGAGTGGAGATCGCGAGCATCGACAACTCCGACAGTTGGCTCACGCCCGGCTGGTCGGTGGCGTTGTCGCCGGACAACAGTCGCCTCGCAGTGCAGTTGCGCGACGAGATCAGGCTGTACCGGCTTGGCCCCAACCATCCCGTGCCCTATGCGACCGTAAAACTCGACGCCGAGACGCTGGCCGGACCTGGCTCCTGGCTGCCCGATGGCCGATCATTCGTGACCGCCCGCCGCTACTCGGGAGAGAACTGGCGACTCGTGCTGCGTAACGCCGACACCGGACAGGCTGGCCAGGCACGCCGACTGCCCGAGGTGGCCGGTGCCCGCTACATCCGAGTACTGGGATGGCGCGTCGACGGCACCGCGGTCGCCGTGACCGGCGTGCCGCGACCGAACACACCACCCGCCCCAATCTTTCACGAAAGTGCGTGGGGGCCATTTCGTGACCTTGACACCGTTCGCGTTCGCCTCATCACACTGACGCCAAACACGCCCACTGCGACAGTGCTGTTCGAGACGCCAACCGGCGTGAGCGAGTTAGACGTCGCCGCCGACCTCGCCGTGGCCGGGCTGTTCCGCGACCCCGGTAGGCCGGAATACGGGCCGCTCCCCACAACCATCCAGCTTGTCGGCGGCGTGCTGCTGATGCTGATCTGCGTGCCCCTGTTGTGGCTCGTGTGGCGTGCGCGACGGCGAACAATCCAGCGCGGCACGAGGGAATATCCCGGCCCGACCAAACTGCCCACTAGGAACCCTTGATCGACTCGGACAATTGTCACGGAAGCTGAATCCACAGGATGGACTTGGGCTCAGGCAGCTGACAAGCGCTACCCATCGATCCGCCGCCATCCCGTTCGCCGTCGACCCGCCCCCAGGGGAGCGGGCCGCCGCCCGATCCGCCACGCCAAACGGACCTTGACGGTTCGTACGAGCGCTGGCGGGTCGGGCGGTGGTCTGCTCGGCTTGCCCCGGTCGACGGCGGGCGGGATGGCCTACCGCAGCCACCCACGGACCGTGACCCGCCGACGGAGTCTCGCCATCCTGGAGCCGGAGCGCCCCCGCCGGAGGCTCTCTGACCGCAACCCCGCGACCGCCGCCAGCTCGCCGACGTGGCCGGCGTCCGCTGCCCTACGCCGCGTGGGCTCGTGACCGCGCGGCCCGGCCGGCTGCCGGCCCACCACACCAACCCGTCAACGGTCTGTCGTTCTGCGGCGGCCCTCCGAGCTCCCCGCTTTCCGCGCCAGCCGCCGGGCGTCAGGCGTGACGGCCGCAGAGCGACAGCGGCAGCGGCCGACGCGCGCCCAGGCGGCGGCGCGTGCGGCCCGTTTCGGGCCGCCTTGAGAGTGTGTAGAAAGTCCTCACCACTTCGCCGGCAGCCGGTCTAAAACTGACGGTCATCGTTGACACCTGGGTCTCCGGCCACTACGGAGACCATCTGTCGGGGTACTCGCTGGAGTGCAGAGGTAAGTACGGCTGATCTTGCAGAGGTCAGGTGTCGTGCTGGGAGCCTGGTTGGTTGTGGTGGGTGGTG
>NZ_JBEYSU010000102.1:0-4131 GCF_040704235.1 Micromonospora sp. NPDC047707
TCCACCGCCCGCAAGCAAGGCATCAACGCCCTCGAAGCCCTCACCCGACTCCACAACCGACAGACCTGGCTACCCCAAACCAGCTGAACAGTTACACGCCGCCACTCGCGGCGATACTCGTACTCCAACTGATCGAGCAGCGCTACTCAGGTTGAAAACAGCTCAGTGACACCCATGAACAACCTCTCATTGGATAGCGCGCCGCGCGTTGCGGCGACGAATCAGGCAGGCAGTTTCGCCCGGTGCCCTTTCAAGCGGGATAAGAAGGGACATTTTTCGCGCACGGTCGCTCATTCCGGGTGGCTCTTGCCTACAGAGCAGGTCAGCAGCAAGCCTTCGAGGTGGGATTCCACATTGACGCGGTGCAGGCCCTCGACCTGCGCGCAAAGCAGAGCCTCCACACCGGCAACGGCGTCCGTCCCCGATGCCGATGCACCGCATGCCCGCAGCGTGTGCGGCATGCACGCCCGCCGGTGCATCCTCTACGACGATGCATTGAGCGGGTGCCGCACCGAGCATGCTGCGGTTAGGTAGCCCTCGGGATGAGGCTTGCCGTGCTTGATGTCGTCGGCCGCCACCAGCAGCTTCGGCTGCGGAAGCCCGGCAACGGCGAGTCGCCCCTGGGCGACTGCGCGGGTGCCTGAGGTGACGGTGGCCCAAGCATTCGCCGGTAGTGCGGACAGCAGCCGGGATGTTCCTCGGGTCGCCCTCACGCCGTCGAAGTCGTGTTCCTCCCGTTCGACGATGCGGCGGCTCTCTGCCTCGGCATCCAGGTGCGGGGCTATCGCACGGACGACGTCGATGTCGCGTCGGCCGTGGGACAGCTCAACCGCCTTATCGGCGTCCAGCCCGTGTGCGGCCACCCAACCGCAAAGGATACGTTCAATCAGGCTCAGTGAGTCGACTAGAACGCCATCCAGGTCGAACAAGATCGCGTGATACTTGATGGTGTGCTGGCGCATGTGGCGCGACGTCTCCTTGCTTCACGGTGAAGTGACCAACGCACTATGCAATGACCAGAAGGTTGAATCAATAGCAAGAGCGTTATTCAGAACGCGTGAGGGTGTGCTGTGGGCGAGCGCACGGGTGTCACTACAGGTGACGGCGGCTGCCGAGGAGTAGATCACCTGGATTGTGTGGTCCGAGGAGATCAGCCAGGGGCGGGCCGCCGTGTTGTCACGCTGTGACGGGGTTGCGCGGTGATCAAGTCGGTGAGCTTGTCACCGTGGTGTTCGCGTTGCGCGGTGGGTGGCAGCCGGTCAGGGGCCGCCGTCGGGCGTTGGGTCTGTACCGGGCGGTGGTGTTGACCTTGTTCCTGATGCGTCGTAACGAGTCGCAGGCGGTGGCCGGGGAGTTGTTCGGCTGCTCGCAGGCCACCGTGTCGCGGGTGAGCCGCAGGCTGCGGCCGCTGCTGCGCCAGGCGACGGCGCAGTTCGCCGGCGAGGTGCGCCAACAGGCGAAACGTTCGGCGGTGCTGATCGACGGGTTCCTGGCCCCGACAGGTGAGCGCACCGGCGTGACTGGCATGTTCTCCGGCAAGCGGCACCAGGTCGGGTTCAACGTCCAATCCGTGGCCGACCTGGCCGGCCGGCTGGTCGACACCGGCCTGCCGGTACCGGGCGCCCGACACGACAGCAAAGCTCTGACCGAGTCCGGCACCGCCGACCGGTGGGCCAGCCACTGCGACCCGGCGGGCCCGGCATGCTCGCCGACCTCGGCTTCCTGGGCACCGGCGCGCTCACCGGCACCCGCAAGCCACCCGGACGGCAGTTGACCGACGTCCAACGCGCCTGCAACACGGCACTCAACCGTCTCCGCGCCGCCGTCGAACGCCGCATCTCGCATCTGACCAACTGGAAGGTCCTGGACACCGGCTGGCGCGGGCGCCTCACCGACTTCCCCGAAGTCCTACGCACCGTCATCGGACTGGAAATCCAACGAACCTGGGGGATGAGCCAGTTCTGAATTGCGCTCCCTGTGTGGATAGAGCGTGTCTACGGTGTGCCGAAGTTGGTCCAGTCGTTCCAGCGTCCGTTGGGTTCGAGTTGCCAGATGTGGGCCATGCCGGTGTTGTGGGTGTTGAACAATGCCCATCGCCCGTCCGGAAATTGGCCGGCTTCCAGATCGTAGGCGCCATCGCCCCACCACTCCCAGCCGTGCCATTCCGATAGCGGTGCTGCGGTCTTCTGCGCCCGATGCCAGATCTCATTTGGGTTGGCCGCAACGATGTCGAGACGGCCATCCGGGTTGGTCATAGCGGCGATCTTGGATTTACCTGGTCCACCAAAGGCCCTGAAGTCGGTCCACCGGCCACTCGGCTCGAGCTGCCAAATCTGCGAGATGCCAGTATTGTGCGACGCGAACAACTCCCAACGACCATCCCGCAGCTGCGCGGCTTCCAGGTCGTAGGCGCCACCGCCCCACCACTCCCAACCAAACCACTCCGACAACGGAGCAGCCGTCTTCTGCGCCCGATGCCAGATCGCCTCTTCGTTGGCTGCCACCACATCCAGCCGGCCGTCTGGGTTCGCCATGACCTCCAAGGTGGACCGACCTGGTCCACCAAAGGCCCTGAAGTCGGTCCACCGGCCGCTCGGCTCGAGCTGCCAAATCTGCGAGATGCCAGTATTGTGCGACGCGAACAACTCCCAACGACCATCCCGCAGCTGCGCGGCTTCCAGGTCGTAGGCGCCACCGCCCCACCACTCCCAACCAAACCACTCCGACAACGGAGCAGCCGTCTTCTGCGCCCGATGCCAAATCTCATTCGTGTTAGCCGCAACAACATCGAAACGGCCATCCGGATTACGCATCACCACCAACGTCGCGTTCGCCGGCCCACCAAACGGAAGCCAATGCGACCAACCACCAGCAACAGCCGTCTGGTACCGATGCCACACCTGCTCCGACCGCGCCCAAAACATCTCCAGCCGGCCATCAACCGTCGACACCACCGCCATCTCATCCCGCACCGGCACCCACGGCGTGGAGGTCATGTGCCGAGCGACGTCGGCGCGCATGAGGTCGAGGTCGACGAACGACGGGTCGATCTTGCCGGTGGTGCTGGTCTCGCGGTGCCCGCGCGCATGACTGGCTTCGCGGCCGAGTTGGCGCAGCACGGCTGCGGTCGCCGTCAGCGATGCGTTGTACTGCTCGGGGGTCATCCGTTGGTTGACCCCGTCGTAGTCGATTTCCCAGCCCACCAGCATAGTGTTGCCATCGCCAGCGGGAATGGGTCCACTGCCTCGGCTCGCACCGGCGTGGTTAGCACGGCCGGCAGATATAACGTGGAACACGCCGTGGTGATCGACCAGCGCGTGACAGAGTGGCCCTTGCAGGTCGGAGCGCCCGTAGATGCAGGTGTTCAGTGCGGGATGCGGATTGCTGGCGCTCGATCGAGCCGCCGTGTGATGCCAGAGGACACCGATCGGATCGAACGAACCGGGAACCGTCCGGTTCCGCCAATCTCCGTGTTCGACAACGTTGACGCCAGCGGCGCGAAGAACGTCAGCGAGCCAGGGGATGGTAGTCATCAGGACCCCTGCTCAAGGTCGGCGAGACATTCGATGGTGCGGGGTCTTGCCTGCGCCGGGCGAGCAATCAGCGCGGACGTCGCGACCATGAGAGCCGATACGCCAAGCATCGTTCGCCGCGATAGCCGGATAGATCTGGCCTTGATCATGAAGTTCCTCCCTGCAAGTACCGTGAGTGGCGGCGGTCCAGCATCCGAGCAGCTGCCGTGTTACAGCGGTGCAAGTTGCGGCTCTCGTGTGTGGAGCGGCTCCCTTGGCCGCCAATAGCGTGCGCGGATGCGTGGCCTTCTTCGCGGCAAGGCTTGGCTTTGCCAGTGCCGGCCATCAAGGAGCCCTGAGCTGACAGGCCACAAGGACAAACCACACGAATGCTAGACCGCCCCATGGCTAGTGATAGATATGATGACAATCGATGCTGTCATTGCGACGACGGATCGATGTCACAGCGGCTCCCCGCCCGCCTGCCGGGTCGAGGCATTGAGCCATACCGGCGAAGACCTCGTCCGGGACTATCTCGCTAACGGCACCTCTCTGTGTCAAGGCGTTTGCAGCAGAGAGGTCTCCGTGTCGTGGATCATGGTCCGGTAGACAACGTCCG
>NZ_JBEYSU010000103.1:0-3851 GCF_040704235.1 Micromonospora sp. NPDC047707
TGAGCCTCGACCCAACCGGGCAGGGCCGCCGACGCTGGACAATGCGCTGGAAGCCCGCCCTCAACGCCTTCGACATCGCTTTCGAAGGCCGCCTGCCCGCAGGCCGCAAGTAGCCGTCAATAATCCGAGTTACACCGTTCGTTTGAGACAGTCCCGCCGGGTGCTGCGGTTGCGGCGTACCTCGCGGCTGATCGTCGATGGGCCCCGGCCGAGCGCGGCAGCGATTGACCGGATCGCGCGAAGCTGCTCAAACGCGACGTCCGTTAACGGAGCGACCAGGTTTGGCGACTACCTCAGCCCGGAAACAAGTTGAATGTGATGCTAGATCGCCACGACTCGGCAGATCACAAGCTGGGGAATTTGTCTGCCCGGTGAATGGGGTCTGGCCAGATCTCGGAGGCTCGCCGCAGCCGCGCAACGGACGACTAGACTGTAACCGTTACATCGACTGATGGACTGAGGACTCAAGCCCAGGCCATAGTGACTTTGTGTGCTGTAGTCGCCAAGGACGGGCAACGCCGTGGGAGGTCATTGTTGTGCTGTTGTGGTCAGAGTCGCGGCCTGTCGGTCTCGCCTTCCGACGGCCACTCGGCCCTAAGGTGGAAGGCTGGCCATGCGAAGAGGTCGTCCAGTAAGAATCGGGACGGCCACTTGATGCCGACTAGTGTCGTGATTGAGGACGGCACGTTGCGAACTTCGCGATGATTGCCGCCCTGCTCGCGTTGGCCGCCAGCGCTGCCTACGGAACCAGTGATTTAGCAGCCGGTGTGGTGGCGCGTTGGGTGCGTCCCATCGCAGTGGCTTGGTGGGGGCACATTGCTGGCGTCATCGTTGTCACTGTCCTCGCTGCTGCGTTGGCCGGTGGGCCACCCATGCGATTGCTAGTCCCTGGGATCGTGGCGGGGATCGTCGTGGCAATCGGGCTCGTCCTGTTCTACGGAGCTTTGGCGCAAGGTCCCGTAGCAGTGGTTACCCCGCTTGCCGCGTCCGCAGCAGCTATTCCAGTTGCGGTAGGCGCCGCCCGAGGTGAGGCGCCTGATACTCTCGGCTGGGTCGGTCTCGCCATCACCGCGACCGGCATCTTGGTCCTAGCCTTTCCTCAGCGAGGCACTGCAGAACCAAACCCCTCCCCCAGCCCATCTGCACGGCCTAGCTGCCCAGACGAGCAAGGAGCGCACCGGCCTCGGTTGCCGGCGGCTCTTTCCGCGCTCTTGGCTGCAGTGGCATTCGGAAGCGCGTTCGTATTGGTGGACTATGGAGGTCTAAGCGGTGTTCCACCCTTGTGGGTCGCAGCCGGGCTTCAGATTGGCGGGACACTTGGGTTGGTGCCCATCGTCGTGATGGGCCGTCGCGCTCGCTTGGCTGTCGAAGGAAAATCTGTAGGTTTGGTACTTATTGCTGGGCTGCTTGCGGCTGGCGGCGACGTCGCGCTGGCGACCGCGGTGTCCATCGGACCGCTGGCCTTAGTTGCCGTCCTCGCGTCGCTCGACTCGGCAGTCAGCGTCCTGCTCGCCCAGCTTCTGCTGCATGAACGGATGACCTTACGCCAAGCGGCTGGCGTGACCGCTGCCCTTGGCGGTGCGATTTTGCTAGCAGCAGGCTGAGCAAGAACTCCAGTGACGTGGACATCGTGACCTGGGGTGAGCAGACGAAGGGTGATGCCTCCGCGTGGCGAACGTGGACATATCCCAAGTCTCTTCCGGTCGTCAGGCCTTGAGCCCAACCAGGCGGGTCTCGTCATGACGTCAGGCTGGACTGCTGGGATTGGGTGGCAGCAGGGGGGATCGACCTTGGCACCTCGGGCCAATTGCACATCAATTGAACCTTTTTCAGGCTGATTTTGCAGGCCAGGGCTCCGATGCGCCGGAACGCCGAGCGCTGTCAGCTGACCAGCGGCGCCCGACACTCAGTATTTCAGGAAGCGGGCCAAACCGCCGGAACCCGACCCGCTCTCCCCGCTCAGCGCGTTCGGCGCCGATGACGCTGGACGTGTACGCGGGGCTGTTCGGTGACGACTTGGACGCCGTTGCCACCCGGCTCAACGAGGCGGCCGCTGCGCGGGATGCGGCCTATTTGCGGACTGGCACGGCCGGCGGCGAGGTTGTCGACCTTGGGAACGGCGAAGCCCAGGTCGTTGACCTGGGCTTTCTCACCGAGCCGCCTGAGGGAATCGAACCGTCGACCTACGCATTACGAGATCAAGTTGGCTACCTGCGCCTACCTGGCCTTGACGGGCCTGACATGCGGCAATGCCTCTCGGCATCTCTCAGCGTCGGCGGTCGCGGTCCGACCTCTTGAGGAGGACTTGTGCCGGTCGCGCGCCTGACCTCCTGACGCTTATGTGTTTGTCAAGGTCGGTTCGCCGCAGGTCATAGATTGGGTTAGCTGGCGGTAGAGTTCGCGGGCGATGTACCGCTTGAGACAGCGGCGGATCTCTCGTGGCGTCTTTCCCTCCGCGGTGCGGCGTTGGACATAGGCCCGGGTTCGAGGACAACTTCGTATGCGGGTCAGCGCGATGGCGCGGTTCAGGGCTCGATCCCCGCCGCGGTTGAGCCGGTGCCGAACAATCCTGCCGCTACTGGCCGGGATCGGCCTCGTGCCGCTCAGGGCGGCGAACGCGGCGTCGTTGCGGCAGCGGCCTGGGTGGGAGAAGCTGACTACGGCTTGGGCGGCGGGTGCAGTCGTCGATGGCGGTGAACTGGTAGTACTGGGCGCGTCTGCGCTGCTTGGGCAGCTGGCGGGTGGTGACGTCGTCGGCGGTCTTGGGTAGGCCGATGGGTTCGATGAACTTGACGTCGATCTGGGCCCGGTTGCCGGGCAGCTGTTTTTCGTAGCGCTTGTAGCGCTTCTCTCGGCGCTGGTATCGCTGGGAGGCGGGTAGCCGATTCAGGCCCAGGCGTCTGAGGATGTTGTAGATCGCGGAGTGGCCTATCTCCAGGTCGTGGTATCGCTTGAGGTACATCTGGATCTTCACTGGGCCGAAGTGGTAGTTCTGCCGCAGGTAGACGATCTTGTTGACGATGTCAGCACGGGTGGCCCTCGGGCTGTGATGCGGCCGGCTGGAGCGGTCGCGCAGTCCCGCAAGTCCTTCTTCCTGGAAGCGGCGCTGCCAGATGTAGAACCGGGTGCGGCTGATGCCGTAGTAGCGGCACGTTTTTGCCACGTTGCCGCTGATCTCTTCCGCGTGACGCAGGATCGCCAGCCGCCGCCGGGCCTGGCGATCCTGCTGCTGTTCGAGCGATGGGGGCACCAAGTCTCCAACGATCAGAGACCCAAAGTGTCAACAACCTCCGGCAGTTCTAGACGAACGGATATCCCCCGTCCTCCGAAGCTGTGCGCCATGCGCACGTCGGCGTCGTACTGGGCGTTTAGCCAGGTCACCAGGTCGTTCACGGGATGATTCTTCTTCAGGCGGTGGCGGCGTGCGTGGCTTCGCGACTCGCGTTGTAGAGCGATTCGGCGGCGGCGAGGTCGATCATGCATTGAGAGCGTTGTTGGCGACTGCGGTTTGGCTTGTCTTGCGGTGCTGCCGTTGCAGGAGTCGCCGTTCGGGTTGGGTGGTGGCGCCCCAGATGCCGTGGAGGTGTTGGGCGGGTTGGTTGAGCGCCCACGCTCGGCATGGGTGTAGGAGCGGGCAGGTGAAGCAGATTTGCTTGGCTTGAGCGATTTGGCGGCGCATTTCGCCGCCTGTGGCAGGGCCGGGAAAGAACAGGTCCGTGTCGTGGCTGCGGCAGGCGGGTGTTTTGGTGGCCTCTCTGTCAAGCCCCGGGTTTGATGGAGAGTTGGTTAGCTGGTTTTCAGGGCTGCGGTGACCGGGTGGGTCATCGCGTGTAGTGCCTCGTGTTCGGCGG
>NZ_JBEYSU010000104.1:0-3835 GCF_040704235.1 Micromonospora sp. NPDC047707
GGACAGCGCCAAGAGGAAACGACGTCAGCCGGACGGCCCCAGCCCGATTTTCGCCCGCTCAGGGTCGCGCCACCAGGCGCACGCACTACTAACCCCCCACCCAGCGCCCCGCCCCTACCTGTTGATCATGAGGTTAGCGGGTTGGTTCGTCCCGATTCGGACCCGCTAACTTCATGATCAACCCGGGCGGGGCCGCGGCGGGCGGGGTGGGTGGGTGGGGGGTGGAGGTGGGGGTGGGGTTAGGTGAGGGAGTCCAGGGTTTTGGCGTAGACGGTGGGGGTGAAGGTGGGGCCGCCGGGGGTGAGGACGTCCGAGGTGGTTGCCGCCTGCCAGGCCGTTTCGGGGACGGCGTCCACGAGGGCCCGGACGACCGGGGCGTCGCGCCACTGCTCCTGCTCGGCGAGGAGGCTGAGCGCCACCACCGACTCCTCGACCTCGCCGACGCACTCGAACGGCTTGTGCCCGTCCACGCCGAGCAGCTCCCGGTAACCCGGCAGCTGGACCGGGTCGGCGAGCAGGTCACCGCCGAAGATGTGGGTGATCCGCTCGCGCGGCATGAACGGCGCCAGCGCGAGGAAGACGAACCGGCACTTCGGGCAGTTCCGGCACCAGCGCTCGCTCGCGCCGCGCAGCTTGAACGCCGCGTTGCAGCTGGTCACCACGTCGTCGTACTGGTCGATCGACGCGAACAACCGCGCGATGTGCAGCTCCGACAACTGGCGCAGCAGGGAGAAGTACGGGTCGGTGAGCCCGGCGTGCTCGGCGAGCGCCGCCCGCAGCAGCCCCTCCGCCTCGACGCCCTTGGACCACTGGTGGTTGATCTCGTGCCCGTCCCAGACCAGGTTCGGGTCCGACGCCGAGCGCTCGTTGGACATCACCACGGGGCCGAGGCCGTTCAGCACCGCCGTCGCGACGGCGATCAGCGAGTTGATCGCGGTGACCGGGATGTGACCGTTGAGCGCGCCGGCCTCGTTCAGGTCGAACAGCACCGGGTCGATCCGCCGGCGGGCGGCCAGCGCCGGCAGCCCGGACGCCGCGTTCACCGACTCGATCACCCGGTTCGGGTTGACCGAGAAGGGCACCGGGTCGAAACCGCCCCGGCGCAGCGCCTCCAGGCTGACGATCGAGTCCTTGCCGCCGCCGACCGCCGACAGCGGCCGCCGGCCGTAGGTGTCGTACCCGACGGCCGGTGCGACCTCACCGGCGGGTACCTCGGGACGCAGCTCCAGCACGTGCGGCAGCGCGTTGCGGTACGCGTACTCCCCGAGGCCCTTGGTGTAGACGGCCGTGACCAGCTCGACGGCGGCCGACCCCAGCGGCGCCGGCAGCACCAGCCGGCGCGGCGCGGCCGTCTTGTAGTAGCTGACGCCCGCCACCACGTGCAGCAGCTCCAGGACGCGGCCCAGGGTCGCGACCGTCTCGTCCGACGGGGGCGCGTCGGGCAGCGGCAGGGTGACCACCTCGGTGAAGCGCTGCTCGCCGTCGGGCCCGGTCAGGGCGTAGTCGAACAACACCTCCCCGGTGGAGAGGTCGATCGAGTAGGACGGGAAGGTGAAGGCGTCCATCCGCCGGAGCTGCTCGTTGGGCACACGCCATACTAGGCCCTGGTTCGTCCGCCGTGCCCGAGTGCGCCGGACCCGCCCGCCGACGTCGCCGACATCCCGAGGAGAGCACGTGCGCCTGTCTGACCTGCGCGGACGCAAAGTCGCCGTCTGGGGCACCGGCCGCGAGGGCCGGGCCGCCGTGACCGCGATCGCCGCGCACGGCCCGGCGGACCTGGTCGCGGTCGACGACAGCCGCTCCTTCCTCAGCCTTCCCTGGGAGGGGCCCCTCGCCGAGGCGGCGCCGCTGGTCACCGGCGAGGCGGGTTTCGATCGGCTGCTCGCCGCCGACGTCGTGGTCCGCTCACCCGGGGTGCCGAACACGCACCCGTGGCTGGTCGAGCTGCGCCGGCGCGATGTCCCGGTCACCCAGGGCACCGCCCTGTGGCTGGCCGACCACGCCGCACGTACCGTCGGCGTCACCGGCAGCAAGGGCAAGAGCACCACTTCCAGCCTGATCAGCCACCTGCTCACCGCGGTGGAGCGGCCCAACGTCTTCGGCGGCAACATCGGCGTGCCGACCCTGGACCTGCCGGAGGCCGAGCTGTACGTGCTGGAGCTGTCCAGCTACCAGTGCAGCGACCTGGCCGACTCGCCCCGGGTGGCCGTGGTCACGGCGCTGTTCCCCGAACACCTGGACGCGCACGGCGGCGAGCGCGAGTACTACCGCGACAAGCTCAACCTGCTGGCGCACCACCCGGAGACGATCGTCGTCAACGGCGCCGACGCGCGACTCGCCGCCGAACTCGGCGACCGGCCCGCCGTACGCGCCGGCACCCCGGACACCACCCACGTGGCGACCGGCCCGGACGGCACGCCCTGGTTCCACCTCGGCGACCAGCCGCTCTTCGCGCGGGCCGTCCTGCCACTGGTCGGTCGGCACAACGAGGGCAACCTGTGCGTGGCGCTCGCCGTGCTCGACGCGCTCGGCGTCGACGTGGTCGCCCGGCGGGACACGCTCGCGGTGGCGGTCGCCGAGTTCCAGGGCCTCGCCCACCGGCTCACCGAGATCGTCGACCCGTCCGGGCTCACGTTCGTCGACGACACGCTCGCCACCAGCCCGTACGCTGCCATGCACGCGATCGACGCGTACGACGGGCGGCCGCTCACGGTCATCGTCGGCGGCACCGACCGCGGCCTGGACTACACGCCGCTGCGGGAGCACCTCGCCGAACGGGAGATCACCGTCATCGGCGTGCCGGACAGCGGGCCGCGCATCGTGGCGGCGCTCGACGGGCTGCCGAAGGTGCGCTGCGAGGTCGTCGACGACCTGGTCGACGCCGTACGGCTGGCCCGCGACGTCACGCCGGTCGGCGGGGTCGTGCTGCTGTCGCCGGCCGCGCCGAGCTACGGGCGGTTCCGCAACTTCGAGCACCGCTCCGAGGTGTTCGCCCAGGCGGTCCGCGACACCGCCGCCGGCTGAGGTGTTAGGAAGGGACCCTTGTACAACACCAGGCGTTGACAAGGGGCCCTTCCTTGCAACGTGGGGTGGGGTGTGCGGACGCCGCTGGCCGGCACCCGGGTTCCGGGTGCCGGCCAGCGGCTTGGTTCCCCCTGTGAGGAAAGTCAGTTCCAGTGCTCGGCGACGAGGTCGGCGGCCTGGGTCTCCCACTGGGCGTAGTGGAACGGGTAGGCCGACACCTGCACGGTCTGGGCGGCCTTGGTCAGCGGCATGTCCTGCCAGCCGTCGACCTGCTTGAGACCCTTCAGGAACGCCAGCGTGGAGTATTCGGGGTCGGTGATCTGCTCGACCGTGCCCCACCCGCTGGACGGGCGCTGCTGGAACAGGCCCTGCGAGTCGTGGTCGTTGCGCTCACCCAGGTGACCCAGGTTGACCAGCTTCGACTCCTGCAGCGCGGTGGCGATGGCCACCACGGCGGCCCGCTCGTCCATGTCGGCCTTCTTCGTCGCCGCGATGATCGCCTTCACATTCGCGGTCTGCTCGTCGTCCAGGTCGATGCGGGACTGCTTGCCCTGCACACCATGCGGGATCAGGGTGTTCTTGTCCACCGTGTCAGCCTGCACGGCGGCGGCGAGCGACGTGGTGCCGACCGTGCCGGTGGTGGTGGTGTCGTGGTTCAGCGGGCCGGCGGCGAGACCACCGGCGACGGCCAGACCAGCGATACCGAGAACGCTCTTAGAGACCGTCGGGTAACCGGGTGGCTACGCGGCGAGAAGTCGTTCAGCGTTGATGCGTCGGGCGGCTTCGCGTTCGGTGGCGTTGGCCCAGCGGA
>NZ_JBEYSU010000105.1:0-3788 GCF_040704235.1 Micromonospora sp. NPDC047707
GACAAGCGCGACTACATGTACCGGGCCACAGTCGACATCGCCACGATGAAGATCTGGCTACGCGACCTCACCCAAGATCGACGAGACACTTCCTAACACGGACGCCGCGGCGGCGGATGCGGCGGCCGAGCAGTTCGCGATGTTGGTCGCCCGCGCGGGCACTGCGGGGGTGGGCATCGGCCGGGTCGTGCACCGCACCGACAAGGCCGTCGTCGCTACCGGCCGCCACGTGGGCCGGCCGGTGATCGTGAAGCTGTTGACGACCGGCGACCCGTACTGGGTGGGCCGGCGCCACCACGAACTGCGCGTGTATGAGCTGTTCACCGATCAGCCGCCGCCGGTGAGCGTGCCGCAGGTGCTGTGGGCAGACGACCGCTCACCGTCCTGACGCAGCTCCCCGGGCAGCGCCTGCACGAGCACCGTCACCTCACCGGCGACATCAGCGCGTCTACCGCAGGGCAGGTCCTGGACACCCTCGACACATTCGCCTGCTGGACACCAACACCGGGTCTGCCGGAACCGATCGACTACCACGGCCGTCTCGACGCCGAACACGCCGCCACGCTGATCGACGACGACGATCGCCGTGCGCTGCACGCCCTCGTCGACCGGCTCGGCCCGGTCCGGGTCACCGCCCACGGTGATCCGCTGCCGGCGAACATGCTCCTCGACGGCGGGCACTGCGGCCTGGTGGATTTCGAGCACGCCGGGCGCTACCTGCCCGGCTACGACCTGGCGCTCCTGCGTATCGTCGGCGCCGCCAGCCCGACCCTCACCGCCGCCGTCACCGACCGCGTGCACCGCGGTGGCCTCACCGCGGCTTTCGCTGTCAACATGGTCCTGCTGGCGTGTCGGGAGTTGCGCATCCACACCAGCCTGCCAGCCGCCGTGATGCCCGCGCGGCGCCTCGCCGGCCTGCGGCGCACCCTGCACCGAGCACGCCAGGACCTACACCAGCTGGGCCGATGATCGCAGGCCGCGCACGCGAACCAGCGGCCCTGCGGCGGCGGGTCGGTCGCCGGGTAGCACGGGCGTGGAACGCCGATGTGCGCCGCTTGTGGCAGGCGTACTCGATCAGTGAGCTGGGCTCCGCCGTCGGCGCCGGTGCCCTGCCGCTGATCGTGGTTCTGCTGCTGGATTGCTCCGCGCTGCAGGTATCCCTGCTCGCGGTGGTGTCCGGCGTCGCCAGCGCCGCCGTCGCTGTGCCGCTGGGGCCGTGGGTGGAGTTCCGGCCCAAACGGCCGGTCATGATCGGTGCGGACGTCCTGCGGTTCGCGGCCCTGGCCAGTGTTCCCGCTGCCGCGCTGCTCGGTTGGCTCACCTATGGGCAGTTGTGCGTGGTCGCCGTGGCGCAGACGGCGGGCGGCATCGTGTTCGCCGCTGCCAGCGGCGCCCACCTGCGGGATCTGGTGCCCGCCGAGCATCGGGTCGCCGTCTACGGGCGGTTCGAGACGTCCCAGTGGATGGCCCACAGTGCCGGCTCGCCCGCTGGCGGTGTCCTGGTGTCGTGGCTCGGCGCCACCGCGTCCGTCGTCGTGGACGCCGGCAGCTTCCTGCTGTCCGCCGTCGCGGTGCACCGCCTGCGCGGTCCGGAACCGCCACCACCGGTACGGCAGGCGGGGGCAGGCCGGGCGCGGGAAGCCGTCGAGGGCTGGCGGTACATCCTCGGTCATGCTGGGTTGCGTGCGCTGCTGGTCAACGCGGTGATCTTCGGGGGCGGCATCATGGCAGCCGCGCCCGTCGTGGCGGTGTTCATGCTTCGCGACCTGGACCTGCCGCCGTGGCAGTACGGTCTGGCGTTCGGGCTGCCCTGCCTCGGCGGCGTCCTCGGCTCCCTCGCCGCCGGCCCGCTGGTGCGCCGCTACAGTCTCCGGCCGGTCCTGCTGGCCGCTGGAGCAGCCCGCGCCCTGTGGATGGGCCTCATCCCCGCCGCCCCGCCCGGCACCCCAGGGCTGATCGTGATCGTGATCGCGGAGACACTGCTGTTGTTCTTCGCCGGCGCGTTCAACCCCGTCTTCGCCAGCTACCGCGCGAACCACACAACCGCTGAGCGAATGTCCCGGGTAATCACGGCTTCGTCGATTACCTCGAAGCTGACCCAACCTGTCTTCGTCCTGGGCGCGGGCATCATCGTCGCCACCACCGACGCCCGCACCGCCATCACCGCAACCGCCGCGCTCACCCTCACCAGCGTGGCGTTCCTGCCCTGGCGGCAAGCTGCGGACAGACTCGACCAGGCCGACGCGCCGCCCCACGACTACGGCGAGCAAACAGCCGCCGCGCACCAGCCGACCGCAGTCACCGCCCCCGCGCAGGGCGGGGTGCACGACCGGGAGCACGAGCGACAGCCGACCGCATCTCACCGGAACGAGAACCACCGTTGAGCGACACAGCGACCTGCTGGACCAACGCCGCCCTGGTCGGCATCGACCTCGAAGGCACCGGAGGTCAAGACCGTGACAAGGAGGCAATCCTCGAACTCGCCCTCGTCCCCCTGCACGGCGGCGCGCCTCAACCAGGCGCCGCCCTCGCCACGCTGGTCAACCCCGCCCGCCCACTGAACCACAGGGCCCGGCTACCACCCGGCGTGAGCGGCGCCGCCCTACGCGCGGCACCGAACCTCGCCGACCTCGAACGTGACGTGACCGACCGTGTCACCGGCCGCTACCTCATCGGCCACCACGTCGCCGTCGACTGGCGCCTGCTCCGGCGACAGCTGCCCCAGCTGCGCCCAGCCGGCCTCCTGGACACTCTGCGGCTGTCGCGAGCAATCGTCCTCGGGGCCGGGCACAGCCTCACCACCGTCATCGACCGACTCGGCCTGAAAACACGCGTCGACGCGGCCGCGGTCGGTAGCCAGCCGCACCGGGCTCTCTGGGACGCCACCGCAGCCGCCCTCTTGCTGCCAGAACTCGCCGCCCGTCTGTGGGACACACCGCCGTCCCTGGCGCAGCTCATCCAACGAGCCGGTATCCCGATGACCCCCGACACGTGCCACACCGACGCGCAGCCCCGCCTGTTCTAACCGTGCAGGCACTGGCGTCCGGGCGGCCCGCCGACGCGGTCGACCACCGCGGCGATCCACGCCGATTCGAAGCCAACCCCTCGATCATCACGTCGCTGGAGACAGCTCCTCCACATGCGGACAGGATTCGCGCCTTGAGCCACTGAACTCGCCGACCCACGCCGCCGCCCATCCCGGAGAGAAGCCTGTGACCGCCGCCGATCCGCTGCTCAGCAGCGTTCCCGAGCGCTACTACGTCCACAACGGGGAGCGCGGTGAAACCCTGCACCGATCCGCGCCGGAAGCCATCCAGCGCGACGTGATCGCCCTCCAGGTGCGCGACGGCAACCATGTGCTGGAGATCGGCACCGGCACGGGATACTCCGGCGCCCTGCTCGCCGCCCGAGCCGGCACGTCGGGGCGCGTCACCAGCGTCGACATCAGCGACCACCTCGTCGCATGGGCAAACCGCCTGCACCACGAACGCGGCGTCACCACGATCACCTGCCATCTCGCCGACGGCATGAACGGCTACCCGCCGCACGCCCCCTACCAGCGCATCGCGGCATGGTGCGCACCCCCACGGCTGCCCCAGGCATGGGTGGATCAACTCACCCCGGACGGCCGGATCGTGGCCTGCCTGCCCATCGCCGCGCAGCCGTCGACCACCCTGATCGCGACCATCACCCTGAGGTCGCGTAGCCAGATCTTCATCGTGGCGATGTCGACTGTGGCCCGGTACATGTAGTCGCGCTTGTCGTACCTGGTCGCGACCGCCCGGAAC
>NZ_JBEYSU010000106.1:0-3671 GCF_040704235.1 Micromonospora sp. NPDC047707
CCAACCGGGCAGGGCCGCCGACGCTGGACAATGCGCTGGAAGCCCGCCCTCAACGCCTTCGACATCGCTTTCGAAGGCCGCCTGTCCGCAGGCCGAAAGTAGCCGTCAAAACCGTGGACACACCGTTCGTTTGACAGTCCGGGATTGGTCCGTCCCCCGCGCGATTCGAAGTTCCTCGCGGATCTCCGGACAAAAATGCCATCAGGTCTCAACTTAGCCATATTGTATGGGGGGAAACAAAGTCTTGATCCGTCGTTCGCCCATCATGGCGGCGGCTGCACGATCCAACAGCAGTTCATGCAGCATGTCGTGCATTGGAGTTGGAACCCGAGCTTCCTCCCCAAGCCGCACCACCACTCCGGTCCACGCATTAAGGGCCGAAGGGCGCTTTTCTAGAATGTCCTGCTGTAAGGAGAAGCGTCCATTTTCGGGCTGCCGATCGGCGAGGGCCATCGCGGTCTCGACAACATCTTCCGGCAAGCAAACACGCCGGGCGTAAGCTACTTCTCGGATCTCCTGCATTAGGGCGGCAAGCAGCTTGCGGGTTCCTGGCTTTGAGCGCAGGACGCCGATAGGCTCATCCATCGCTGCCCCCAGTGCGCCGAAGGGCACCATGAATAGAAGCTTCGACCACAACTCTACCCAAATGTCGGCTGGGACGCTCGTCAGTATTCCAGCCTCTTCCAGCGCGAAGCGAAGCCGCTTAACTCTCGCCGTCATTCGATTGTTCCACTCGGCGTATGTCAGGAGGCCCGGTCCACTCATCTGCCGGGCGGCACCGAGCGCCTCGGGGCGGAAGGAAATGCTCGCAGTGCCCGGAAACACCGCGCTCGAGCCATACCTTTTCGCGATGCGATATGGCGCGTCAACACCGTTCTGGGTCGTAACGATCGCCGTATCACGACCAAGAAGCGGGGAAAGTTGATCAATAATCGCGCCAACCTGCCACGCTTTAACTGCAAGGATCACGAAATCTGATTCGCCGAATTCCCGAGCGCTTTCTGCGGCCGCAACACGTGGCACGTCGGCGCTTCCTGCGAATCCACATGCTAACAGGCCGCCTGCCTGAATCGTCGTCAGCGTCAGGCCATGAGTAAGCAAAGCGACGTCATGTCCAGCTGCGGCCAGCCGCCCACCGAAATAACCGGCAATGCTTCCTGCGCCAACCACTGCGAACCTCATCTTACGTCCTTTCAATTAGCGCCCCTCTAGGTACGCGCCCTCCGGCAGTAAAGGGCAAATCGATACCAGTTCCTCAGCTATCCAGCGTGCAACAAATTAGCTAGCAGGACGAAGGACGTTCCCCCCACCCAAAGTCACGCCGCAAGTCGTTGCCCCATTTCCGCACATAGCCTCATTCTGGGCTAGGCGCCAATCAAGAACGTCAGGCAGATGACCTATCATCAGCGCCGGATAACCTTGCCTGCTGCCACCCGACACAAACGCCGCAGAGTGGAGCCTTCACGGTCAGGAGCGGAAACAGTTACTGTTCGCCAACGAAGGCTTGATCGAAAGCAGGTCCGTTCAGGACAGATGGCCACAACTTGACCCAAAACAGGAGCAGCTCAAATGCGAACTGCCGTGCATCGACCCCACGTCGGGCGTCACTGAGACAGCCGACTGCCACCGTCAAGGCGTGGTCGGTGGCCCTGGCCCGTTACGGCGTGGACGACCTCGAGTAGCTGCTCGCGGCGGCCGGTGAAGCGCTGCACCGGTGCGCCCCCATTTAGGGCGCAATGGCGTGTTCGACCGGGATGCGCTGGGAAGACAGGGCGTTGCGGATTTCGTCCCAGAAACAGCCGGTGCCGCGGCGCAGGAACGCGTGGCGGCGACGTCACCATCCGCGTCGACCGCGACCGGCGCGAACCGACGGCGACGGATCAACCGCGCTGGTTGATCCGGCAGCCCGTCGGCGATCGGTCGAATGCTCTCGGCCGGGGCGTCGTACGCCACCAGATGACCGTATCTGCGCCGGTCGCCTTCTCGCAGCAGCAGCTCCGGCGAGCTCCTGAAATGCGCCCGCCGCCAGCAAACAGCATCTGAACGTGTCGGCCAGACCGCACGCGCGGGTCGTGAGGCACGCCAGGCATCCGGATCTGCCGCGGTGCGCGTACCCTCGCGGTCGGTCCCCAATTCCTGGGGAGAGGTGTCAGACGCGCATGACGGTGGCGATTGGGATGCGGGCGGCGCGGATGGCCGGGATGAGGCCGCCGAGCAGTCCGGCAACCAGTCCGGCGATGACGCCCGCGGCCCCTGCCTGCCAGGGAAACACGAGATCTCGTATAAACTGCTCCCGGTCGCCGAATAGCGTGCTGACTGCGGTTAGTGCGAGTGCGGACAGGCCGATGGCGGCGGCTGCGGTGAGCAGCCCGGTCAGGAGTGTCTCGGCGAGGACGATGCCGGCGAGCAGCGGCCGTGAGGTGCAGACGGCGCGTCGCAGCGCGAATTCTTCGACCCGTTCTCCGACGGTCGCGAGGCCGACGTTGAGGATGCCGGCGACGCCGATGAGCAGGACCAGGCCGGCCATGCCGAGGAAGATCCAGCGGCCCACCTGGTGGCCCTGGTCCGCGCCCGGCGCTACCTTCATCAACGGCCAACTGGTCGAGCGTCCAACCGACCTGGCCGCCGAGCACGTCGGAACCTTCCACGCCCAAGTTCATAGTCACCCCGACGGGACGATGGTCCGCATGACCTGCTACACCGCCGACTACCAAGGCGTCCTGCAGCCCAACAGCGAGATCGAGAAAATGGTCTGGCTCACCCACGCCGACCGCCACCGAGTTCCCCAGTCGACCAGATCATCTTCGATGACCTACACGAGACCGCGCGCATGCGATGGGGCAGCGTCAACACCCGTCCACGGGTATTGACAATTTTCAGCATCGCAGGGTGCTGAGCGTGGAGGACTCAGGCAGGTCGGCGGCGAGCGAAGGTTGCTTGACGACGGCGGTAGAAGTAGGTGGTGAGCGAGCGAGGGTTGCCGTATGGCGCGATCAACGTCAATTGCGAGTGCTGCGGCTTGGTACGGCGGATCAGGGACCGTGGCGGGACGGTGCCAAAGATTTGTGACGAGTGCGCGTAGTATCAAGGCCAGTTGACCGGAACGCCGCGCGCAGCGGGCCGAGACCACGAACGGTAACTGCGCCGCCGGCTCGACGCCCTGCCGGGCCAGTGAGGCGAAATCGAAAGTCGTGGCTGACGCCGCACAAAAGCGGATCACTTCAGCGTTGGCAAGCCGAGGAGCGTTGGAGCGACGGCTGCACGAGGCTGCTCAACGCACCGGCCACTCATGTCCCACCACTCAGATAGCCCTTCAGCCAAGGGTCACCAAATGGCTCGCGTGCACCAGGAAGTCATCAGGAGCAGCCGCGGCTACCTCGGCTATGAGGACGACGAGTAGCGCCGAGGACTAGCTATGCATCTGCCGGAGCTTGGTTACACCTGGGTCTGGGTCTTCTGCTTGAGGCGTTCGTATGGGGTTTGGCCGGCGAGGGAGCCGTGGGGGCGGTGGTAGTTGTAGTAGAGTCCTCCCACTCTTGGAGTTTGTCGTTGAAGACGCCGGTGTCGTCGATGACCACGCCGTCGAGCATCCGGCAGAACTCCTCGGCGGGGATGAGGTGTGAGCGTTCGATGCTCCTATGTTCGTCAAGCCGCTGTTGGAAGCGGGTTGA
>NZ_JBEYSU010000107.1:0-3647 GCF_040704235.1 Micromonospora sp. NPDC047707
GACGTCGTCGACGTCGCCGCCTGCCAGGCCATCTGGGACGAGGCGTTGACGTCGGCCTGGCCGTCCGCGCCGGTGTGGTTCCACGGCGACGTGGCGGTCGGCAACCTGCTCACTGCCGACGGGAGATTGTCTGCGGTCATCGATTTCGGTACGTGCGGCGTCGGCGATCCCGCCTGCGACCTCGTGATGGCCTGGACCTACTTCCTCGGTGACGAGCGCAAGGTCTTCGCGGACGCCGTCGGCCTGTCCGAGGACACGTGGCGACGAGCACGCGGCTGGGCGTTGTGGAAGGCGGTCGTGACGATCGCCGGCCGGTCCAGCCCTGATCCCGAGGGCTTCCAGGAGCGCGCCCTGGTCCAAGTCCTTCAGGATTCGGTCATCAGTTGACCGGTGCCGTAGGCGTCACGCAGGTCCTGATACCGATCTGTCACCCAGGTCCCGAGACCGGACAGGATAAATCCGCGAGCGAATGACCAGGAGTCCGGGTCGCCGGCAGACGGGGCACAGGGACCTGGCGGGACGCGCTGAACCCTGTGGTGGCGTCGGCCGCCGCACGAGGTGACCGGCTTCAATCGAGGAGACGGTGATGATTGTTGAGCCAGCCGACTCCGGCGAGATCCTGGACCAGCCACCGGTAAGCCAGGCTGGTCGCCGGAGACGTGTGCCCCAGGGGTAGGTCTACGTTCTGGAGCGGGCTCTGGCCGAACGTCGTCCGGGCGGCGCTGCGGCGCTCCTGGCTGAAGGTCCAGAACGCGTGATCGTCGTCGGTTACGAGTCGCAGGTCGACTGATGGCACGTCCGATCGTTGCGCATCGCGGTCGGGGTCCAGGCTGACGATCATTTCGATCGTGTGCGCGTTCTCGTTGTTGACGGGTCGCCGGACGAGTCCTTCGATGCGTACGGGTAGCATGCTGTAGAGCCCCAAGGCGTCACCGAAGGCCGGGAATGAGGTTTCGGCGAGCTGCCGATAGCCGATCAGGGCTTGTCGCACGATGTTCGTCGCCAGGGTCAAGGTCAGCTCCGGTGAGTATGTCTGCCAGATCCACCTGCCTGTCCCGGGTTGATCGCCTTCGGGCCAGGGTGGCAGGAGCGTATTGCCGTCCTCCATGTCGAGTTGAGCGGCGAGCCACCTGATGTCGTCCGAGTCGACGGAGCGGCCCGCCCCTTGCCACGTCGACCGCGCCGACTGGTTTACCCGCGCCATCCATTTGGTGACGGTGACGCGCAGTTCGGCGAGGTCGATGGTGCGGCGCCGGCGTGTGGCGCTGTAGTTGTAGACGAACTCGGCGAGTAGGTACAGCCGTTCGCGTGCCAGCCATGATGTGCGGGGAACGGGTAGGGTTCGTCTCCTGATCGCGTTCTGGAGCTGTTCTTGCAGCGCCGCCTGGGCGCGCAGCCAGCGCCCAAGGTCAGAGGTCGGAAAGCTAACCCCCTCGACGCGGTGCCATCGGCCGAGGCTGGGGAACATTTCGGGAAGTTTGACGACGTCCGGCGGCGGCAACTGGTCGCGCGACCGAGCGAGCGTCAGATAGCCGTTCTGCAACCAGGTGCCCCACTGCACGAGGCGACCGTCACGGTGTCGTGCCAATGACTCGGCCAGGGGCCCGAGTCCGATTAGCAGGGCTTGTTCCGCGCCGCGCAGCCACTGCCCTGCGCGGATGGCAAGGTCGGGCTCGGCGTTGACCTCGCCGTTGGGGTCGCGGCGGCTGATGAGCGCCGCGATCGCCTCATCAGATGGACCGTCAGGGGTGCGGTCCGCACTGGCGTCGGCGATCTCATCGAGGATCCAGAACGCTGCCGCCGGATTGATCGTCGCAAGGCCGGCGAAGAGGCATTCTTGATCCTGGTTGATGGCGGTGGACACGGCGAATGCGAGCGCGTACCGCCACCGGGGGAACGAACTGGCCGCCGCGATCGTCTCCAGGTCAGCCAGGCCCATCCGGAGGGCTTCGGACCCGAAATACTGCTCGAACACCGGCAACGCGAACGTCAGCTCCGTGTGGTCGCCGACAACGAGGCCGGTTGCGGTGAGGCGACGGACGAGGGGCAACGACCCGAACGAGGCCGCGGTAACCGGCTGCGACTGTCCGAGGATCCGAACGGCCAACCGAGCCAGGTCCCGCCACGTGCCATCAGCAACCTCGTGGCTCTGCGAGTCGATGACCATCGTCGCCAGATCAGCCAGGAGTTGAGCCCGGGATACCTTGACGTCGCGGCCAGCGTGTACTCGGGCCGCCAGGCCAAGAGCGGTCAGCGGACTGGTGAGCAGTTCAGCCGTTTCGGTGTTCCACAGGTGCCAGGGGATGTCGTCACCGAGAGCCAACTTCGCCAGCTCAGCGCCACGCTGGGCCGGCCACGGCTCGATTAGGATCTTCTCCTCGTCGGGCACGGGGATCCCCGGCCGCGCGGTCGCCAGCACGCTGACCCGAGGCCACGTGTGGACGAGTTGGCGGGCCTCGGCGAGGAGGCGGGCGGCTTCCCGCAACGGGACACTGTCCAGGTCATCGATCACCACCTGGCAGCGGCCGGAGGGGTCGCCACCAAGCTCGTTGGCGATCGCCAGTTCCAAGCTGGCAGTGATATGCCGAGCGGGAAGAAACAGCGGAATCTCGGTGTCCGGGTCGTTGGCAGCCACCTGGACAACCCGCCCCCACCAGCGCAGTGCATGTTCCGACTTGCCGGCCCCAAGCCGGCCCACCAGAACGCGGACCTGCCCCACTGGGACCTCAACGAGCGGTTCCTGACGTGCCGCCATCCACGCGAGTACCGCCGGCCGCCGCTCCGCCGGCACGAGCGGTGTCAACCGGGAGACTCGCATGGCGTGGCCTCGCCGGATAGCCAGTTGCCAAGTCTCGATCCGGCTGCGCATCCGCGGGTTGAACGGCACGACTGCGCTGATCTTCTCGACGACGGCGCCGAGGTCGAAGGGTTCGACCGCCTCGCGGGCCTCTTCGTCACTGATCTGCCAGCTACGCTGGGCGCGTTCAGAGTCGGCCAACTGATCCCGCTTCCAGGACCGCAGCATCTCGGCGGGGTACTCGTCCGGGACCTGATCGATCTCCCACGCATGAGGAAAGCACAGCAGGAGGAGGTTGCCGACGTCGCGGTTGTCAGCTTCGCTCATGGCTGGGTCCCAGCGAGGGCCGCCTTCGCTGCGCGCGTGGATATGGGCCACGTGGCTGTTCAGCACGTGTCGACCCGTGTCCGCGTTCACCGTGTACAGCCCGGCACGGCACCCAGGCTTCGCGCACGCGAACGCAGTGCCGTAGAGCTGCCGCACGGTGCCAGGCGTGGGGACACGGTGCTCGATCGGCTTGCCCGATACGGCGGAACGCTTGGTCACGGCCCCATTCTCCCGGTCCACGGCCCGCCCCCGTCCCCTGGGCACGCGCCGAGTCGGCCGCTCCGTCAGCGATCGATACGGTGGCAGCATGCTGCCTTCCGATCATGACTTGCCGAGACCGACCTTCGGCGGGTCTGCGGCGAGCTTTGCAAGCCCTTGCTCGGAACCCGCCGACAACTACTGGCCCGGACCCTCCGCAGTGGGGAGAGTGTCAAGCCCCGGGTTTGATGGAGAGTTGGTTAGCTGGTTTTCAGGGCTGCGGTGACCGGGTGGGTCATCGCGTGTAGTGCCTCGTGTTCGGCGG
>NZ_JBEYSU010000108.1:0-3335 GCF_040704235.1 Micromonospora sp. NPDC047707
CACTATTCAACACACACAACACCGGCATGGCCCACATCTGGCAACTCGAACCCAATGGACGCTGGAACGACTGGACCAACTTCGGCACACCATAGTGAAGTTCCCCGGGATGTGGGCACCGGGTTATGCCGCGATCTGGTGCGGCGTAGTCGGTTCGAGGGCCTGCTCGTAGTCGGCGGGGCTGAGGTAGCTCAGCGCGGAGTGGCGGCGTCGGTGGCTATTGAAGGCGATCCACCGAAACGCATCGCGGCGGGCCTCGGCCTCGGTGGCCCAGCGGTGGTGGTCGACGTCGAGTTCACGTGCGGTCGACGATCGCGATCTGGTCGACCCGACGCCGCCGTACCGGGGCCAGAGCGAGCAGCGGGCCGAGGGTGTCGATGACCCGATGCACCGCCGAGTGCGACACCCCGAACAGCGGACCGATCTGCCGCATTGTCAGGTTCGTGCGCCAGTAGCGGCGACCAGCAGTACCCGATCGGCGAAGTCAAGTGATCACTGCCGGCCCGGCCGACCGTCAGCGATCGCGTCACCGCCCCGCTCAGCTACCAGCCGGACCAACTTGCGGAAACTGGGCTGGTTGCAGCCCGGTGAACCTAACGATCTCGTGCGCAATTGCCAGGGGTGGGTGTGGGCTGCTGTGATGTGGATCGGTTACCAGGTGATCATGCGGTCGGATACCAAGCCGGCGACCGCGTCGATGGTCTCGGGCAGGATCTCGCGGCGGCCGGTGAAGCGTTGCAGTTGCCGCCACCACTTCAGCTCCGCGATGGCGTGCTCGACCGGGATGCGTTGTGAGGACTGGTGTTTACGCTCTGCTTCCCACGCGGTCTGACGTGCGGTTGGTGCGCCGGGGCGGAGTTTCAGCGGCGGTGCGGTGACTTGGTCGGGGTGGTCGCGGGCCAGGCCTTGGTAGCCGGCGTCGACCAGCACCGTCACCTGCGGGTAGGCGTCGAGCAGGGCGTCGATGCCCTCGACGCGGGCGGCGGTGGTGTCGTGCATCCGGCCTGGCCGGTGTCCACCGCACCACAGGGTCGCACCGTACTCGTCGGCCACGACGGTGGCCTTGATCGTGTTCTGTTTCGCCTTGCCCGACACGAACGCCTTGCGGCCGGGCCGGCCGACGCGTGGTCGGCGGACCCGGATCTCGGTGGCGTCCAGCCGCAGTGTGACGCCTTCGGCGGCGGCGTAGGCGAACACGTCCGCCAGGGTGTGCAGCCGGATCCCGCTCGGGCGGGCGAATCCGCGACGGGCCAGCAAGGGCCGGACCTGCCCGATCGCCCGAGTCACGGTCGAGCGGTCCACCCCGAACGCCACCGCCAGGGCCTCGTGTGGCACCCCCAGCCGCAGATGAGCGAGGGTGACGACAAGCCGATCAGTGAACCGCAGCGCCAAACGCCGGCCGGCTCCAGCCGCCCGCCGCCGGTGGCCACCCCGACGGGCATACAGCCGGCCCTCTCGCCCGGCCAGCCACACCACACGCAGCTCGCCTCGTAGCAGGTGCAGATGACGGCGGGAGATCCCGGTGAACGCGGGATGGCTGAACACACGACGCGCCCACCGGATCGACACCCGAAGATCATCACTTACGTTGGATAGGCGCCACCGACCGTCCTATTGCGCACGAGATCGTAAGGATCCACTCCGGGCGGGCTGCCGAGATCACCTGCACTCAACATCATCGACGACCGTCCAGACGGGGCAGTCACCGGGTTTACGAGACGTCCCTTAGCTTGATCTTTAACCTGGCGGGGAAGCCCGTACACCCCGGCTGATCATGCCGACAGCCCCGGCCCTAGCTGTACATCTGCCGGAGCTTGGTTACACCCGGGTCTGGGTCTTCTGCTTGAGGCGTTCGTAGGGGGTTTGGCCGTCGAGGGATCCGTGGGGTCGGTGGTAGTTGTAGTAGTCCTCCCACTCCTGGAGTTTGTCGTTGAAGACGCCGGTGTCGTCGATGACCACGCCGTCAAGCATGCGGTAGAACTCTTCGGCGTCGATGCGGTGTGAGCGTTCGACCTTGCCGTTGAGGTGCGGGGATGCGGGTTTGATGTAGGTGTGGGCGATGCCCTTGTCGAGCACGTGCCAGTGGAAGCTGGTCTGGAACTCGGCGCCGTTGTCGGTCTGGATGACCTCGACGCGGAACGGTAGGCGTTGCAGTACGTAGTCCAGGAACTCGATGGCCGTCTTCTGGTCGCCGCGTGGGTAGATCCGCAGGACGCGCAGCCGGGTGCAGTCGTCGATTGCGGTGAACTGGTAGTACCGGGCACGTCGGCGCTGCTTGGGAAGCTGTCCGGTGACCGGTGCCTTGCGGGCAGGAGTAGGGATGCCGACGGGCTCGATGAATTTGACGTCGATTTGGACCCGGTTTCCCGGTAGCTGCTTCTCGTAACGCTTGTAGCGTTTCTCCCGGCGCTGGTAACGCTGCGAGGCTGGTAGCCGGTTCAGGCCCAGCCGCACCAGGATGTTGTAGACCGCGGAGCTGGTAATGGTGACGTCGTGGTACCGCTTGAGGTACATCTGGATCTTCACTGGGCCGAAGTGGTAGTTCCGCCGCAGGTAGACGATCTTGTTCACGATGTCGGCGTGGGTGGCGTTCGGGCAGTGATGCGGAGCGCTCGATCGGTCGCGCAGGCCAGTGATGCCTTCGTCCTGGTAGCGGCGTAGCCACTTGTAGAACGTCTGTCGGCTGATGCCGTAGTACCGGCACGTCTGCGCGACGTTGCCCGTGACTTCCTCGGCGTGACGCAGGACCGCCAGGCGGTGCTGCGCCTGACGGTCCAGCTTCTGGTCAAGCGACGGGGGCATGAAGTCTCCAACGATCGGAGACCCGAAGTGTCAACAACCTCCGGCAGTTTTAGATAAGACGACGTTGAGACGACGTTGAGTGTCCGACTCCGGTTGATGCGTTACACGGTGGCTTCACTTGATGGGTGACACTCCGCCGAGTGCTGGTGGAGTTGAGCGTGACCGAGCAGCGTTACCGCGCAGTGCTGGAAGTCCAAGCTAGCCTGTCCGTGACCGAGGTCGCCCAACGGTTCGGCGTCTCGCGTCAGGCCGTGCACCGTTGGCTGGGCTGGTATCACGACCATGGCCTGGACGGCCTGGCCGACCGATCGCACCGACCGCATGCGCATCCCGCCCAGACCGCTGCTGAGGTGGAGGCGCTGATCTGCGAACTGCGCCGCAACCATCCCCGGTGGGGTCAACGGCGGTTGCACTATGAGCTGGGCCGCCGCGGTTGCCCTAGGTAGTGTCTTCAAAGGATCTTGGTGTCGGATGATGTAGCGCGTGGGTCGTCGCTACGAGTTGTCCGACGCCGAGTGGGAGGCGTTGTCGAG
>NZ_JBEYSU010000109.1:0-3308 GCF_040704235.1 Micromonospora sp. NPDC047707
GTTCGAGCAGGGGTCGAACATGCCCTGGCCAGGATGAAGTGCTTCAAGATCCTGCGCGACTACCGACGCGCCGCCCACACATTGGCCGACGCCGCCTCCGGCATCGCCAACATCCACAACATCATCCTCACCGGCTGACCACCGACCGGTTGCCGGGCAACGCCTTCACCTCGTTACGAGACGTCCCTTAGGCGCCGGCCTTAGCCTGTAGCGCCCGCATCAACTTGTGAAGCTGGCAGGGGCAAGGCGCCTTCGGTCGATCTCCACGCAGAAAATGTCGCTGCGCGAGTAGTGCCCGACAGGATCGAAATTTTGGCGCTCCCCATGAACCACGGCCGGATCGGCATCAGCGATGACGAGACGTTCCTCGCCGGAGACCGGTGGCACGATCCACTGTCCATCAGGTCCTGCAATGGCCGAGCCGCCGTCGCAGGATGAAACTCGCTCGGCAAGCTCATCGCGGAAGGGAAAGCCAGCCGGGATGTCGGCGTAGGAGAATAGACCGCCAGCGGCGAGTGAGTAAACCCTGCCCTCTGAGGCGATGAATCGGGTGATGTCAGTTGTAGCGCGGGTTGAGCCTGGCCAAACCGATACATGCAGTTCCTCCCCTTGCGCGTAAAGAGCATGCCGCGCCAGGGGCATCCAGTTCTCCCAGCAGTTGAGGCCGCCGACTCTGAGGTCGCCAGCCTGATGCACGCGAAGACCATGGCCATCACCGCTACCCCAGACCAGTCGTTCCTCATGTGTGGGCATCAACTTTCGGTGGGCGCTGACAAGGCCCGCCTGGGGCGATATCGCGAGCAGTGTACAGTAAACGGTCCCGCCGACTCTCTCCGTGATGCCTAGATATGCGAAGACGCCGAGATCTCGCACTGCCTCCGTGATGAGGCGCAACGGCCGACCGTCAAGTTCTACAGCCGCTTCCAAATAGGCCGCATACGCCTGCTTCTGCTGCGGGTCGTTGAATTTCGCCCCATCGGTATGCTTAACCCAAAACGGATATCCGGACAGGAAGGTCTCCGGAAAGGCTATAAGGTCGACCTCCGCAGCCGCGGCTTGCTGTAGAAAATCCAGTACCTTTGCCGTCCCCTGAGCAGGGTCGAGCCAGGGGCAACGGGCTTGAGCAGCAGCAATGCGCATGCGCCAATCTTCGCAGCCATCGCTCCCGCCGCCGTCGCCAGCCCCGTTGCTTCCAAAGCACCCTCGCCGTCGCTCTCACACCCGGCTACGTAACAGGCCAGTCCCGGCGGCTCCGGGTTCCGAGAGCAGACCGGGATTGGGGCACCGGTGGCCACGGCGCCCCAACCCCGACACCGATCGTGCTGATCGCGGACTTGGCGGTTGTCGACCCGGGCTCAGCCTGACCCGCCGACAAACGATGGTGGGCGGGGCGGCCGGTCGCCGTGCAAATCGGTCGAAATCACCATCGGCAGCAACAAGATTCCTCGCCTCGGGCCGCTTTTACTGGGGCTGATCCCACGGCAAGATAAAGGAAGTAAGGCGAATACCTTATTACCCGTAGGCCGAACCTCAACCGGCTCAGCGGCAGCCGGCTCATTCTCGGCGTCGGCGTACGTTGGGCCCGACAGGAGTTTGAGGCGCTCGGCGTGCCGTTCGGGCGGCGCGGCGCTCTGACCGACGAGTACCTGCGCACCATACGCGACGCCTGGCGGAACACCGACGACTACGACACCGCTGCTATCCCGATCTGGTTGGCGGCAATAGCGACGCCGGCATGCGGCGCGCGGTGCTGCTCGGTGACGGCTGGCACCCGCTACGGTTCACGTCCGGATGGCTGGCCGAGGCGGCCGGCCGGCTGAAGGCAACCGCCGACGAATTGGGTCGCACGGCTCCCGCCCTAATGCCGCGCATCGCGCTCTGGAAGGCCCACGAACCGGTCACCGGATCGACGCGCCGGTATCGGCACCATCGACCAGATCATCGCCGACATCGATCAGATCCGCCTGCTCGGCGCGGCGGTGGTGCTGCTCGGCCCGTTTAACGGCGACCTGACCGAGATACACCAGCCCAAGCGCGCCTGGCGGACACTCGCGGCTGTGGCTGCGTACTACAAAATCCCGAGGACCAAATGCCCTGACGACGAGAGAGTGGTGGGGGCCTGATGACGCGCTCCGTGTTAGGAACCACCGGCCGTCCATGAACAGCGCCCGCAGCAGGGCTAAGCGGGCCGGGAGGTCCATCGCTCATGAAAGTCTGTGTTGCCTGCGCCTCGTCGTCACCCGGTTAGTCAACTGACAAGAGTGTCAGAGGTGGTAGCGAATCCTAGAGGGCACGTGTTTGCGAGTACTGGCGGCTTCAGTCGGTCCACCGGGTTGGGGTGCCGCCACTGAGTCTGGCCGAGCCCACCGGCCGCCTACCTGTCGTTCTCGGAGCTTGAGGAAATCGCGCTGCTCAAGGCGCAAGGTCAGGGTGTCCGCGCGATCGCCCGGGAGCTGGGGCGGGACCCCGGCACGATCTCGCGGGAGGTGCGGCGCAACGCTGCGACCCGCGGCGGCAAGCGAGAGTACCGGGCCACGGTCGCGCAGTGGAAGGCGCGGGTCGCCGCGCGGCGTCCCAAGCCGCCGAAGCTGGCGAGCAACCCGCGGCTGCAGGAATACGTCCAAACGCGACTGAGCGGGTAGTTGCGGCGTCCCGACCGGGACAGTTGCAGCCGGCCCGTCGACGACGTGGAAGAGCCTGAACAAGCCGCAGCGCGCCGATCGGCGCTGGGTTACGGCGTGGAGTCCGGAGCAGATCAGCCGTCGGCTGGTCGTCGACTTCCCTGACGATGAGGACATGCGCATCAGCCACGAGGCGATCTACCAAACGCTCTACATCGAAGGACGCGCAGCCCTCAAGCGCGAGCTTGTCGCCTGCCTGCGGACCGGACGTGCACTACGCAAGCCCCGAGAACGCTCACGCAACAGGCCGCAAGGACACGTCAGTGCCGATGTCGTCCTGAGCCAACGACCCGCCGAGGCCGCCGACCGAGCAGTCCCCGGCCACTGGGAGGGCGACCGGATGATCGGGCTGAAACGCTCCGCCATTGGCACCGTCGTCGAACGCACCAGCCGCTACACCCTCTTGGTCCACCTGCCCCGCCTCGATGGCTACGGAACCATCCCGCCCGTCAAGAACGGACCGCCCTGGGCGGCTACGGCGCCATCGCGATGAAAGACGCGCTCCAGGCGACGATGACCACCATGCCCGCTGAGTGTCTTCAAAGGATCTTGGTGTCGGATGATGTTGCGCGTGGGTCGTCGCTACGAGTTGTCTGACGTCGAGTGGGAAGCCCTGTCGCGGTATCT
>NZ_JBEYSU010000110.1:0-3299 GCF_040704235.1 Micromonospora sp. NPDC047707
GTCGACCCCGACGACATCACCACCCTCACCACCACCCTCGCCGCCGTCGCCGCCGACGAAGCGGTCATCTTCACCAGCTACCACCAGTCACCGCTACCCCTGGCCCTACTGCTACGCACCATCGGTGTCCACCGGATCTCGGCGATCAGCGACGACTACCCCGGCACCCTGCTCGACGTGCGCCACCGCGTCCCCACCGGCGTACCCGAACCCGAACGCGCCCTGTCCCTCGCCGCCGCCGCCGGCTACGCCCTGCCCGCCGACGACGAACCCGCCCTCCGGCTGCGGCCGGCGCCGGCGGCGCCGTCGCAGGTCGGCCCGCCGGGCTACGTGGTCCTGCACCCGGGGTCGGCGGCCCAGTCCCGGGGGCTGCCGCCCGAGCTGGCGGCGGGGATCGTCCGGACGCTGACCGCCGCGGGCCACCGGGTGGTGGTGACCGGAGGCGCCGACGAGGCGGAGCTGACCGCGTGGGTGGCCGGGGACGACGCCGTGGACCTCGGTGGCGGGACGGGGCTCGCCGAACTCGCGGCGACCGTTGCCGGTGCCGCCGCCGTGGTGGTGGGCAACACCGGTCCCGCCCACCTCGCCGCCGCCTACGGCGTTCCGGTGGTGAGCCTCTTCGCACCCACCGTCCCGTTCGGGCAGTGGGGGCCGTGGCGGGTGCCGACCGTACGCCTCGGTGACGCCGCCGCCCCCTGCCGGGACACCCGCGCCGCGCGGTGCCCCGTCCCGGGCCATCCGTGCCTGAGCCGGATCACGCCCAGGGAGGTGCTGGACGGGCTGGCGCTGCTGGGCGTATCCCCGGCGCGGACACCGACGGCGGCGTCGACGCCGGCCGGGGAGGCGGCAAAGGCGGTCGCGACGGTCGGCGGGAGCGGCCGATGAACGTCCTCCTCTGGCACGTGCACGGTTCGTGGACCACGTCGTTCGTGCACGGCAAGCACCGGTACCTGGTGCCGGCCACGCCCGACCGCGGCCCGTACGGCCTCGGCCGGGCCCGCACCTACCCCTGGCCGGACACCGCCGTCGAGGTGGCCCCCGACGACCTGCGCACCGCCGAGGTCGACGTCGTGATCCTGCAACGTCCCGAGGAGCTCGACCTGGCCGCCGACTGGCTGGGCCGCCGGCCGGGCCGCGACCTGCCCGCGATCTTCGTCGAGCACAACACCCCGAAGGACGGCGCCGTCCCCGACAGCCGGCACCCGATGGCCGACCGCGACGACCTGCTGATCGCCCACGTCACCGCGTTCAACCAGCTCTTCTGGGACACCGGGAGCACCCGGACGACGGTGGTCGACCACGGCGTCGTGCCACCGGCGGCGGAGTACACCGGCGAGCTGGAGCGGCTCGCCGTGGTCATCAACGAGCCGGTGCGCCGCTGGCGCGTCACCGGCACCGACCTGCTGTCGCGGTTCGCCGAGATCGCCCCGCTGGACGTCTTCGGCATGAAGGTGGCCGGCCTCGCCGACCACCTGGGGCTGCCGGCGGACCGGCTGACCAGCCACGACGACCTGCCCCAGGCCCGAATGCACGCCGAGTTGGGGCGGCGGCGGGCGTACCTGCACCTGTGCCGGTGGACCTCCCTCGGGCTGAGCCTGATCGAGGCGATGACGATCGGCATGCCGGTCGTCGCGCTGGCCACCACGGAGGCGGTGATGGCGGTGCCAGCCGAAGCCGGAGCCCTCTCCACCCGGGTCGACGACCTGCTCGACGCCACTCGACGGCTCATGGCGGACCCGGCGCTGGCGCGCCGGGCGGGCGCCGCGGGCCGCGCGGCCGCGTGGGAGCGGTACGGGCTCGAGCGTTTCCTCGCCGACTGGGACCGGCTGCTGGAGGAGGAAGTATGCGCATCGCGATGATCTCGGAGCACGCGAGCCCGCTCGCCGTCCTCGGCGGCGAGGACGCCGGCGGCCAGAACACGCATGTCGCCGAACTCTCCGCCGCTCTCGCGGCCGCCGGGCACGACGTGCGGGTCTACACCCGCCGGGACGCCGTCGACCTGCCGGTCACCGTCCGCGGTCAGGACGGGTACGAGGTGGTGCACGTCCCCGCCGGCCCGGCCGAGCCGGTCGCCAAGGACGCGCTGCTGCCGCACATGAGGGAGTTCAGCGGGTGGTTGGTCGACCGCTGGCGCGGCGGCGACTGGGTGCCGGAGGTGATCCACGCGCACTTCTGGATGAGCGGACTCGCCGCGCTGGCCGCCGGCCGGCAGATCGGCGTGCCCGTCGTGCAGACGTACCACGCCCTCGGGGTGGTGAAGCGGCGCCACCAGGGGGTGCAGGACACCAGCCCGGCCCGCCGGATCGGCTACGAGCGGGAACTGGGCCGCTCGGTGGACCGGGTCATCGCCCAGTGCCAGGACGAGGTGGGGGAACTGGTCCGGATGGGAGTGCCCCGGTCCCGGATGACCGTCGTCCCGTCCGGGGTCAACCTCGGCACGTTCGCCCCGCTCGGCCCGGCCGCCGAACGGGAGGACGGCCGCGCGCGGATCCTCACCGTCGGCCGGCTGGTCGAGCGGAAGGGCTTCCAGACCGTCATCCGGGCGATGGCGCACGTGCCGGACGCGGAGTGCGTCGTGGTCGGCGGGCCGCCGGCCGGCCTGCTGGAGAGCGACCCGTACGCCCGCCGGCTCCGGGCCCTGGCGCACACCTGCGGCGTGGCCGACCGGGTGAAGCTGGTCGGCGCGGTGCCCCGCGAGGAGATGTGCCGCTGGTACCGGTCCGCCGACGTCCTGGTCGCCGCCCCCTGGTACGAGCCGTTCGGGCTGACCCCGCTGGAGGCCATGGCGTGCGGCGTACCGGTGGTCGGGACGGCGGTGGGCGGGATCAAGGACACCGTGGTCGACGGGGTCACCGGCGACCTGGTGCCGGCGCGCGACCCGCGCGCTCTCGGCACCGCCGTCCAGCGGTTGCTGGACGACCGGATCCGCCGGTTCGCGTACGCGACCGCCGCGCGGGAGCGGGCCCGCGAACGGTACTCGTGGGCGGCCACGGCGGAACGGCTGGCGGAGGTCTACGGCGAGGTGGCCGCCGTCGGGCGGGCCAGCCGGGTGGTGGCCGGATGACGGGGCGGTCGCCGCTCGACGTCCACCTGGCGAACCTGGCCGCGGCGCTGCTGCCGTACCGGCGGTGCGAGGCCCTGCTGGCGCGGTGGGGCGAGACGCTCGCCCGCCGGCTCGTGGACGGCGGGCGGCTGCTGGTGGCCGGCAACGGTGGCAGCGCGGCCGAGGCGCAGCACCTCACCGCCGAACTCGTCGGCAAACTCCGCGACGACCGCCAACCCCTGTCCGCCATCGCCCT
>NZ_JBEYSU010000111.1:0-3291 GCF_040704235.1 Micromonospora sp. NPDC047707
TCTGCCACCCGGACAGCCTGGCGACGCCGTACCGCCCGGACCAGCACCCGCACGGCGTGTCCTCACGAGGCAAACGTTCCCTGACGCGGCACTAGGTGCAGGCTTACCGTTGAGGTATGAGCAACCAACAGATCCCGACGGTTAGCGCCCGGGTGCCCGACGCGTGCACCTTGTCGACGGCGGTACGGCCGCTGCGGCTCGCTGAGTTTGATCAGTTTTTCCGGGACGCGGTGCGGGGTGTCTACAGGCTGTCGGCGCAGCACCTACGGTTGCAGCTCGACGGCGGTGCGCAGGTCGAGGAGACGGCGCGGGACCTAACGGCTCGGGAGTCGTCTTGCTGCTCGTTCTTCGCACTTGAGCTCTCCCGGTCCGGCCCGAATGCGCTGGCGTTGGACGTCCGGGTACTGGCGGCACACGTGAACGTGCTCGATGCCCTCGCCGAGTGGGCTGCGTCTGTCCGGGATCAGGGAAGAGCGGTTCGGGACTGCGTAGCGGCCAGCTGGCCGATGCTGCCGGGGTGAACATGCAGACGTTGCGCTACTACGAGCGTCGTGGCCTGCTCGCCGCACCGCAGCGATCGCCGGGTGGGCATCGGCTGTACCCCGCCGAGTCGGTCACCCTGCTGCGGGGTCATCAAGACCGCGCAGCGTCTCGGCTTCACCCTCAACGAGGTCGCCGACCTGCTCGACGCCGGCCGCCACCGGCACGGCGGCCGGCCGGACAGCGGCTTACAGGCACGGGCCAGGGAGAAGCTCATCGAGGTGGAGCGGAAGTTGGCCGACCTCACGGTCATCCGTGACACCCTGCGGTCTGCCATCTCGGCCGGTTGTGACGACCTGGTCGCCTGCGCCGGTAGCTCCTGCTGGCCTCTGCCCTTCGCCGAACTGGTCGACGGAGACGATCGTGCCGACACCTGATGACCGGCCGCGCCGTCTCCTGCCCTCCGGCATGACGGGACTCGCGGGAGCCGCCTGCGCCGCCTGTTGCGCGCTGCCGGCGCTGCTGGCCGCCGGGATACTCGGCGGTGCGGGCTGGGTCGCGGTAAACCGTTTCCTGCCCGGCGTCGCCGTCGCCCTGGCCGTGCTCGCCGGCCTGTCCTGGTGGTGGGCCAGCAAACGCCACCACACCGCCGGCTACTGCTCCTGCGGCCAACCCGACCAGCACGACCGCGAGCTGATCCCGCTACAGGCCGACGCATGACGATTGCCCGCGCGATCCTGCTGTTTCTGCTCGCTGCGCTCGCCGAGATCGGCGGCGCCTGGCTGGTGTGGCAGGGCTGGCGGGAAAACCGAGGGCTGCTGTGGATCGCGGCCGGAGTCATCGCGCTCGGGTTCTACGGCTTCGTCGCCACCTTCCAACCCGACCCGAACTTCGGCCGCATCCTCGCCGCCTACGGCGGGGTCTTCGTCGCCGGCTCCCTGGCCTGGAGCATGGTCGTCGACAACTTCCGCCCCGATCGCTACGACCTGATCGACGCAGCCCTCTGCCTCGTCGGCGTCGCGGTCATCATGTACGCCCCACGCAGCGGCTAGTTCTAGAACTGCCGGAGGTTGTTGACACTTTGGGTCTCTGATCGTTGGAGACTTGGTGCCCCCATCGCTCGAACAGCAGCAGGATCGCCAGGCCCGGCGGCGGCTGGCGATCCTGCGTCACGCGGAAGAGATCAGCGGCAACGTGGCAAAAACGTGCCGCTACTACGGCATCAGCCGCACCCGGTTCTACATCTGGCAGCGCCGCTTCCAGGAAGAAGGACTTGCGGGGCTGCGCGACCGCTCCAGCCGGCCGCATCACAGCCCGAGGGCCATCCGTGCTGACATCGTCAACAAGATCGTCTACCTGCGGCAGAACTACCACTTCGGCCCAGTGAAGATCCAGATGTACCTCAAGCGATACCACGACCTGGAGATAGGCCACTCCGCGATCTACAACATCCTCAGACGCCTGGGCCTGAATCGGCTACCCGCCTCCCAGCGATACCAGCGCCGAGAGAAGCGCTACAAGCGCTACGAAAAGCAGCTGCCCGGCAACCGGGTCCAGATCGACGTCAAGTTCATCGAACCCATCGGCCTACCCAAGACCGCCGACGACGTCACCACCCGCCAGCTGCCCAAGCAGCGCAGACGCGCCCAGTACTACCAGTTCACCGCCATCGACGACTGCACCCGGCTGCGCGTCCTGCGGATCTACCCACGCTGCGACCAAAAGACCGCCATCCAGTTCCTGGACTACGTCCTGCAACGCCTGCCATTCCGCGTCGAGGTCGTCCACACCGAACACTGCGCCGAGTTCCAGTCCAGCTTCCACTGGCACGTCCTCGACAAGGGCATCCAGCACGTCTACATCAAGCCTCGGACACCGCGGCTCAATGGCAAGGTGTGTGAAGACTTATCTCGGTGCTGCACCGGGCCGGTCTGACCCCGGCCAAGGTGTGACCACGGTGTCCTGCGTTCGATTTGTCGGCCGGCTCCGGTGCAGCACCGTGGTGCGCACCGGCCAGGCGGAACTGACCTGATAGGAGCTTGGACTAGAAGCCCCGTCACAGACTTGTCGCCCGCCCGGCCGGTTCGCTCCATCCGTCAGATCAGCCACACGGAGGAGCACATCCAGCATGACAACCCAGTCGGCTATCGAGCGAGCAGCTGTTGCCGTGATCGGCGGCGTCGACACCCACAAGAACACCCACTACGCGGCCGCGGTCGACGACCACGGCCGCCTGTTGGGCCATCGGGAGTTCGCCGCCAACGACCGCGGCTACGCCGACCTTCTGGCGTGGGTTCAGGAACACGGCGAGGTAGTCGCGATCGGGGTCGAGAGCACCGGCTCCTTCTGCGCGACCCTGACTCGGTTCCTCACCGTCCGGGCGATTCGCGTGGTCGAGGTCAACCGGCCGAACAGGCTGGCGCGGCACATGGACGGCAAGTCCGATCGGCTCGATGCCGAGCAGATCGCTCGAGCCGTGCTCGGCCAGACATCGACGGCCACCCCGAAAGCAAAGTCCGGCCTGATCGAGGTGATCCGGACCCTGCGGGTGACTCGTTCCAGCGCGGTCAAGGCCCGCACCAACACGTTCAACACGCTGTGGGGCGTCATGATCGGGGCACCCTCACCGTTGCGCGACGAACTCGTCGTGCTGAGCAAGAAGACGCTGGTCAACCGGTGCCTGCGGCTGCGGCCGGAGTCGGAGGACCTGCTCGGTCTGGCAGCCGACCCAGGCCGGCTACTGATGGCCGGGGTCAAGACCGCCCTACGCGACCTGGCGCGCCGCTGGAAGCAGCTCGATGATGAGATCAA
>NZ_JBEYSU010000112.1:0-3094 GCF_040704235.1 Micromonospora sp. NPDC047707
CGTCGAATATGAGACCGCGCACTACGATTCAACCCGAAACCACAACAGGGCCGCTGCGGCCTAACAACGCCCTCCGGCAACTCCAGGCCGATTCACTCCGCGCCGCCGGCACCCTCACCCACACCGCCCGCTACGCCGTCGCCCGAGGCGCCACCCTGCGCACCCACCTGATCAACGTGCCCGCCCGACTCGCCCGCCCGCAACGCCGCCCCGAGGGTGGCCGGCGCGTCGGGGTAGGCCGGGCGGGGTGGGCGGCCCCGGCCGGAGTAGGCCGCGGTGACCGGCACCGCGTCGGCGGGGTGGGCGGTGGCGGTCGGGTCGACCTGGACCACGTAGCGCAGGCCACGTTCGTCCAAGCCGAGCCGGAACAGGGTGCAGTCGCCGTAGCCGGAGTCCGCGGCCACCGGCAGTTTCGGCAGCCCCCACTGCTCGATCATCTCGTCGAGCATGTCCAACGCGAGGCGCCATTTCTCCCGGTGCCGCACATCGTCGGGCATGCGGGCCCGGTCCCGCCGGGCCCGCACCGCCGCAGCCCGGTCGGGATCGGCGACCATGGTGTCGTCCCACGATCGCGGGCAGAACAACCGCCAGTTCGCCGCCACCGACGCGGTGTCGGTGACCGCCTGGACGCTGACCCCGATCTGGCAGTTGCCGGTCTTGCCCAGGGTGCCCGAGTACTGCCGGGCCACGCACGGCGAGGCCGTGCCGTCCTTCGGGAACCCCGAATCGTCGATCACGTAGGCGGCCGGGTCGATCGCCTCGACCATCCACCGGGCCACGTTCGCCCGGACCACCCGATAGTCCCAGGTCGAGGACGTGATGAACTGCTGTAACCGCTGATGATCGATCCCGAGACGGTCGGCCATCGGCTGCATCGACTTACGCGCCCCGTCGGTGAGCAGGCCACGCACGTACAACTCGCCCTTCACCCGCTGATCCGACCGCGCGACCGCATCATCCAGCATCGCCGCGGTGAACTCCACCAACCGCGGGCGCACCTGCTCGATCTGCTCCGGAGTCACACCCGCGAGTCAACCATCAACCACAATGGACAACCACGCAACACGCCGAGACCTAACAAAGCACTACTACGCACCCGCGGCATCACCGGCGGACCCGGATGGCTCATCGACATGCTCGGCCTCACCCGCCTACGCCTACAAAACGCAACCTACCGTGACGAACAAGGCGCCCAACACGACACCTGACCTCTGCAAGATCAGCGGCTCTGTCGCTGATCTTGTGACGATGTCTCACGCTTGAAGCAGGATCCGTTTGCGGAGCAGGTCGAAGTTCGCCCGACCGTAGCCGAGGCGTTTGATCAGCTTGGCCCTGGTGTTCTGCCCTTCGACTTGGCCGGAGCTCCACGGGGTGGAGAGGCCTGCGAGGACGGCGTCGTAGTCGGTTCGGAGTCCGTCGGCGAACTGCCGCAGGTGGGGCAGATCGTCGGCGCGGACGTTGTCGATCCACTCGGATAGATGTTGTTGGCCGGTGAGGTTGGTCAACATTTTGGCGAAGGCGCGCACATGCTGGCCGGCGGCGGTCAGGCGCGGGCATGCCGCTTGGACGTCGTGCAGGTTGCCGGTCTGCTCGGGTGGTAGCCGGTCGGGATGCGTGAGCAGCAGGGTCGCCGCGGAGCGGGGAGGCGGGATCGGACGCGGTGCAGGTGGGGCGGTCACGCCGCGTTTGAGTAGGTGCACGTAGAGATTGACTGTACTGGCGCTGCCGGTGTAGCCCTGTTCGCGGACCTCTCGATACAGCTGCACAGCGTTGTGCTGCCCGTCGGCGAACCGCTCGTAGAGGTAGGGCTTGAACGCGTCCAGCACGGAGCGGCGGTGGATCGCTGGGGCGATGAGCTCGTCGAGGCTCGCGGCGCGGGCGTAGCGACGCACCGCGTAGTAGTCCAGCTGCAGGTCGCGGCTGATGCCTCGCAGCGAACGGCCGGCCGCGACAAGTTCCTGCACGGCCTGATATCGATCAGTGGTGCGGGCCACCAGCGCGCGAGGTCGGCCACGAACATTGAGGTGCGCATCCGGCAACGACGGCGGCGAAGTCTCCACCGGTGGCTGCGCCGCGGCGAACGCGGCCTTGATGCAGCCGTGGTGCGCGGCGACGGTCTTGTCCACCGCTTCGCACAGGTTGTTCCACAGATGCCACCGGTCGGCGACCTGTACTGCTTGCGGAGCACCGGCCCGAGCGGCCTCGGCGTAGGCCCGGCCGCGGTCACGGCACACCACTTCGACCTCAGGATGCTCTGCCAGCCACGCCGCGACCGGCCCGGCTTCGCGTCCCTCAAGCACCTCGACCGGGCGACGGGTCTCCAAGTCCACGACGATCGTGGCGTAGACGTGGCGCCGGCGCAGCGCGAAGTCGTCGATACCCACGACCCGTACCTCACCGACCGACGGCTCCGGAAGCACACGGACCAGTCGCAGCAGGACGTCCTTGGCCACCGGCAGACCCAGCCGTCGAGCGAGCCGAGCCGCCGGCCGGGCCGCGAGGGCGACCGCGACCTGCACCAGCTGCTGCTGCAGCACCAGCGTCCGCCGTCCGTGCGGGTGAGTCAGACCTGGCACCTGCTCGACGAACGTCACCGCAGGACACACCTGCGACACGCACTTGAAGCGCCGAACCAACAGATCGATCACCACGGCGCAGCCCCCGAGCGCGGCGTCGGCAAGCCGACGCCGATACGCGCCGTGGGTACGCACCGAGATCTTGCTGCACTGCGGGCAACGACTCCCACGTGTCCGCGACCGCGCCCGCAACACGATCATCGCGGCCGATCGCTCGACCGCTTCGATGACGACGCCAGACAGATGCGGAAGGACCTTGAGCAATGTGGACTGCACCGCGAGGATCTTGACGCTCACTTCACAACGTCACAAGATCAGCGACAGACCCAGATCAGCCGTACTCACCTCTGCACTCCAACGAGTACCCCGACACATGCTATCCGTCGAGCTTGACCGATGCGATGTGGGCGGTCCTTGCGCCCTTTGATGCCGGTGCGTGACCTGCGTAAAGGCGGCCGGCCCCGCAAGTGGGGCGATCGGCTGATCCTGGACTCGATCTTCTATGTGCTGCGGTCGGG
>NZ_JBEYSU010000113.1:0-3087 GCF_040704235.1 Micromonospora sp. NPDC047707
CCCACCGGCGTACCCGAACCCGAACGCGCCCTGTCCCTCGCCGCCGCCGCCGGCTACGCCCTGCCCGCCGACGACGAACCCGCCCTCCGGCTGCGCGTCGACCGGTGCGACAGCCCGGTGGAGACGCTGCACCCGGCCCTGGCCGAGCCCGGCTACGTCGTCGTGCATCCCGGCGCGTCGGTGCCCGCGCGCGCCTGCCCGCCCCGGCGGTGCGCCGACGTCGTCGCCGCGCTCGCCGACGCCGGGCACCGGGTGGTGGTCACCGGCGCACCGGACGAGCGGGAGCTGACCGCGTACGTCGCCGGGGACCGCGCCGTCGACCTGGGCGGCCGTACCCCGCTGGCCGGCCTGGCGCGGGTGCTCGCCGGCGCCCGCGCGGTGGTGGTGGGCAACACCGGCCCGGCCCACCTGGCGGCGGCGGTCGGAACGCCCGTGGTCAGTCTGTTCGCCCCGACCGTCCCGTTCGGGCAGTGGGGGCCGTGGGGCGTGCCGACCGTACGCCTCGGCGACGCCACCGCCGGCTGCCGGAACACCCGCGCGTCGTCCTGTCCGGTACCCGACCACCCCTGTCTCGCCGGCCTCGACCCCGGTGACGTGGTCGACGCGGTCCGCGTACTCGTGCCGTCCCGCTGAACCCCGAGACACCCGCTGAGGAGAGGCATGAACATCCTGCTCTGGCACGTGCACGGCTCGTGGACGACGTCCTTCGTCCACGGCCGGCACCGCTACCTGGTGCCGGTCACGCCCGACCGGGGCCCGTACGGCCTCGGGCGGGCCCGCACCTACCCCTGGCCGGACCGGGCGGTGGAGGTGACCCCGCAGGACCTGGCGAACGCCGAGGTGGATGTGGTGATCCTGCAACGCCCCGAGGAGTACGACCTCGCGGCGCAGTGGCTCCGCCGGCGGCCGGGACGGGACGTGCCGGCAATCTACGTCGAACACAACACGCCCAAGGGCGACGTTCCGAACACCCGCCACCCGATGGCCGACCGCGAGGACCTGCTGGTCGCCCACGTCACCCACTTCAACGAGCTGTTCTGGGACACCGGCGCCACCCGTACCGCGGTGATCGAGCACGGCATCGTGCCGCCGCACGTCGAGTGGAGCGGCGGCCTGGACCGGCTCGCCGTCGTGACCAACGAACCGGTACGCCGCTGGCGGGTCACCGGCACCGACCTGATGCCGCGCTTCGCCGAGGTCGGCCCGCTGGACGTGTTCGGCATGGGGGTGGCCGGGCTGCCCGACGCGCTGGCCCGGGCCGGTTTCCCCGACCTTCCGGTGACCGGGTACGACGACCTGCCGCAGGACCGGATGCACGCCGAGGTGGCCCGGCGGCGGGCGTACCTGCACCTGTGCCGGTGGACGTCGCTGGGCCTCAGCCTGATCGAGGCGATGGCGATGGGCATGCCGGTGATCGCCCTGGCCACCACGGAGGCCGTGGACGCGGTGCCGGCCGACGCGGGGGTGCTCGCCACCCGGGTCGACACCCTCGTCGAGGCCGCCCGGTGGTTGATGACGGACCGCGACGCGGCCTCCCGGCTGGGCGCGCGAGGTCGCGAGGTGGCGAAGGAACGGTTCGGGCTCGAACGGTTCGTCGCCGACTGGGACCGGCTGATGGAGGAGGAAACATGCGCATCGCGATGATCTCGGAGCACGCGAGCCCGTTGGCTGTTCTCGGCGGGGAGGACGCGGGCGGGCAGAACACCCACGTGGCGGAACTGGCCGCCGCGCTGGTCGGCGAGGGGCACGACGTCCGCGTCTACACCCGCCGCGACTCCACCACGCTGCCGGACACCGTGTCCACGGCGGACGGTTACCAGGTGTGCCACGTGCCGGCCGGCCCGGCGCTGCGGGTGCCGAAGGACGACCTGCTGCCGTACATGGGTGAGTTCGGCCGCTGGCTCGCCGGCCAGTGGCGCGACGGGGACTGGACACCGGACGTGGCGCACGCGCACTTCTGGATGAGCGGGCTGGCGACCCTGCACGCCGGCCGCCGGACCCGGGTGCCGGTGGTGCTGACGTACCACGCGCTCGGCACCGTCAAGAAGCGGCACCAGGGCACCAGGGACACCAGCCCACCGGGCCGGATCGGCTACGAACGGGCGTTGGGGCGGGCCGCCGACCGGGTGATCGTGCAGTGCCAGGACGAGATCGGCGAGCTGGTCCGGCTGGGTGTGCCGCGGTCCCGGATGGCGCTGGTCCCCTCCGGCGTCAACCAGGAGATGTTCCGCCCGGACGGGCCGGTCGCCCCGCGCGACCCGGCCCGGCAACGGATCATCACGGTCGGCCGGATGGTCGAGCGCAAGGGCTTCCTGGAGGTGGTCCGGGCCATGCCCGCGGTGCCGGACGCCGAGTGCGTGATCGTCGGCGGGCCCCCCGCCGAGCAGCTCACGGCCGACGCGTTCGCCCGCCGGCTCGGCGCGCTCGCCGATTCCTGCGGGGTGGCGGACCGGGTGAAGCTGGTCGGCGCGGTGCCCCGCGAGGAGATGGGCCGCTGGTACCGGTCGGCCGACCTGCTGGTCGCCGCCCCCTGGTACGAGCCGTTCGGGCTGACCCCGCTGGAGGGCATGGCCTGCGGCGTGCCGGTGGTGGGCACGGACGTCGGCGGCATCTCCGACACGGTCGTCGCCGGCCTGACCGGCGACCTCGTGCCGCCACGGGACCACCGGGCGCTGGGCGCGGCGATCCGCCGCCTGCTCGCGGACAAGGTGCGCCGGTTCGCGTACGCGACGGCGGCGCTGGACCGCATCCGCAGCCGGTACTCCTGGAAGCGTTGCGCCGAACAGCTCGGCGCCGTGTACGCCGCGGTGACCGCCGCCGGCCGTCCCACCCCGGCGGTGGCCTGATGACGGCGGGCCTGTCCACCCTCGACAGCCACCTCGCGAACCTGGCCTCGGCGCTGCTGCCGTACCGGCAGGTGGCGGAGCGGCTCTCCGGTTGGGGAACGGAACTGGCGTGGACGCTCGCGCGGGGCGGCCGCCTGCTCGTGGCGGGCAACGGTGGCAGCGCGGCCGAGGCGCAGCACCTCACCGCCGAACTCGTCGGCAAACTCCGCGACGACCGCCAACCCCTGTCCGCCATCGCCCT
>NZ_JBEYSU010000114.1:0-2949 GCF_040704235.1 Micromonospora sp. NPDC047707
GCGCGTGAGCCCCGCAGTCGCGACCCGAAGACGAGCGCAGGGTCGCTGCCGAGCACCGACACCTCGCCCGCGTCCCGCCGCCGGAAACCCTCCAGGATCTCCACCGTGGTCGTCTTGCCCGCACCGTTCGGACCGCCCTGCTCGGTCCGAACGGTCAAGGACCATCAGGCCACCGGAGACCCGGTGGTCAGCGTGGACACCAAAAGAAGGAACTCGTCGGGCTCTACAAGAACGGCGGGCGGGAGTGGCGGCCGAACGGTGAACCTGTCCAGGTCAAGACGCACGACTTCGTCGACCGGGAGGTCGGTAGGGCGATCCCCTACGGCATTTACGACGTGACCGCGGACACCGGTTGGGTCAACGTTGGCTGCGACCACGACACTGCCGCGTTCGCGGTCGCCTCGATCCGCCGCTGGTGGTCCGCCCGCGGCGCAGGCGACTATCCGCACGCCCGCCGGCTGCTGATCACCGCCGACGCGGGCGGCTCCAACGGTTACCGCACCCGTGCGTGGAAGACCGAACTCGCGGCCCTGGCCGCCGAGACCGGCCTCCAGATCACGGTGTGTCATCTGCCGCCGGGAACCTCGAAATGGAACAAGATCGAGCACCGGCTGTTCTCCCACATCACGATGAACTGGCGTGGCAGGCCGCTGACCAGCCACGACGTCATCGTCCAGTCGATCGCGGCCACCACCACCCGCACCGGCCTGTCCGTGCATGCCGAACTCGACACCGGCACCTACCCGACCGGCATCCAGATCAACGACGCGCAGATCACCGCCCTGCCGATGAGACGGCACCGCATCCACGGCGACTGGAACTACACCCTGCACCCCCACCACGAGCAGCCCCGCCCCCCGCCCGGCACAGCGAAGGCCACCGAAGCCGCGAACACGCCCTGGACAAGGACCTGCTGTCCCACCCGGAACTGACCGGCATGCCCCGCCAGCAGCTCGACGAACTGGCCGCCGAGATGACCGAATTTCAAGCGGCGCAGCGTGAGCAGACCCGACGGGCACGCCGTGGCGCCGAACGCCGCCGCGCCGCCGGAGCCGGGCCCCCGATCAAGCTCGCCGACGCCGACCGGGAGCTGTTTCCAACCTGAGCTGGCGGGAGGGGCGCCGGTGAGATCGGTGGCGTGTTGATCACCAAAAATGGACGAAGCTCCTGGTAGATGACGTGGTCGACCAAGACCCATGTCGTCTGCCCGAGGAGCTTCGTGCTGACCTATCCTGCCACGATCCCGCTGTCCACACGGAGCCTGAACCACCTCGCCGAGGCTGCTACGCGCTCACCGCGTACGACGGGGTACCCCCTACCGACGTCTGGACCCCGGCAGGCAAGCACTGCTGGTGCTGGCGCATCTGCGCAACGGCGACCCGCCCGCCCGCCTGGCAGGCGGTTTCGCCATCGGCGCGACCACGGCGTGGCGTTACATCCGAGAGGCTGTTGACCTGCTCGCCGCCCAGGCGCTCACCCTCGCCCAGGCGATGGACCGCATCGGACGCCTGGCGTACGCGATCCTCGACGGCACGCTGATCCGCACCGACCGGCTCTCCGGAGAGCAAGACCGACGCCACTACGCGGGCAAGCACCGCTGCCACGGCGTCAACGCCCAGGTCATCGCCGACCCGGCCGGCCGGCTGGCGTGGGTCTCACCCGCGCTGCCCGGCTCGACCCATGACCTGACCGCCGCCCGCCACCACGGCATCGTCGCCGCGCTCACCGCCGCGCAGGTGATGACCTTCGCCGACAAGGGCTACCGCGGCGCCCGCGGCACCGTCGTCGTCCCGTTCTACGGCCGGAACCTGCCCGAGCCCATGCGCGCGGTCAACCGCTCCCACACCAAGATCCGCGCGATCGGCGAACGTGCCATCGCCACGGTGAAGACCTGGAAACTCCTGACCAAGCTGCACCGCTGCCCACGCCGCGCCACCCCGCTACTCGCCGCGATCTTCGGTCTTCAACTCGTCGAGGAGCAGCGCTACTCAGGTTGAAAACAGCTCCGGGTCCTGGCCACCGTGCTCTACCTGCGCAAACTATGCACACAAGCGGTCCTGGCCGAGCTTGTTCAACGTCGACCGAAAAACGATCACCATCGCCGTTGCGCAGACCCGTCCACTCCTGGAACAGCACGGATACGCCATCACACCATCAACGGCCCGGTTCACCACGCCAGCAGACCTCATCGCCTTCCTCGCCGACACCCCGCCCCAATCAGAGATCAAACCAGCTGTAATCCTCTGCGAGCCCAAACTTTGCAGAACCCGTCGTTGACAACCAGGCGAAACCCCCCAGCCGAGCACGGCCCGGCAGTAATCGTGCATCACCGCGCCGATACGTATCGCCACCCTTCCTGGATGACAGGTTGACGGATAGCCCGCAAGTTCTTACCCTTTAACACCTGACAGTTACTACCATCAGGATAAGGGGGTTTCGTTGAAAGCTTACTTCTTCTGCGACATGAAAAAGGTGTTGAACGAGCAAGCGATTCAGGAGTACCGCGCGTCGGTCCTAGCTACTGTCGAGAAGCATGGAGGGAGGTATATGGTAGTTGGCGGAGAGGTGCGTTCCGTCGAGGGCAGTAGGACTTTCGCCTTTCCGGTTCTGATCGAGTTTCCTTCAATGCAAGATGCGCTGCGGTGGTACCACTCGCCTGAGTATCGCCCCTTGCGCGAACTTCGCCTGAAGGCAACTGAGGGTGATGCGGTATTCTTCTCAGGTCCATCACAAATACCAAGTTCGTGGGATTAGCCTCCCAATAAATGGCTGCCCGCATTGGGGATCATGGAAAGGAAGTGCCTCTTGGTCCGAGAGGTCCTGACTTGTCTCTAAGGGCTGTCTCGTAACTCGGTGAAGGCGTTGCCCGGCACCGGGTTGGTGCTCAGCTCGTGAGGGCGATGTTGTGCAGGTTGGCGATGCCGGAAGCGGCATCGGTCAATGTGTGGG
>NZ_JBEYSU010000115.1:0-2676 GCF_040704235.1 Micromonospora sp. NPDC047707
AATATCCGGCGATCATCCAGTTGTGGCGCTCGGCGTGGGAGCAGTTCACCCCGTTCCTAGCCTTCCCGCCGGAGATCCGCCGAGTCGTCTACACCACGAACGCGATCGAGTCGCTCAACGCCCGGTTCCGCCAGGCCACCCGCCATCGCGGACACTTCCCCAACGAACAGGCCGCGCTCAAGGTGCTCTACCTGGTCATTCGCAGCCCGCGGCCGAACCGGGCTAACGTCACCGGCAAGACCGGCGGCTGGAAGCAGGCGCTGAACTCCCTCGCCATGTTCTACGGCGAGCGCATCACCGGAAACTGAGAAGGCGATCACCGCCTCACACACAAAGATCCGGACAGTCCCGCGCGCGGGTGTCAGGATCGGTGGGTTTGCGGACGGCGACAAGTCCTGCGGTTCGCGGTCACCGATGCCGGTGCGGTGGGACGACGCACCGCCCGGTGGAGAACTGGTCACGGGGGCTTCGGTCTGGTCGGGCTCGCGGCCGGAGCGGGGCGACCTGGGGCATCTGCCAATGCATGGTCGGCGCCTACCGCGAGCCCGACCGTAGCCGCCTGCGTTCCGCAGCTTCGCGTCGATATAGTCGGCACGTCGACCTGAAGGTGCAGGTCAGCGTGTTGGGTCCTGGTGGAGACCGCGAAATTCCCTAGTGACATGCCTGTCTGTGAATAGCTTTGCTGAGCTGCGGATCTATCTCTTGGTTCCTAGTCGGTGTACCGTCGTGTCTCGTGTACGTGAAGGCGTCGACACGTAAGACCCGTGATGGGCAGACGATCCGCTACCTGCAGTTGGCCCATAACGAGTGGGATCCTGTGGCGAAGGCGTCCAAGACGCGGGTGCTGTACTCGTTCGGCCGCGAGGACCAGCTCGACGTTGGCGGGGTCCGCCGCCTGGTCGATGCGCTGTCACGGCTGCTGGACCCGGCCGAAGCTCTGGCCGCGGCCGCGCCGGCGGGGTTGTCGTTCGTCGAGTCACGGCCGCTGGGCGGGGCGTGGCTGCTCGACGGCCTGTGGCGGTGGCTGCGCATCGACAAGATCCTGCAGCCGCTGGTGGGTTCCGCCCGCCGCGAGGTCGACGTGGAACGGGTGCTGTTCGCGCTGGTCGCGAACCCGGCCCTGGCGCCGTCGTCGAAGCTGGCCGCGTCCGAGTGGGTCTGCCAGGACGTGCACCTGCCCGGCCTGCCGTACGTCACCGACGACGCCTGCTACCGGGCGATGGACCAGCTCATCGAGGTTGAGCCCGCGTTGACTCGGGCCGTCTACGACCAGATCGCCGACCTGCTCAACCTGGAAGTCGACCTGCTGTTCTTCGACACGACCAGCACCTACTTCGAGTTGGACGAGGCCGACGACCTGCTTTGGCGCGACGCCTTGGGCAAGGTCGTGGCCGAAGACGATCCGGCAGCGGTCAAGCAGGCTGGGTTTCGCACTCATGGCAAGAGCAAGGACTCCCGTGACGACCTGCCCCAGGTCGTGGTCGGCATGGCCGTCACCCGCACCGGCATCCCCGTGCGGGTGTGGTGCTGGCCGGGCAACACGGGTGATTCGGCGTTGATCCGGCAGGTCAAGACCGACATGCGGGAGTGGAGTCTCGCCCGCGTCGTGTGGGTCGCCGACCGCGGCTTCGCCTCGGCGGAGAACAGAAGGTTCCTGCAACAGGGCGCGGGCGGTTACATCCTCGGCGAGAAGCTGCGCGCCGGCACCGCCGAGGCCGACGCCGCCCTGGCCCGGCAGGGACGCTACGCCACCGTCGCGGACAACCTGCAGGTCAAGGAAGTCAACATCGGCGCCGACGACCGGTTCGTGATCTGCTTCAACCCCGACGCCGCCCAACGTGACGCCGCCGTCCGTGAACGGCTGATCGCCCAGCTCACCGACAAGATCGACGGCTCGGACAAGCTGAGCGCCACGAAGCGCGCCGAGCTGCGCGGGGTGATCTCCACCAAGCCCGGCCTGAACCGCTACCTGCGCGTCACCCCCGGCGGGCTGCTGCGCATCGACGCCGCGGCAGTCAAGGCCGAACAACGCCTGGACGGCAAGTACCTGCTGCGCTGCTCCGACCCCAAGCTCTCCGCCGAAGACATCGCCCTGGGCTACAAGCAACTCCTCGAAGTCGAACGCGGCTGGCGCGACATGAAGACCACCCTCGACCTGCGGCCGGTCTACCACCGCCGCGAGGACCGCATCCGCGCCCACATCCTGCTGTGCTGGCTGGCGCTGCTGCTCATCCGGGTCGCCGAGACCGGCACCGGCCACACCTGGAGCAAAATCCGCGCAGACGTCGAACGGCTGCACGTCGGCGTGTTCACCGGCCCCGCCGGCACGTTCTGCCAGCGCACCGAGCTGTCGCAGCCCCAGAAGGCCCTGTTCGCCAAGCTGAAGATCACCGAGCCGCCCCGCGTCATCAACGCGACACCCGCAACCGCCTGACCAGCACGAACACCACGGCCTAGTGACACGCCTTGTCACCGGGCCAACTCGTATTTGCCCAGCTCAAGCCCCAGATTCGCGGACTACATCGACGCGAAGCTGCGGAACGCAGGAGCCGGGGCCGGCAGTTGATGACCGCCAGGCGGGCAAGCAAGAAAACCATGGCCCCTGGCGGGGCCACCCACAGGTGGGTGAAACTCGGTCGGCGGTGTCGCTCGCCGTCGCCGGTTGTGCTTGGTGCC
>NZ_JBEYSU010000116.1:0-2673 GCF_040704235.1 Micromonospora sp. NPDC047707
AACGCCCTCGCCGAATCCACGATCGGCCTATTCAAGACCGAACTGATCAAACACCGTGGGCCGTGGCGGACCTGCGACCAGGTCGAGATCGCCACCCTGGAGTACGTCGACTGGTACAACCACCGCCGCCCCCACAGCGGGGCCGCGGACCTACCACCAGCCGCCTTCGAAGCCCTCTACGATCCCACCGAACACCGGCTAACCCAGCCGGAAACCCAACCCATCTAGCCGCCACCAAACCCGGGGCGGTTCAGGCAGCGAATGATCTCGGCTTTGGTTTTGCCTTCGGCGGTGCGGCGGGCGACGTAAGCGCGGTCGGTTCGTGGTGTTGCATGCGCACGATCACCGCGGTAGAGGGCGGCGTTGGCCTGGCGGTGGCCGCCGCGGTTGAGCCGGTGTCGGTTGGTCATGCCGGAGGAGGCGGGGATCGGTGCGACGCCGCAGAGCCGCGCCCAGGCCGGTTCGGAGCGGACCCGGTCGATGTTGTCGCCGGCGACGATGAGCATCTCCGCCGCGGTGTCGGCGCCGACGCCGAACGCGTTGACCAGTTGCGGAACGAGCTGTCCGGTGAGTTCGTCCAACAGCTTGTGGTGGGTCTTGATCTCGTCGTTGAGCTGCTGCCAGCGGCGTGCGATTGAGCGCAGGGTGTGCTTGGTCGCGGCGGTCACGCTGGTGACCGGGCCCGGGCGCAGACTGGCGCACCGTTCGATGAGTGCCATTTTCGTCAAGGGCTGCAGTTGTTCGCGCAGCTCAGGGCCTGCGGTGACGAGAACCGCCTTGAGGCTGACCATCGCGGCGGTGCGGGCCTTGACCGCGACGTGTTTGGCGACCTTGATCTGTCGGATCATCTCCACCGTGCCGTCGTTGGTCTTCGGGACGCTGGTGGAGTTGCCGGCCAGCACGGAGCGGGCGGCGTTTTCGGCGTCGAGGGTGTCGCTCTTGCCGCGTAGCCGGCGGTCGCGGCGGTCGGTGCGCAGGACCTCGATCACGCCGAGACCCCTGCGGCGGACCGCGGAGGTCAGCCCGGCCTCGTAGGAGCCGGTGCCCTCGATCGCGAAGATCAGCTTCTTGGCGCCGAAGCCGGCGGCCCAATCGAGCAGCTGTTGGTAGCCGCCTTTGTCGGCGGGGAACGAGCGGGCGTCGAGCCGGCCGCCGATGTCGTCCAAGGCGACGGCGACGTGGACGTGCTTGTGGGTGTCGACGCCGATGACGACTCGACGTCGACGCGGCTCGGGGCTCATGCTTGACATCGCGGGCTCCAGCTCGGACCAGGGCGACAGGGGGTTCGTGACGCTGGCCGGACGGGTGGACGGGACTGTGACGGGACCTGCTGCGATCAGGCTCCTATGAGGTCACTGCCCGCCCGGCCAGCACCACTGGGCACTGCACCAGCCAGGCGGACGACAGATCAACAGCAAGGACACCCGAACTGCGGGGTCAGTCCTAAACAAGAGTCAGGCCGCCTGACGGCGCCTCAAAGTCTCACAGTCGTGGCAGTCGCCGATCGATCCCATCGACGGTGCAAGGCCGGCTTCCTGGATCCAGCGGGTGAAGGCCCATGACGTGAACCTCCGTGGTCCGAGTGCTTCACGGTGCCAGTCGGTTGGCGGTTGATGATGGCCATGCTCAGGACGTTGGTCACCAGCGTGGCCGTCTGCGTGGCGTCGATGGACCAGCCGACGACCTTGCGGGACAAGGTGTCCAGCACGACCGCGCCGTACACCTTGTCCTTCCGGGTCGGGTGCTCGGTGATGTCGGTGACCCACAACGGGTTCGGCGACGATCGGGTGAAGTCACGGTTGACCAGATCGCTCGCGGTCGGGGTCTGGTGCTTCGGCCGAGATCGCCGGCTACCGGGCAGCCCGCGGACGCCGGCGCGGCGCATCAGCATCTCCACCGCGTGATAGCCCACGACGAGTCCGCGACCCAGCCGCAGTTCGGCATGCACTCGGCGGGAACCGTACGTGCCACGCGATGCCAGATGCACCCGCGCGGATCTGCTCGGTCAGCCACGGGTGACGCAGCGCCCGCGGCGCTGGCGGCCGATTACGCGAGGCGTAGTACCCGGACGCCGAGACCTCGAGCACACGGCAGCAGACCTCGACGGGCAACTGCTCAGCGGCCATCCGTTGGATGACCGCGTACTGGTCTTTTGGGGGCATCACCTCCTGGAGCAGTTCAGCCGCGCGGGGATGCACGGCCAACTCGGTCTCCAGCTCGGTGACACGCCGCCGAGCGGCGACCAACTCCGCCGGGTCAGCGGAGGTGACGCCCGGCATCTGGCCGGTGTCGATCAGCTCCTGGCGGAAGCCAGTTGTAGATCGTCTGATCACCGATCTCCAAGCCCCGGAGCAACTCCGTTACCGACCGGCCGGCCTTGAGCAGATCAAGGACCTCACGACGAAACTCAGGTGGATATCTCCTCGGCACGTCTCTTCCTCAACGAGTGACGAGCCTGACGAGCCTGACGAGTCAACCATACCCGACTCCGAAAAACCCGGGGAACATCAGCTTCGGTATGGCAGGGTCCGGCGCGTTCGGTTGAGCGCGCCGGACCCTGGTGTGGTTGGAGACGTGTCTATGGTGTGCCGAAGTTGGTCCAGTCGTTCCAGCGTCCATTGGGTTCGAGTTGCCAGATGTGGGCCATGCCGGTGTTGTGTGTGTTGAATAGTG
>NZ_JBEYSU010000117.1:0-2654 GCF_040704235.1 Micromonospora sp. NPDC047707
ACCACGCCGCGATGGCCCAATGGGCCATGATCATCGTCATGACCCGCCGCCTCGCCCGTCACCAACACACCTGAAACCCTTATTTACCAGGCTCTTAGGAGTTCTTACAGGCAGGAACCGCGCAAGGATCCCGACCACGGCGAAGGCCACTGCCCAGGCGAACCAGCTGTGGTCACCGGCGGTCAGACCGATCGTCACGAGTGGAGGTCCGACAACGGTCGCGGCCGCGAAGCCGAGGTTGTACGTGGCCAGGTAAACCGGGCGGCTCTCGGGCGGTGTGTGCGTAAGGGCTAAGCCCATGCTTCCCGCCGCGATGTAAAGCTCGGCGAGTGTCATTACCACCACGACGAACGCGCAGAGAATGAGAGCCTGCCACCGTCCTCCGATGGTGGACAGCGGTGCCGTGGCCGCCGCCACCGCTGCAAGCAGACCACCGCTGGTCATCATGCGGCGTGCCCGCACCGGATCCTCCGAGCCCTTGCTCATCCGAATTTGCAGAAGCACAACCATCAGCGTGTTGAGCAGGCTGACGAAACCTGCCGTCCAAGCGGGCGCCGCCGTGCGCTGCACGATCCAGAGTGGCATGCCGACTCCCAACAGGATCACGCAGAGGATCAGGGCACCGTAAACGGCCGTTACGGAAAGGAAACGTACGTCACGGCCGACCCCGACGCCGTAATGTGCCGGCCGGGAAACGTCACCGAAGCGCGGTAGTCCCCGCGAAAGCACGGAACACGTCAGGAACATGGCGGCGCAGAGGAACATCACCGACCGGAAAGCCCACTCGTCGGCGAGGGCCACCGCAGCCGCAGCCGGGAGTGAACCGGCTGCCATCCCAACGTTGCGGAGAAGCCGCAGCCGGGCTAGAGCCTGCACGGCGCCGGCCGGGTGGGCATCGGTCACCGATGCGGCCTGCACCAACGGGCCGGTTCCCCGACTCAACAGCCCGGCTACCCCAACGGCTGCAAATGCGGTGATCGCGTCGAAGGCGAACGCCAGCGCGATGTAGCTGATACCCCTTGCCAAAAAATAGAGGATAAGCGAGCGACGCAGCCCGATCCGCTGGGCGAGTGCGGCCAAGGGTAACGCACCGAGAACGGAGGCTATCCCGGAGAACCCCAGCACCACCCCGATCTGGTAGTTGGGCAGGCCGACGGCGAGATTGAGGTAGACCGTGGAGAAGGCGAGGTAGATCCCAAGACCTACGGAGTCGGCCAGGCCAACCGCGTAGAGCCGTCGGGGGATGGTTGTGCTGGACGAATTTGTGCCGGTCAGCTGCGCACCGGTCATGTCTGCCTGCTGTCAGGAGCCAACGCGAACATGAGATTCTCGAGGTTGAAAGGCACAAATCATGAAAGTCCATCACCGGGCCACGACGCATCAGGCAAACTACTTATCGTCGTGTACGAGCGGCAACCGGCAACGACCGCACACACCGCTGCCGCGACCACGGTTACCCCGATCATGCACCGGCCACCAGCCCAGGGCGATGCGTTGTCGGTCGGCGGTTGCCCTGAGCTGGTGATGTGCGTAGTGAGTGGCCTCTGTGGAGGCGGAGGGAGCGGATGAGATCGCGTCGGTGATCATGGAGTTCTCTATGCTTCACGACACTCGAGGACCTCACCGCCGATGTCATCATGCCCGATCCCCGCCCTGTCCGCCGTCGCTGGCGGTACCCGTGACACATCACCATCTACGGTCACCGAGGGTGAGTGCGCGGGGTTGTTGCGCGCCTTGTCAGCGTCCCGGATCCCCGCGACCCGCGTGGGGTGCGGTATCCGCTGCCGGGCCTCCTGGCCGTCACGGTGTGCACGGTCCTGGCAGGGGTATCGTCGTTCGCCGCAATCACCGACTGGCTGCACGACCTGAACGAGCAGGCCCGGCACCGGCTCGGTTTCGATCATGGGGTGCCGGTGGACACGACGGTGTGGCGGCTGCTGACTCGACTCCCCGGCCAGCTCCAGGCGGTTGAGGTCACGCACCGCCGAGATCACATGAGTGCAGTCGGTGCGGGCCTTGCCACCGGCGCCGATCAGGCCCTTGTCCTTCAACGCCGCAAACAGCAGGTCGAACGCGGCACGCTCCAGCCCATGCTCGACCAGGCGGGTCCGGAACTTGCTCAACACCGTGAAGTCGAACCCGGTATCGGTCAACTCCAGCCCCAGGCAGTACTTCCAGTCGATCGCCCGGACCACCATCAGCGCGGCCTGCCGGTCGGTCAGCCCTTCGGCGTACTGCAACGCCGTGACCAGGGCCAGGACTCCCGGCGAGGTCACCGGTGCGCCTCGGACTCCGAACGCCGCTGCGAACCGCTCATCGGCGAACACTTCGCCCAACTGGTCACGCACGCTCATCGGCAGGCCGCCCCCGGGGAAACGCTGCCCTGGCCACGATCATCGTCTGTTCCGCAACCTGCGCCAACGGGCGCGGCTGCATCGACATCAGCGACACTCATCCTGCAGCCGGAAGAGGAAAGGCCGACCACAGCACGATCATTTAGGACAGGCCAGACAACACTGTGGACCCAACACGGCGTGTCACGAATTCGGCAACAGGGTTCCCCTGGTCGCGCTCGATGGGGATCCAGATGCCGAGGTTCTGGAAGCTGACCGTCATCAGGCCGGTGGCGATCATGCCGGTGATGAAGTACTGGC
>NZ_JBEYSU010000118.1:0-2604 GCF_040704235.1 Micromonospora sp. NPDC047707
GGTCGCTGCCGAGCACCGACACCTCGCCCGCGTCCCGCCGCCGGAAACCCTCCAGGATCTCCACCGTGGTCGTCTTGCCCGCACCGTTCGGACCGAGCAGGGCGAACACCTCACCCCGGCGCACGTCGAGGTCGACACCCGCCACCGCGACGGTGTCCCCGTACGCCTTGCGCAGCCCCCGGACGGAGATCGCGAACTCGTCATCCATGCCGTCAAGTGTGCGACCTGCTGGTGAGCTCAGCCCGGCCGGGGTGTGGTGGTCCCCGCCATGCCGGGCGCTTGCCACCCCGACGTCTGCTTCATGGAACTGTGTGATTTACCACAGCCCAGGTTACTGGACCGCAACTCAGTTACTCCAACCGCACTTGGCGTAGTCGGAGCCTTCGCTGGCAGTGCGCGTCGGCTACATCAGCGCTTCGCCGCATCGATCAGCACCCTGAGCGGCACGCAACGCCGCAGGCAGCCGACATGATCAACAGTCGGCGGAGACTGCCGCCTCTCGATGCCGAACTGAGGATGCGCACGACGGCGAATGCTTCATCCGATGAAATTCGCCGTGGTCGTAGTAATCAGCGAAGAATCAACGACAACGCTGGTCAGGGCCGGTGCTGCAAGGCGCGGTGTCGCTCGGGCCGCCGATCGGTTGACCAGCGTTGCCGTTGATTTCGGGCTGGAAACTACGGCCGGGCCTTCATCGGGTTCATCAGCCGCAGCGTGACCTTCCACCCCAGCAGCGGGGGCGGGATCGACAGCACCAACCTCGCGCGGTACGCGGAGCACTGCCGCACGGCCACCGGGCAGACCCTCAACGTCCGCGACGTGCTCGGCGTCCTGGTCCGCGAGTACGAGGCCGCCCAGCGGCACGCCATCCCGGCCGCCGAGTTCGACCACAACAACGAGTGCATCGGCTGCGGAACCGCCGGACCCGGCGACCCGTGCGACCCGACCTGCCCGTTTACCACCGGCTCCTTCGGGCCCTCTGTCATTCCTTCGCGCCGCGGCCCGCCGCCTGGCCCAGCACCCGGCCGGGATCGGCTACCACATCCCCGACGCGATCTTCGCCGCCGCGCAGCACCTCACCGGCAGCCCTCGCCCGTACGACCTGGTGGATGTCACCAAGAAGATCCTGGGTGAGCACCTCCGTGAGCAGGCCGGCCCGGCGTGCGAGCTGACCGGCGCCGAGCTGATCCGCCGGCACGGCCTGTTCGCTCCGACCGACGTGATCACGAAGGCGCTCTACGCCGCCGCCGCGCAGCACGATGGCTGCGATTTCGACCCGGACGACTTCGCCACCCTCACCCACTGAGCGACGAACGCGGGCCGGCCACGGTAAGGGCCGGCCTGCACCGTCTCGCTGCCGGTGGCTCAGCCATCGACGTAGTCCTCCGCGCCGGTCACCACCGCAGCCCGCTGGTCATGCTCCCGGCACAGGTCCATGTCCTCACCGGCGACCCACCGGTCACCGAACAGGATGCCGGTACGGGTGACCTGCCACGTCACCACCGCCGCACGCGTGCAACCGGCGACGTCACAGGCGACCTCCGGACCGGGCTGGCGGTCAACGGCGAGGGTGATGACCGGAACGGGCGGCATGCAGGGCGGCTCCTCACGTACGCGGCGAGCAGGAACCCACGAGGATACGAGCCGGCCTCGTGAACCGCACGGCGGCCTTTGCGCTGCTCAAGGCGATATCGCGGTGTCGCCGCACCCGCTGGTGTCACACGGGCGTAGGCTGGCCGTATGACAAAACGTCGTGTGACGATCTCCGTGCCCCCAGACGTGGCCGAAACGCTGGAGCGGCAGCCCAACGCCTCCGCGTATGTCACCGAAACCGTGCGAGCCCGCCGCAACTTCGAGGAGTTCCGCGAGCTGATGGTCCAGGCGGGCGTGCAGCTCACCGAGGAAGGCATGGCAGCCGCCCGGGCCCGCCGGCTCGCAGTGCAGGCCGAGTGGACGCCGGAGCGGGTCGCGGATTTGCGCGAGCGGGTCCGTGACCACATGGACGCCGAGCTGTCCGGCGGCGACCGGCAGGCCCCGGCCGCGTGAGCGGGAAAGACGACGACGAACCGAAGCGCCCAGTCACGCTGCTCCTGGACCGCTCGGCGTTGCTGGCGTACCCCTACTCAATCCACGTGGGCGAGCCGGTGGGCGAGGTCATCAAGGACGGCGACCGGTACGGCGTCACCGACGTCACCGTGGCCGAGACGCTCGAACTGGTCACCGACCCGAAGCAGCGGCAGCACCTGTACCAGCTACTGCGCCGGGACTCCTGCGCGGTCTTACCCACCAAGGGCGACTGGCGGGAACTGTCCTACTGGCGCGGGGCAACTGGCCGCATCGACCTCGCCACCACGGTGATGGCCTCCTTAGACAACGGAGGAGCGGCAATCCTGAGCGGGGAAGGCAACCGCTACGGCGAGCACCTACCCGTCATTCACATGCCGAAGTGACCAACTCGCTCCCGTTCCTACTGCGGGTGGCCGCGTCGACCTGGCGATCACCGACTGAACTAGGAAGTGTCTCGTCGATCTTGGGTGAGGTCGCGTAGCCAGATCTTCATCGTGGCGATGTCGACTGTGGCCCGGTACATGTAGTCGCGCTTGT
>NZ_JBEYSU010000119.1:0-2518 GCF_040704235.1 Micromonospora sp. NPDC047707
GGCCCAAGAGTCGGGCGACGTCGCCACGCATGAGGTCGAGATCGACGAACGATGGGTCAATCTTGCCCGTGGTGCTAGTCTCGCGGTGCCCGCGCGCATGACTGGCGTCCTGGCCGAGTTGGCGCAGCACAGCTGCCGTCGCCGTCAGCGACGCATTGTACTGCTCGGGGGTCATCCGCTGGTTAACCCCGTCGTAGTCGATTTCCCAGCCAACCAGCATGGTGTTGCCATCGCCGGCGGGAATGGGTCCGCTGCCACGGCTCGCACCTGCGTGATTAGCGCGGCCAGCAGATATGACATGGAAAACGCCATGGTAGTCGACCAGCGCGTGGCAGAGTGGCCCTTGTAGGTCGGAGCGCCCGTAGATGCAGGTGTTTAGTGCGGGATGCGGGTTGCTGGCGCTGGATAGAGCCGCCGTGTGATGCCAAAGGACACCGATTGGATCGAATGAACCGGAAACCATTCGGTTCCGCCAATCCCCGTGTTCGACAACGTTTACGCCAGCTGCACGAAGAACGTCAGCGAGCCAGGGTATGGTAGCCATCAGGACCGCTGCTCAAGGTCGGCGAGGCATTCGATGCTGCGGTGTCTGGCCTGCGCCGGGCGAGCAATCAGCGCGGACGACGCGACCATGAGAGCCGACACGCCAAGAATCATTCGCCGCGACAGGCGGGGAGATCTGGTTGCGGACATGAAGTTCCTCCTGCAAGTTGCGCGAGTGGCGACGTTCCGCAGTCCAGCGGCTGCCGTGTTATCTATCAGTACAGCGCGCGGTTACGGGGCCTCGCTGGCTAGTGGAAGACATCGTGCCAATCATTGCTGTCACTACGACGACGGATCGATGTCATATCGACGATGCTCGAGGCGCATCGGGGCCAGGTTGACACCCTGAGGGCGGCCTGCTCGTTGGGGACGGTCCACGCGCTCGGACGGCTTTGCGGAGGCAGGTGTCGGCGTTGACCCCTCGCGCGCTGGCCAGCCTCGTCGAAACCTCATCTCGGCGCTTTGGGCGCTCCTCACGCTGACAGATGCCAAGCCCGCCCTCAGTCCCGGTCGGACGAGTCTGCATCTGGACCTCGAAGGTGGACGCCTCTGCACAGGTCCAGCCTCGCGACGGTGCGAGTGACCACCGATACACCCCCAAGCGACACGGGCTCTGCGTGTCAAGTTAGACCAGGTCACACCCTTACTCGGACAGTCCCGCTCATCGCAGTGACAGCCGTTGGTCGTTGCAGTGACAGCGCGGACTAGGACGATGCCATCGGCGTAATCGGGGAGGGACTGTGACTTCCGTGTGGGGCGAGGTCGGATGGCGGTTGCTTGCCGCGTGTGTCATGGCTGAGACCTGTTGTGGGGTCGTTTCCGCCAATGCCAATGTGGTGGGCCACGCCCCCGAGGGCATCGGTTGATGATCTCTCGGGGGCGTCGGCTGTGGCTGCGGTTCGCCGTTCTGGCCGCCGGGAGGTCATGGGATTGCGGGCGGAGACGCAGAAGGTGTAATGCGCAGCCGTCTGGTTCGCTCGTGGCGACGGCGCACGGCCGTCCAGTTCGGGCTAAGCGTGCGATGACAGTTGGGGGCGGGATCGATGCCACTCTGTATTGGCGGGCCGATGGCGCAGTTGCGCGCAGTTAATGTTCTTGTAGCGATCCGGCTCTTCGATGGCCATGGCGGTCCTTTGGCGACGTAGACGTGACGCCAAAGATTTGTCATTGCATCGGTCTGGCATTCATCCAGGATGTGCACTCCGCGCGGGTGTTCCATGCAGACCTTCCTCGAAATGCGGCATATGATCGTAGCCCTACTAATCATGGGCCGCACTTGGCTGATCATTTGGCGACAAACGATGACCGGAATCGCTTTCGGACCAATTGATCCCGGACTGGAGGGAGGCGAACAGGGCGACCGAGGTGGACTATCAATCAACACGAATCTACTAGCGATGGGAGACATCAGTAGTCATGAACGGTATTGGGAGGCGCTGGCGACGGATTGCCCTGTCGTTGGCGGGGGTGACACTTGCAGTGGTCGTGCCGAGGGGTGCGGCGTATGCCCAGACAGTTCAGGAAGAGTACATCCAGCGAGCAGTGGCGCCTGCTCAACATGCAATGGCCGAAGTCGGAATACCGGCGTCTGTGGCGATCGGCCAATCAGCGCTGGAAACGGGCTGGGGTAGATATGCGGCATTGAACAACTATTTCGGGATCAAGTGTGTCAACAATGACCCTGGGTCGATCGCGATCGGGTGCCGGACCATGACAACAACTGAATGCGGACCGCGTGGATGCGGGCCAGAGGCTGGAGTGTTCCGAGTTTACGCTACGATGGAAGACTCTTTCCGTGACTACGGCCGGTTTCTCCATAACTCTCCACGATACGCCAAGGCGTTCAACTTTACCCACGACCCTGACCAGTTCATCAGGGAGGTACATGCGGCCGGTTATGCAACCGATCCCGAGTATGCGAACAAGGTCATCTCAATCATGCGCACCTATAACCTGTACCGCTTCAACACGCCTG
>NZ_JBEYSU010000120.1:0-2379 GCF_040704235.1 Micromonospora sp. NPDC047707
GGTCCAGGATGCACTCATGGGCGACGAGGCCCTTGTTGCCCGCGTACAGCACCGGGAAGTGCCCGCGCAGCCGCGCCGCCACGTAGTTCGGCGCGGACCGCCACCCACCCGGAGTACGCCTGTCGTCAGTCCTCGTCGGACTTGCCGCCGCCCATGCCCGTGGAGATCAGGTCCATCACGGACGAGTCCTGGAGCGTCGTCACATCGCCGAGCGACCGGTGCTCCGCCACGTCCCGCAGCAGCCTCCGCATGATCTTGCCCGAGCGGGTCTTCGGCAGCTCCGGAACCAGCATGATCTGCCGCGGCTTGGCGATCGGACCCAACGTACGGGCGACGTGGTTGCGCAGGTCGGCGATGAGCTGCTCGCCCGCCTCACCGGCGGTGTCCGCGTTGCCGCGCGGGATGGCGAACGCGACGATCGCCTGCCCGGTGGTCGGGTCGGTCGCGCCGACGACCGCCGCCTCGGCCACCGACGGGTGCGACACGAGCGCCGACTCCACCTCCGTGGTGGAGATGTTGTGCCCCGACACCAGCATCACGTCGTCGACCCGGCCGAGCAGCCAGATGTGCCCGTCGTCGTCCTTCTTCGCGCCGTCACCGGCGAAGTAGACCCAGTCGTCGCCGGTGTTGGCGCCGGCGCCGAAGCGCGACCAGTACGTCTCCAGGAAGCGGTTGTCGTCGCCCCAGATCGTGCGGAGCATCGACGGCCACGGCTCGGTGAGCACCAGGTAGCCGCCGCCACCATTCGGCACCGGCTGGCCCTGGTCGTCGACGACGTCCGCCTTGATCCCCGGCAGCGGGGTCATCGCCGAGCCGGGCTTGGCCTCGGTCACGCCGGGCAGCGGCGAGATCATCATGGCGCCGGTCTCGGTCTGCCACCAGGTGTCCACGATGGGCAGCTCGCCCCGGCCGACGTGCTGCCTGTACCACATCCACGCCTCGGGGTTGATCGGCTCGCCGACGCTGCCCAGCAGCCGCAGCGACGTGAGCTCGAAGCCGGCGGGGATGTCCTCGCCCCACTTCATCATCGTGCGTATCAGCGTGGGCGCGGTGTACAGGATGGTGACCCGGTACCTGTCGACGATCTCCCAGAAACGGCCCTTGTGCGGGGTGTCCGGGGTGCCCTCGTACATGACCTGCGTCGCGCCGTTGGAAAGCGGGCCGTACACGATGTAGGAGTGGCCGGTGACCCAGCCGATGTCGGCGGTGCACCAGTAGACGTCGGTGTCCGGCTTCAGGTCGAAGACGGCGTGGGTGGTGTACGACGCCTGGGTCAGGTATCCGCCGGTGGTGTGCAGGATGCCCTTCGGGCGGGCGGTGGTGCCGCTGGTGTAGAGGATGAACAGCGGGTGCTCGGCGTCGAACGCCTGCGGGGCGTGCTCCGTCGACGCCGTCTCCACCGTCTCGTGCCACCAGTGGTCCTTCTCCGACCAGGCGACCTCCTCGCCGGTGCGGCGGACCACGAGCACGTGCTCGACCGACGGGCACTGCGCCACCGCCTCGTCGACGGTCGGCTTGAGCGCGGACGGCTTGCCGCGCCGGTAGCCGCCGTCGGCGGTGATGACCACCTTCGCCGTGGCGTCCTGGATCCGGTTGGTCAGGGCGTCGGCCGAGAAGCCGCCGAATACCACGCTGTGCGTGGCGCCGATCCGCGCGCACGCCAGCATCGCCACCGCGGCCTCCGGAACCATGGGCAGGTAGATCGCCACCCGGTCGCCGGCCGTCACCCCCAGGTCGGTCAGCGCGTTCGCCGCCTGGCAGGTCAGCTCGTGCAGCTCGGCGTACGTGATGGTGCGGGTGTCGCCCGGCTCGCCCTCCCAGTGGATGGCGACCTTGTCGCCCCGCCCGGCCTCGACGTGCCGGTCGAGGCAGTTGTACGCCACGTTGAGCCGCCCACCGACGAACCACTTGGCGAACGGCGGCTTCGACCAGTCGAGCACCTCGTCCCAGCGCTTCGCCCAGGTGAGCCGGTCCGCCTGCATCGCCCAGAAGGCCAGTCGGTCGGCGTCCGCCTCGCCGTACGCCTCGGCGGTGACGTTGGCGTTCGCGGCGAGTTCGGCCGGCGGCGGGAACTGGCGTGTCTCGTTCAGCAGATTGGCCAATGCCTCGCTCATGCCGTACTCCCTCGTCGCTCGGGGTGACCTGCGTCTCTCGGTGCAGAGGTTAGCCGGGCAGAGCGTTCGCAGGCGACCGCCGAGCGCCGAGCGGCCACTGAGGCGCGCCGGGCGGTGGCGGTGCAAGGAAGGGCCCTTGTTAACGCTTTCGGTAGCGGAAGGGTCCCTTGTTAGAGCGTGTTTGAGAAGGTCTGTTGTGGACGGCGTGGCGGCATGACATCCACCGCCGTGGCGGGCAGGGTGACGCGGTGTCTGCTCGCCGTGG
>NZ_JBEYSU010000121.1:0-2351 GCF_040704235.1 Micromonospora sp. NPDC047707
TCCGCGGCCAGGGCGCGGGTGAACCCGACCACCCCGAACTTCGCCGCGCAGTACGCCGTGGCGTCACTGACCGCCTTCACCCCCAGCGTCGACGCCACGGTCACCACCGTGCCGTGCGCGGCCTCCAGTGCGGGCAGCGCGGCCCGCACCACCGCTGCCGTGCCGAGCAGGTTGATCGCGACGATCCGGTCCCAGGTCTCGCCCGGCACGTCGGCCAGCCGGCCCGGCACGTCGGTTCCGGCCGCGGTGACCAGGCCGGTCAGCACACCGCCGGCCTGCTCCAGCACCTGCCGGGTGGCCGCCTCGGCGGCCCGGGTGTCGGCCAGGTCGCACTCCACCCACGGCACCCCGTCCGCCGGGGGCTGGCGGTCCAGCACGTACGGCCGCCCGCCGGCCTTGGTGACCGCGGTGACCACCGCCGCGCCCAGCCCGCTCGACCCCCCGGTCACCAGGACCGCCGATCCGTTCAGCTCCCTGCTCATGCCCCCGCCTCCCCGGCGACGACCTGCGGCGCCACCGCACCGAGCCGGCTGATCCGCTCGCTCATGCTGCTCCCTTGATGAGTCGGTCACCGCGCTGTCGCGCGGCGGTGATGGTGGCCGTGGTGGACCGGCCGGCCAGGTAGGGCACCGTGACGATTCGGCCGCCCCAGCCGCGGACCAGTTCGGCCTCCGGCAGTTCCGGCGCCCCGTCGCCGGCGTAGTCGCCGCCCTTCACCCAGACGTCCGGGCGCAGTCGCGACAGCACGGCGTGGGGTGTGGGCTCGTCGAAGACCACCACCGCGTCCACGCAGTCCAGCGCGGACAGCAGCGCCGCCCGGTCGGTCTCCGTGTTCAGCGGACGCTCCGGGCCCTTCAGCCCCCGGACGCTGCGGTCGGAGTTGAGGCAGACGACCAGCACGTCACCGAGCCGGCGGGCGGCCTGGAGGGTGGCGATGTGCCCGGCGTGCAGGATGTCGAAGCAGCCGCCGGTCGCGACGACGGTGCCGCCGTCGGCGCGTACCCGTGCCACGACCTGCTCGGCCGGGCCGGGCTCGGGCCGGACGGGCCGCTCCGGTTCGCGGTGCAGTCCGGCGGCGCCACCCGCCGCCACGTACGCCGACGCGGCGGCGACGGCCTCGCCGACCGCCTCGGAGACCAGCGCCCCGCCGGCGAGAGCGGCGGCGGCCGCCACGGCGAACCGGTCTCCGGCACCGCAGGTGTCCTCGACCTTCGCCACCGGGGAGGGCGGCGGCACGACCAGCGGGGTGCTGCCGGAGTGGCACAGCACCGCGCCCTCCGCGCCGGTCGTCACCGCCACCGCACCGACGCGCCACCGCCGCCGCAGCTCGTGCCCGGCCCGGGTGGCGGTCGACAGCGCCGGGCCGGCACCGGCGTCGCCGGTGAGCTGGCGCAGCTCGACCAGGTTCGGCGTGACGAGCCGGGCGCCCGGCACGGCCGCCGGCCCCTTCGGGTGGGGGTCCCACACCACCGGAGCGGACGCCGCCGCCAGCGCGGCCCGCAGCGCCGGCTGCCGCAGCACGCCGCGTCCGTAGTCGCTGGCGAGGACGCCTCCGGCGGCGGCGATGACCGCCAGGGCCGCCTCGGGCGGTTCGGCCGGTGCCGTCGGCTCGCCGCCCCGGTCCAGCCGCAGCAGTGTCTGGCCGCCCGCCCGCAACCGGATCTTCTCGGGCGTGGTGCCCGGCATCCGCAGCGGGTAGACGCGTACCCCGGCGGCCGTGAGCAGTTCCGCCACGCGGGCCCCGGCCGGGTCGTCGGCGAGGGCGGTCACCAGGGTGACCTCGGTGCCCTGGGCGGCGGCGAGCAGCGCGGCGAGGCCCGCGCCGCCGGGCCGGTCGGTCGCCGACCGCTCGTCCAGCACCGGCACCGGGGCGTCCGGGCAGACCCGGCTGACGGTGCCGGCGACGTCGCGGTCCAGCAGCGCGTCACCGACGATCACCAGCGGCCCGCTCACCGGTCCGCCCCGTCCGTCCGGCCGGCGCCGTCGTGTCCGTTGGCCGGGTGCCCCGGTGGACCGTGCCCGTTCGGACCGTGTCCGTTCGCACCGTGTCCGTTCGCGCCGGGGCCGGTCGGGAGGCCGGCGGTGGCCAGCACGCGGCCGTCGACGAACCGCTCGGTACGCCCGCGCGGCGCCGGCACCCGAGGCACGTCCCGCACCAGCGGCAGTGCCCGGTCCACGTGTTCGCAGAGCACGTGGCTGGAGACCAGGTGCAGTTCCTGCACCACCTGGCTGTCCGGCGACGGCACCGCGAGGACGTCGTCGCAGAGGTCGGCGAGGGGGTTCGGGGTCGGGCCGGTGAAGGCCCAGCAGCGCAGGCCGGTGTCGTGGGCGGCGTGGGCGGCGTGCAGGAG
>NZ_JBEYSU010000122.1:0-2339 GCF_040704235.1 Micromonospora sp. NPDC047707
CTCCTGCACGCCGCCCACGCCGCCCACGACACCGGCCTGCGCTGCTGGGCCTTCACCGGCCCGACCCCGAACCCCCTCGCCGACCTCTGCGACGAGACGCTCGCCGTCGACTCCCCGGACGGCCAGGTGGTGCAGGAACTGCACCTGGTCTCCAGCCACGTGCTCTGCGAGTACGTCGAGCGGGCGCTGCCGGCGGCGCTCGCCGCGCCGGCCGGGACGCGGGCGGAGGCGCCGGCCGGCGAGACCGACCCACCGGCCGGGGTGCCGGCGGCGCCGGCGGCCGGCCCGGTGCGGGCCGGGGTCGAGGTGGTGCTGGACGGCGGGCCGCAGGTCCAGGCGCGATGAGGGGGGAAGCGTGAGGGGACCGGTGGTGGTGGTCGGTGACACCCTGCTCGACCGGGACGTGGAAGGGGTGGTGAACCGCCTCTGCCCGGACTCGCCCGTGCCGGTGCTGGACGAGACCGCGTGCGCCGACCGGCCGGGGGGCGCCGGCCTGGCCGCGTCGCTCGCGGCGGGGGCGCCGGACACCGAGGTGGTCCTGGTGACCGCCCTCGCCGACGACGCCGGTGGCGCCCGGCTCAGCTCGCTGCTCACCGCGGCCGGCGTCCAGGTGTACGCGCTCGGGCTGGCCGGTGGCACGCCGGAGAAGATCCGACTGCGGGCCCGGGGCCGGGTCCTGCTGCGTCACGACCGGGGCGGCGCTCCCGGGGAGCCCAGTGCGCCGTCCGACGCGGTGCTACGGGTGCTCGCGAACGCCTCGGCGGTGCTGGTGAGCGACTACGGCCGGGGGGTGGCCCGGCAGCCGGCGCTGCGGGCGGCGCTGGCCGCGACGCGGGCCCCCGTGGTCTGGGACCCCCACCCCCGGGGGCCGGCGGCGGTGCCCGGGATCCACCTGGTCACGCCGAACGAGTCCGAGGTCCGCGAGTTGGCCAAGGTGCGGCCCGGCGTGACGCGCCTGGTCACGGCCTCGCGCGGCGCGCAGGGCCTGCGGCGCCGCTGGCGGGCGGGTGCGGTGGCCGTGACGCTGGGCGGCGACGGCGCGCTGCTCTGCCACGCCGGGTCGACGCCGCTCGTGGTGCCCGCGCCGATGACGGCCGACGGGGACACCTGCGGGGCCGGGGACCGGTTCGCGGCCACGGCCACCCTCGCCCTGGCCCGGGGCGCGCTGGTGTCCGAGGCGGTGCAGGAGGCGGTGGCGGAGGCGTCGGCGTACGTCGCGGACGGGGGAGTGGCGTCGGTCCTGCCCCCGCCGGCCCGACTCCTGCCACCCACCGGGTCCGGCGTCGCGGGCGAGCGCATCGGTGTGGCGGCGGCCTCCGCGGTGGTGTCCGAGGTACGCGCGGCCGGCGGCACGGTCGTGGCCACCGGCGGCTGCTTCGATCTTCTGCACGCGGGTCACGTGGCGACGTTGCAGGCCGCCCGGCAACTCGGTGACTGCCTGGTGGTGTGCCTGAACTCCGACGCGAGCGTGGCCGCGCTCAAGGGACCCGAGCGGCCGGTGATGTCCCAGGGCGACCGCAGCCGCCTGCTGGCCGCGCTGAGCTGCGTCGACGCGGTCGTGGTCTTCGACGAGCGGACGCCGCACGCGGCGCTGACCTGGCTCCGGCCGGACGTCTGGGTCAAGGGTGGTGACTACGCCACCGGTGGCGGCGAGCCGGCGTTGCCGGAGGCGGAACTCCTGCGCCGCTGGGGCGGCCACACCGTCGTGGTGCCGTACCTGGACGGGCGCTCGACCACCGAGATGATCGCCGCCGCACGGGAGCGGACCCCCGGTGCCTCCCGCCTCAGCGACACGGTGCCGGCCGCGGACCGCCTGGGCCGCCCGTCGCCGGGCACGACGGCGGCGTCCCGCCCGGCCGAGGGGACGCGATGAACACCGGCTCCACCGTCCTGGTCACCGGCGGGTCGAGCGGGCTGGGCGCGGCTGTCGTCGTCGCCGTCGCCCGGGCCGGTGGGCGCCCGGTGGTGCTCGACCGGCAGGCCCCGGCGGACGGGGTGCCGTGGGTGGAGTGCGACCTGGCCGACACCCGGGCCGCCGAGGCGGCGACGCGGCGGCTCGCCGAACGCGCCGGTGGGCTGGACGCCGTCGTGACGGCCGCCGGGATGGACGTGCCCGGCCGCCTGGCGGACGTGCCGGGGGAGACCTGGGACCGGATCGTGGCGGTGGACCTGCTCGCGACCGCCGCCGTGATCCGGGCGGCGCTGCCCTTCCTGGAGGCGTCCCGGGGTCGGATCGTCACGGTCGCGTCGACGCTGGGGGTGAAGGCGGTCAGTGACGCCACGGCGTACTGCGCGGCGAAGTTCGGGGTGGTCGGGTTCACCCGCGCCCTGGCCGCGGA
>NZ_JBEYSU010000123.1:0-2335 GCF_040704235.1 Micromonospora sp. NPDC047707
CCTCGCCCCTATCACCTGGGGGGTCTTTCCGGCGGGCGGCCCCGCCCCGCGGGGGGGGGCCCCCCCCCGGGGGGGGGGGGGGCGCCGGCGCGGGGGGGGGGGGGGGCCCCCCCCCGCGTCCCGGTCTGCGGTCTTTGAAATCTGTATGGGATGGCTGGCTCTGGAGGGAGCGGCCTGGTGGTCGCCGCGTCAGGCCTTGTTGTCAAAATTTGAAACAGTGCTACTGTTGCTGCCGTGACCGAGAGTCTGGAGCCGGAGCGCCGCACCGCCTGGCGGGCGTACATCGAGGCCAGCCAGCGACTCTTCACCCAGCTGGAGGACGACCTTCGCGCCGACAGCGGGCTGAGCTTCGCCGACTACCACGTGCTGGTGCTGCTCGCCGAGGCGCCGGGGCAGCGACTGCGGATGGGTGAACTGGCCAGCCGGCTGGTCTTCTCGCCGAGCCGGCTGACGTACCAGATCTCCTCGATGCAGCGGCGCGGCCTGGTGGCCCGGGAGGCCTGTCCCGAGGACCGCCGGGGCAGCGAAGCGGTGCTCACCGCCGCCGGGCTGCTGACCCTGCGGGAGGCGGCGCCGCACCACCTGGCGTCGGTCCGCACCCATCTGATGGACGACCTCGACGCCGACGAGGTCGCCTGCCTCACCCGGATCTTCGACCGGCTCGGGCGCCGGCTGCGCGCCGAGCGCGACCCGGCCCACCCCAGCGAGAGCTAAGGAGCCCGCGATGCCCGCCATCACCGTCGACAACGTGCTCGTCCTGCCCCGCCTGCCCCGGCTCGACGAGTCCACGACCTTCCGGCCGGTCCGCCGGCTGACCACCGCGCCGAGCGGGTACGAGGGCGAGGGCTTCCCCGTGCGCCGCGCCTTCGCCGGGGTGCCGCTGAACGAGCTCGACCCGTTCATCCACCTCGACCAGATGGGCGAGGTCGACTACGCGCCGGGCGAGCCGAAGGGCACGGCATGGCACCCGCACCGCGGGTTCGAGACCGTCACGTACATCATCGACGGCGTCTTCGACCACCAGGACACGCACGGCGGCGGTGGCACGATCGCCGACGGCGACACCCAGTGGATGACCGCCGGCAGCGGCCTCCTGCACATCGAGGCACCGCCGGAGCACCTCGTGATGAGCGGCGGCCTGTTCCACGGCACGCAGCTGTGGGTCAACCTGCCGCGGGTCGCGAAGATGATCGCGCCGAAGTACCAGGACATCCGCGGCCGCGAGTCGGCGCTGCTCACCACGCCGGACGGCGGTGCGCTGATCCGGGTGATCGCCGGCGAGATCGCCGGGCACCTCCACGTCAAGCTGTTCTACCGGAGCAGAGGTAATGTTCTGGGTGCCGAGCTGGTCACGCGCATAGCTGGCGAAATCGGCGTTGGACGACAAGACGATGCCGACAAGGAGCAGCAGGGCCGCCAGGCCCAGCCCACCGATGCTCAACAGCAGGTCGAGGGTCCTACGCTTCATGAAATCCTCCAGCAAGTTGGCGACTAATCTTTGTTCGTCACATCGTCAACGTCTCTACCCCGCCCGGTTAGGGCCGGAATCCCTAGATCAACGGGACCTTCGACCCCCGCCAGTCGCTGCCCCTACACGCTTGCTGATCGCATGGGCGGTTTCGCGCGGCGCCGTCTACCAGCCACACCGCATCGAGCCGGTCGGTCTTGGGCCGGCCCGGCACGTTCTTGACATGTTTGGCGTTGAGCAGCCAGCACTGGAAGCCTGCCGCTTTCAGCAGGTAGAACACCGGCTTCCAGTAGTCCGAGGTCGCTTCCATCGCCACCAACTCAACCCGCTCGACACGCAGCCAGTCCGCCAACGCCAGCAACGCCGGCGTCACCGTCGCGTACTCACGAACCTCCTGAACCCGCCGGTCCGGGCGAGTCGTGTGCGGCACCCGCACACACGCGACCAGACCAGCCTTGCCGATGTCGATCGCAGCACACACCCGCGCGACCACCTGCACCGGCTCCTCGATGATCTCCTCCACCGCCGTCACCCTTCACCCATGCCGACGGGGCGGTCACCCGCGGGAACGGTGCGGGGGCAAGGACAGAGGCGGACTCGCGTGCTCAAAGCGACAATGCAGGGCCCCTAGATCACGCTCCCAGCGTCAGACTCTTAGAGCCTGGTAAATAAGGGTTCCGGGAGGCCGGCGGTTCGGTGAAAATCGACAACCGTGACGGCGTCGGTGTGGCGGCGTGACATAGGGAAGGGCCTTCGGTACGAGCAAAGGCGACTAGTAGTGCTTTGTTAGGTTCGGTGGCGTTTGTTGCGGTGTAACGGTTTCACGGGTTGATGGCAGGTGAGGCAGGCGCCGGTCCAGGTTGCGAG
>NZ_JBEYSU010000124.1:0-2195 GCF_040704235.1 Micromonospora sp. NPDC047707
CAACGTGGTCACTCTTCCCACCAGCACCCCAGCTTGCCGCACCCCGCCACCAGCGGCAAGCCCACCACCATGCCCGGAAACCACCGTGTCCCGGCCACGCCGGGACGCTGCCGCACACGTGGCCAAGATCCGAGTTTCGTCTCAGGCATGAAACGCTCAATGATGGTCGAGGCCCGCGGTATCCCGTTACCCGAGGACATCACCGTGCACCTGGACGCCGGCTATGACTCCGCCGCGACCCGCGACCTCCTCGCCGGACGTGGCCTGACCGGCGAGATCGCCCGCAAAGGCGTCAAGGCTCCCGTCCAGGCCATCGGGCGGTGGCACGTCGAGCGTAGAACGCCTGGCACAACGCCTTCAACCGGCTCCAACGCTGCTACGAACGCAAAGAAGACGTGATCCACGCCTACTTCGACCTCGCCGACTCGATCATCACCATCCGCAGCCTCATCCGCCACGCATGGACCCACTACCGCTGGAACACCCGCCCCACCCGCCGACCATGAACCCGCCAAATTGCGCGACCTCGTAACTTGATCAAGAGGGTCAGCGGCTGCAACGCCTGGTGTGTCGAGGCACGGGGCCGCCGTGCGGCTGCGGCGGGTGGTGGTCGTGCTCGCTTCCGCGGGAGGCAAAAGCGTGCCGGTCATCGCCCGGCTCGTGCAGGCCGATGAGGACTCGGTGCGGCAGGTGATCCACCGGTTCAACGAGATCGGCATGGCCAGCTTGGGCCCTCAGCGGGCGGGTGGCCGTCCCCGCCGGATCAGTCACGATGAAGACTTGTCATCGTGATGGGCCTGCTCACGATGGGCGCGGCGGAGCCTGTGTCGACATAGGACGAGGCTCCCGGTAAGACAGCAGTCGACTAAGATCCGATGCCCCCAACCGGGAACCTCGCTGTGCTGTCTTACCCGTCTGCGGCCGCGCTGTCCAGCCGCGCCCTGAACCACCTGGCCGACCTCATCCGCCGCCGCGGCCGGTGGCGACGTCTTGATACCGGCACTGCTCGCATTGGCCCATCTGCGTAACGGGGACACCATCGCCCGTCTGGCCTGCGGCTTCGCGGTCAGCGTCACGACGGCCTGGCGGTACGCCCGAGAAGCCATCAACCTACTCGCCGCGCACGCCGAGGACCTGAACGCGGCCATACGGCGCATCGCCCGGCTCGCCTACGCGATACTCGACGGCACGCTGATCCCCATCGACCGTCATCTGGGCCCCACCCGCCCTGCCCGGCACCGTGCACGACCTGACCGCCACCCGCACCCACGGCTGATCGACGCGCTGCGTAACGTCAACGTGATGACCTTCGCCGACAAGGCGATACCAGGGCGCTGGCGGCAGTATCCGCACGCCCTTCAAGCGCCGCCGTCACCGACCGCGACTGTCCCGCCGGCAGAAGACGGTCAACCGGCACCACGCCAAGATCCGCGCCGTCGGCGAGCGCGCCGTCGCCACCCTCAAGGGCTGGAAGATCCTGGCCAGGCTCCGCTGCTGCCCCCGACGTGCCACCGCGATCGTCCAGGCCATCCTCGTCCTACATCACATCCAGACCAGCCGAAACCCACGATGAAAAGCGCTCTTTGGAGGTCAGTCGCGCCAGAATCCGGGCCGCCGAGGCGGCCCGACATTGAGCGGACCGCGCCTCCCTACGGCGTCTGCTAGGCGAGGCTGCACATCATGCCGACCAACTCGGTGCAGAAGATCTCCGACGTGACCTCAGGATGCTGCTCACAGGCGGTGCACGCGTTTCGCCGAGCAGGGTCCAGAAAGCGAACGGAGAACAGCCGCAATGACGACTTGGTCGGGCTCACGCCGCGCGAAATCGAGGTTCTTAGGCCGTTCGTTGACGGCTGCTCAAACAGGCAGATTGCGTCGGCGCTGTCTATTGCAGAGAAGACCGCCAGCGTCCATGTCTTGCACATCCTTTCAAGCTGCACGTTTCTCGACGTGGCGAAGCCGCCGTTCGCTCATTGCCTGCGGATCTTCGACGATGCCTCGCCGCCAGGACCGTCGAAGGCGCACGGGCAGCGATCGGCCGGCCAGCCAGCAAGGTAGTGCGGCTTTCATGGTGCTGCCCGGAGTGAATCTGTGCCGCCCCCGGCTTAGAACTCCTAACAGAATGATCTAGGCGGGCGTGTGGTTCTGTCCCTCATGGACGGTCAACTACAGTGATCGGCCGTGAGGCGAGGTGA
>NZ_JBEYSU010000125.1:0-2164 GCF_040704235.1 Micromonospora sp. NPDC047707
TTGACGGCGTCCTCTACGACCCCACTAAACATCGAGCCGCAGCAATGCTCAGCGCGCCTGTCGCGGCGGGAGGTTGACACAGGGGGTGTCATCGGCCGAAGTGGTCGCTGGTGGTGGAGATGCTCGACGAGTTGGCCGAGCACGGGCTGCGCCCGCCACTGCTGGCCGCCGACGCCGGCTACGGCGACAACAGCCAGTTCAAGGCCGTTCCTGGACCGGGTGGCACCGCCACGTCACCCTGGTCACCGCCGCGCACCTGTTCATCACGGAACTGCGTCTGGACCCAATCATCGGCGCTGGTGCAGCGGTCCTGGAGTGATGAAAATGGTTCGTAGCGGCCGGGGTGGTAGACGTCGATCGCTTTAGTGGCGCTTCGAGCCTGTGACCCAATCGGACGTGGGAGCCGAGGGCAGGAGCCCCTGGACCGTTGCCCCGAGCACGCGAGTGAAACTCTTTGAAGATTTGGTTCCCGTCATCCCGGTCGCGCCTTGTCCGCTCGTCGTGGGAAGGAGCCGAGGAGGATGGGCATCGAAGTGGTAGCCGAGCGGACGGCCGGCTTGGATATCGCGAAGGCGTCGCTGGTGGCCTGCGTTCGGATCCCCGGTCCGAAGAGCGGCGCTCGGATGGTCAAGCGCAAGTTCACGACCATGACCGCGGACCTGTTGGCTCTGGCCGACTGGCTGGCCGAGCACGAGGTTACCCGGGTGGGCATGGAGTCGACTTCCGACTACTGGAAGCCAGTCTTCTACCTGCTGGAGGACAGGTTCGAGTGCTGGCTGCTCAATGCCCGTCATATGCGTGCGGTCCCGGGACGCAAGACCGACATGACCGACGCTGAGTGGATCTGCGATCTGGTCGCACACGGCCTGGTGCGGCCGTCGTTCGTTCCGCCGCCACCGATGCGTCGGCTGCGCGATCTGACCCGCAGGCGGACGCTTCTGTTGGCCGAGCGGACCAGGGAGAAGCAGCGGTTGGAGAAGATTCTCGAGGACGCCGGCGTCAAGCTCGGTGTCGTGGCTGCCGACATCACCGGCCGGTCGGGGCGAATGATGATCGAGGCGCTGATCGCCGGTGAGCGCGACCCGCACGTGATTGCGGACCTCGCGCTGGGCACGATGCGCAGGAAGCTCGGCGCCCTGGCCGACGCCCTCGTCGGCCGGTTCTCCGACCACCACGCGTTCTATTGCCAGCAGGTCCTCGACCACCTCGACTTCATCAACAAGATGATCACCGACCTCGGTGGACGCATCGACGCCGAGACGGCGGCCTACGAGCCGCAGATCGCGCTCCTGGACACCATCCCCGGCGTCGACCGCCGTGGTGCCCAGACGATCCTTGCCGAGATCGGGCCCGAGATGCACCGCTTCGCCTCCGCAGCACATCTGGCGTCCTGGGCTGGGGTCTGCCCTGGGAACAACAAGACCGCGGGCAAGGCCAAACCCACGCACACCCGACCAGGCAACCGATGGCTCAAGGCCGCCCTGGGCATCGCCGCGATGTCAGCGGTCCGCACCAAGAACACCTACGCCAGCGCCCAGTACAGGCGCATAGCCGCCAGACGCGGCGCGAAACGGGCCCTGGTCGCCGTGGCCCACAGCCACCTCGTCGCGATGTGGCACATCCTGGCCGGTGGCAACACCTACCAAGACCTCGGCGCGGACTACTACCTCAACCTCATCAACCCCGACCGCCAACGCCGCAGGCTCGTCGAACGCCTCGAACAACTAGGCTTCCACGTCACGATCGAACCCCGCCCAGCATCAGCCTGATGGACCTGTCGCCGTCACTTTCGAGTGAAAAGCGGATGCGCCGGCCTGACCCTCTACACCGTCATCCGCGAGCTGCAACAACTCCTCGCGACCTGGACCGGCGCCTGCCTCACCTGCCACCAACCCGTGAAACCGCTACACCGCAACAAACGCCACAGAACCTAACAAAGCACTATTAGGAGGTTGCGCGGAATGGTTGGTGGGTCATCGGCGGCGGGTGGGTCGGTTGTCCCATCGGTAGAGGGTCCATGCGCGTCGGATGAGGCTGCGGACGGTGATGATCGCGTCGGCGAGGTCGAAGTAGGCGTCGATGACTTTCTCTGTTCGTTCGTGGCAGCGTTGGAGTCGGTTGAACGCGTTGTGCCAGCTGTTTGTCCGTTCGACGTGCCACCGTT
>NZ_JBEYSU010000126.1:0-2159 GCF_040704235.1 Micromonospora sp. NPDC047707
TCCACCGCCCGCAAGCAAGGCATCAACGCCCTCGAAGCCCTCACCCGACTCCACAACCGACAGACCTGGCTACCCCAAACCAGCTGAACAGTTACCCCCACCGGCCACCATCGCTACTGTTCGCTCCCGCGATCGGCCAGCCGACCAGCGATGCCCGGGGCTGGCCCGCTGCGAGTGGATATCGCGCCCCGAACGACATCTGCAAGCCCTTCACCGCCGAGGGACAGGCCCTCCACGCGGAATGGGCGACCGGCCCGCACGCCTGGCGCAACACCGGCAATCCGTTCCTCTTCGTCGTCGAGAACCTCGTCGAGGACATCAACCGGGTCGGGGGTGCACGAGCCGCATGAGTCAGCCCAACCTCATCGTGCCGGCTCCAGCCGTCACCCGCCTTTGCGCCGATATCCGCCGGTACGGCCGAGCCGGCGTCGAGACCGGTGGCCTCCTGCTCACAAAACCCGGCGACTCGACGGTGAGCGTCGTCGCGGTCGCTGGCACGACCGGAATCGTCCGCAAGCACGGGTTGTTCATCGTCACCAGGCCCGCCTTCGACGCGATCTTCACCTGGGCCGAAGACAACGAGCTGCAGGTCCGCGCGATGGTTCACTCGCACGCTGAAGAAGCGTTCCTGTCCCGGACCGACCGTGAGGGTGGCCTGCGAGTGAAGGGCTTCCGTAGCGCGGTTGTCCCCACGTTCGACAACCCACCCGAGGACCCCGCTCGGTGGCGCTGGTGGACCTTCACATCGGACTGGACCCCGACCGAGGCGCCACGATGCGACCCGACGGCCCGTACCGACAGTGTTGTCTTCGACGGAGATGGTGTACGTGCCGACTGATTACAGCCGCAGCCTTCTGCTCGCCACATCCGCGACGGGCGGTGAACCGGAAAGCCTTCGCGGCCGGATCGAAGCGTCCCAGGTCCATATCTCCGTGGACACCACTGTGCCCGGCAGCAGCATGTGCCTCCGCGTCCTTGTCGCAGACCTGAGGCGTTTGCCCATCCAACTCAGTCTCGACCCCGGTCACGGCTCCCGGCGCTTGAGTGACGACCTCCTAGACCAAGTCGCAAGCATCGCCGCCGGTATCGACCCGGAGCGCCCGATCACGGTTGGGGCTCCACCGCCGAACGCGCTCCACGTGCAGGTCGGTGTCGACCATGCAGCCGCGCACCTCAGCGGCGTCCCCGACGGACACGGCACGCACATCCGACGGCCAGGACACCCGTTTCCGAAGCTAAGGTACGCCGGCAGCGGCCTCGGCTCCGTCCTGACCGCCGCCATGCTCACCGGCGAGATCTTCAAGACGGTCACCGCGCTCCGACCAGGATCACACCGCCACATCGAGGCGCTCGACTTCTGCCCAGTCGCACTTTTCTCACCACATGAGCAGGCTCCGCAGCACCTTCATGTCGAGCGACTGGCGCTCATCGGCGCGGGTGCGATCGGCACCGCCGTCGCGCTCATCCTTCGTGCCCTGGAAGCAACCGGAGAGATGATCGTCGTCGACCGCCAGATCTTCGAACCGCCGAACGTGATCACCTACAGCCTCGGAACCGGTCAAGACGCCGCCGCCCGACTCCCCAAGGTTGACATAGTCGAAGCAGCGCTCCAACACATGAACATTCGCCGCGTTCACGGGACGGTCGACGACTTCATCGCCCAGATCGACGCGGGCCACAAGCCTATGCCGCAGATAGTGCTCGGCGCCGTCGACAACATCGCCGCACGCCACGACCTCCAACGCATCTATGCCGACCTTGTCCTTGACGGCGGCACCGGTGGACGCGCCGGCACCACGGTCAGCCTGCACGAAGCCCTGCCCACCGGTCCATGTATGCGCTGCTACTTCCCCGCCAGCACGACGACCTTGACCGCTGAGCAGCGCCTCCACCAAGCTACCGGGCTACCGCTGGCGCGCATCGCCCGAGGCGACCAAGCCCTCACAGAGGACGACCTGCGCGGCCTACCCCGCCAGGGCCGTCAGTTGCTCGAACGACACGTTGGAAAACCCGTGTGCGGCCTCGGCCGTGTCATGGGTCTGACCACTGCCGCTGGCGACAACAGCTACAGATCTTGAATGGTCAGGTTGTGTCGGGTTCGAGGGTCAGGCCGGTGTGAGCGAGGAACCCGTCGAGTAGGTCGGGGCGGTACTGGATGC
>NZ_JBEYSU010000127.1:0-2150 GCF_040704235.1 Micromonospora sp. NPDC047707
TGTTGCCGGGCTGGTGTCCGACCGCATGGTCACCTGGTAGCCGGAACCGAATCACCGCAGCTCACCAGCCCTACCAATTGCGCACAAGATCGTTAGTCAGCCATCCACGCACCGTTGATGCCATAGTGCAGCGGCACGCCGTCGTGGCGGACCGGGTGGCCGGCCGGAAGGGATTCACCGGTGAAGGTCTCCGCGGGTTGTTCGTCGAGTATCTGGGCGATGTCCTTGCCCATCACAGCGCGGTGGCGGGTGGTGAGGATGCCGCGCTCGTACACGTGCATCACGGCATCCTGCATCAGGTTGCACCGCCGGCTAAACCAGCGCGCCTGCTCCAAGTCACGCAGCACGGCGTAGCGGGTGACACTGTCCCCGCTGTTGCTGATCATTACCTGGGTCTCTGCCACTATGTAGGAGTACCGACTGAGCTCGCCATGGCCGAACGGTGTGACGGTTCCGCCTGCGCTGGCCGGTCTCCACTTCGGCTGCGGGATCCTTGGGCTCAAAGCCTCCGCCCGCTGGCGCAGCCGGTCGTCGCCGGTCGCCTCAGCCAGCACCCACATCGCGACCGGCTCCACCGGATTGATCTCCAACGCCCGCTTCGCGGAGGCCGTGACACTCGAACGGTCAGTGTCAGGCAGCCATGATGTTGCTTGGCTGAGCAGGAACGCCAAACCGCTCGCAGCGCTCCCGCAGCCGGGGTCGAAGGTAAGCGCCTGCTGATACCAGTGCCGTGCCTGATCGGCCCGGCGCGACAGGTCCGATTCCCACGCCCTTATCTCGGCCGCGTACTGCGCCGAGTCTGGACCGCTGACCGGATCGGGATCGTTCCAGTCGTCGATCTCGTCGTCGTCATCTTCGAGGTCGTCGTCATCCTCCCAACGGTCGTCGGGCATGGACCATGTGGCGACAACGTCAAGTATTTGATCACATTGGCTCATGAGCAGCCCGGCCAAAAGAACCATCGCCCGCACGTCATCCGGTCGTTCCGACACCGCACGCCGCAACCACTTTTCGGCAGGCGAAGCACCACCAGGACTGAACCCAGTAGGCGGTGTGTCCTCCCACGACACCTGAAGCAGCAAATGACCCAGCTCGCGAGCGGCTTGCGGGTCGGACAGGGCCGCCTCGCGCAGCACCTCCTCCGCTTCTCGATACCGGCGCGCCTCGATTAGTCGCCGCATATCCCGCGCCCAGACATGTGGGCTTCCCTCGATCGGTGGTCCTGACATGACCGCCACTTTTACCAGACGGGGTCCATACGCGCGGCCCAGGGTCCTGCGTGGCGGATTACGGCTCGGCGAGATTTGTAAGATTGTCGGTGACCGCTTATGTGCGCCGAACCCGACGCACATCAGAACCAATCGTCTTCGAATGCTTCCCGGATCACTCTTGATCAGTCCAGCCAAACGTTTATGGTCATGGTAAAGATCGCGGAGTAGAACGCCTAGCCGAATCAAGTCATTCAGGTCGTCCTCACCCGCCATGATCGCGAAGCTGGGATCGAACTCCCCCATGGCATAGTCAAAGCCATAGTTGGCCAAGGCGAGACGCTCGGATCCTCCATACTCGGCGGACTTGAGCTTCTCAAAGATATCGGGAGCCGCAGCCCTTGTTGCAAGACCCGCGACTGTAAACCAGTCGTCCTCTGGTTGACCCTGCTGAACGAAAACTTCCCTTGCAGCCTCCCTATCCGATGGCAAAAGCTCAAGGACGTAGGAGGGCGGTTTGTGTCGGTAGAGGAAGAGAGAAAGGAGCCAGAGAGCCTTCAGGCACACGGCACGTAGCGTTGTCCTCGACTCCCTGGTCTACGACGCCGATCGTACACGGCGCGGTGCGGCGCGCCGTCTGCCTCGTGATCTCGCTGATCCGGCTTCCCCGAACCCGTCGCTGGGGGCCCTGGCCAATCGCGACCGCGGTGCTCCTTGCCTCCTGCCTCCTGGCGCTGGCGCAGATTCCCTGACCTCAGGTGCCCGGGTTCGAGCCGTCGGGCGTGCTTAGAGACTGTCGGGTAACCGGTTCGGGGCGTTGTGTGACGGCGAGGCACGTCGATGTTGGGTGCTCGACAAATGGATCATCCCCGCCATGATCGCGTTGTGTGGACAACTGCAACTGTGGCGGGGATGAGGCCCGTTCATGCTATCCGTCGAGCT
>NZ_JBEYSU010000128.1:0-2108 GCF_040704235.1 Micromonospora sp. NPDC047707
CGCCGAACACGAGGCACTACACGCGATGACCCACCCGGTCACCGCAGCCCTGAAAACCAGCTAACCAACTCTCCATCAAACCCGGGGCTTGACAACCTGTGGGAAGAACCGTGTGGAGGTCCGACGGAGGCATGTTCGTTGGCACGATCATGTGGGGCTCGGCGAGGTCGATCCTGACGGAGCAGACAAACCTGGTTCGGCGAGGGTTGTCCCAGTCCGGCCGCTCCATGCCCCACACGTCGGCCTGGACTTGCGGCGTCCAACCCTGATTGATCAGTTGCGTCAAAACGGGTGCGTACCGCGCCGCATCTTCCTTGGGAAGGTAGCCGACGCACTTGCCGGAGCAGACAACCTTGACAGCGTTGCGGTCGTACTTGTTGGCGGGCTCGGGTATGAGGTGGGCCTGCGTGGTGATCTCGGTGCCGTCGGGGTCGAACGACCGCCCGAAGAGCGCGCGGATCTCCTTGCTGTAGTTGGATTCGCCTGCCACCTCTTGCCCGCGCCAGCCTCGCTGGCCCCACAAGTCAAAGGGTCTGGTCACCGTGGCACGCTATCGCGGATGCTCTCCGCAACCGTCATCCGTTCGGCCCGGCTGTTCGTCGGGTTCACCGACCACCCCGGAGGGATGCGGGTTGGTGCCCCTTCGGCTTGGCCACGGCGTTCGCGGTACACGAGGTGCGAACGTGTGTGATCCCCAAGCCATACGGCTTGACTGCGTTTGATGAAATGAACCGACTGTCGGACTGCCGCGAGCAGTGGTTGGTGCAACACTGACAGCGTGGTCACCGTCCTTCACGCCGAGATGTTCACCGAGGCAGAGGCTGCCCGGCTGCTCGATCTTCCGCAGAGCACCCTCCACTACTGGCTGGAGGGTGGAACACGTCGCGGCGTGACGTACCCGCCGATTCTTCGCAGCGAGCCGCAAGGTGGGCGTTCCGTGACGTGGGCCGAGTTCGTTGAGGCCGGCTTGCTTCGTCAGTACCGCCGCAGGGACAGGGTTCCAATGAAGGAACTGCGTTCCTTCATTGACAAGCTGCGAACGGAGCTAGGCGTCCCTTACCCGTTGGCGGACCGGCGTCCGTATGCCGTCAACAAAGAGCTGGTGCACAAGGCTCAGATCTCGGCTGGGCTCGCCCCAGAGTGGTACATGGTTGCCGAGGTCAGCGGACAGCTTCTGCTGACGGGGCCGTCGGAGCAGTTCTACGACCGAGTGGACTGGGAAGGCGACCTCGCCGCCGGATGGCGACCCACTGCGGACGAGAAGTCAACCGTCCGGATCCGCCCAGACACCCGCTTCGGCCGACCCGCAGTTAAGGGCATCAGCACTGCGGCGATCTGGGAACAGGCAGACTCCGGCGAAGATGTCGAGTACCTGGCTGAGCTGTTCCACCTAACCGTGCCCGACGTTCGATGGGCGCTTGCGTATGAGGAGAGTAGGCGCGCCTGCTCGTCCGATCGCGCCGCGTGAGGCCGCCTCGCGTGACCGACGTCCGCTTCTACGTCGACGCCGACGTGCTAGGGCTGGCGCACGTGCTCGCCGGCCTGCGTGCTGACGTGACGTACCCGGGCGACCCGGGTGCGATCATCAAGCGTCGGGCACGGCCGGCTTGCCCGGTCACCACTCCCGGGGCCAAGGACCTCGACTGGATTCCAGTCGTGTCGCAGCGGGGGTGGCTCATCCTCACCCGGGACGGTCAGATTCAGGCGCACCGCAGGGAACTCGCGGCCGTGCGGGACAACAACGCGCGCATGGTGGCGTTGTCGACGGAGCACGCCCGCGGCACGTTCGAGCAGTTGGAGATTGTCCTGTGCCAGTGGCGGCGTATTGAGGCTCTGCTAGCGCAAACCGGACCATACATCTACATCGCTACGCGCACCACCTTGCGGCAGGTTGACCTCAACTAGCCCGAGACGTCCAAAGAGCGACTACTCGCCGGGCAATCCATGGATTCGGGACAGAGGCGTCACGGAGCGGCCGACACCGGGGAACGGTTGCTCCACAGCAGGGATCTAAGTGAGCGTTTGAGAAGTGGGGCGGGTCCGTCGGCGTGTCGTGTTGGACGTGAGAGAAGGCCCTCGGTAGGTCCGGTGGTGTCGAGCCAACCGTT
>NZ_JBEYSU010000129.1:0-2088 GCF_040704235.1 Micromonospora sp. NPDC047707
CTCGCCACCTGGACCGGCGCATGCCCCACCTGCCGACGCAAGATCAGAACCATCCGACGGAAACGACGACCACCAACCTAACAAAGCACTACTAGCCAATCAGAGGCGCCGGGCCGACAAACTGCCCCAGGAGCGGCGCGACGCATTACGCAACCTAGACCCCGAGTGGAGCCCGCCCTGGCCCCGGGACTGGCACCGGAGCCTGCTGCGGGCGCGATGGTACAAGGGCTGAGTACGGCAATGTGAACGTTCCACAGTCCTATCGGACAGCTGACGGGTATCGCCTCGGCTTCTGGCTCTACCACCAGCGGCTCCAAGGCCGCCATCTGAGTTCGAGCAGCAGGGCGCCCTGACCGACCTGAGCGTGCTCTGGGACCGCCCGCTGGTCAGGGAACAGCGATGGCGCGACGCCTTGGCAGCTGCCGAGGCGTTTCACCGTGAGTTCGGGCACTGCGAGTGCACCGTAGCTACGTCGCCTCGAACGGGATCAAGCTGGGTAGGTGGATGGAGAACGTGGAAAGGAAGGCGAATCTCCTTCAGGCGCGGCGGCAAGCCGATCTGCGAGCACTTGGCCTGCTTTATGACGGGCAGACGGGCGAAGGGCATCCGGGCAGGAACAACCTCGACCTGCTTCCCCGCCCAACTCCGGCGGTGAGGGCTTATAGCACCGGGAGAACCGACATAGGCAGAATGACAGAGCCCGGTGGTAGGGAGCGTGTGCGCGATTCGCCAGGCCCGCAGAACTACCTGGTGTGCTTTCCGTGCCGTGGCGGCAGGCCGCGCTTCATCGGGTCGAGAGGGGCAATGGGTGTACGACGTGGACGGCAGGCGTTACGTGGATGTGGCTCAGTCGTGGAGGCCGCCCACCCCTGAAAACCGCCCAGCCGAAGGTGGTGGATCTCGTCCAGGAAGCCAACACAAGAAGGCACAAACTCGTTGCAGGCGACCGTCGGCGCCCGTGAGGTGAGCATCTGATGACCGTCGTGGACGACCGGCCGGCCCCGCCGGCCGAGGCGCCCCGGCGCCGCCCCAACCCGGTCCTGGCGCTGCTGCGCAACTCGTGGCGGCAGCTCACCAGCATGCGTACCGCGCTGGTGCTGCTCTTCCTGCTCGCGGTCGCCGCGATCCCCGGCTCCGTCCTCCCGCAGCGCGGCGTCAACCCCGAGGACGTACGGGACTACTTCGCCGCCCACCCCGACCTGGCCCCGGTGCTCGACCGGCTTGGCGCCTTCGAGGCGTTCGGGTCGGTCTGGTTCTCGGCGATCTACCTGCTGCTCTTCACGTCGCTGATCGGCTGCATCACGCCCCGCCTCCGCGACCACGTGCGGGCCCTGCGCTCGCAGCCGCCCGCCGTCCCGAAGCGGCTGGACCGCCTGCCCCAGCACGCCGTCCTCGCCGCCCCGCCCGGGGGAGCCGCCGCGATCGCCGAGTCGCTGCGCCGCCGCCGCTGGCGCGTGGTGGTCCGGGGCGACGAGGTCTCCGCCGAGAAGGGCTACCTGAAGGAGACCGGCAACCTGCTCTTCCACACCTCGATGGTGGTGGTGCTGGTCGGCGTCGCGCTCGGCTCGTGGTACGGCTGGAGCGGCAACCGCCTCCTGGTAGCCGGCGCGGACAACGCGTTCTGCAACACCCAGCAGCAGTACGCCGAGACGAACTTCGGCGCCCGCGTGGGCAGCGCCGATCTGCCGGGCTTCTGCATGCGGCTCGACGATTTCGAGACGCGGTTCCTGGAGTCCAACGGCCAGCCCGAGTTCTTCAACGCGAAGGTGAGTGTCGACGAGGACGGTGGCGCCCCGCGCCCGGCCGAGTTCTCGGTCAACTCGCCGCTGCGCCTCGACGGCGCGAACGTCTACCTGCTCGGCCACGGGTACGCCCCGGTGATCCGCTACACCGACCGCTTCGGCCGCAGCCAGACCAGCGCGACCCCGTTCCTGACCACCGGGGACGTCGGGATCACCGGGAGGGGCTAGGCAGTGTCTTCAAAGGTTTATAACCATTGCAGTAGCGCGGCGATGGTGACGGTGGCCTGGTACGAGGTGGCGGTCTTGTCGTAGCGGGTGGCGACACTGCGGCACTGCTTGAGTCGGT
>NZ_JBEYSU010000130.1:128-1999 GCF_040704235.1 Micromonospora sp. NPDC047707
GCCCGATTCCGAGCCCGAGTAGGCCGGGTGTGGCGAGCCCGATTCCGAGCCCGAGTAGGCCGGGTGTGGCGAGCCCGATTCCGAGCCCGAGTAGGCCGGGTGTGGCGAGCCCGATTCCGAGCCCGAGTAGGCCTTGTCTGGTTACTCTGAGCCCAATGTCGGGTGTGGCAAGCCCGGTGACGAGCCCGAGCCGGCCTGGCTAGCCAACTCCAGCCGTTCTTCGCCCTGATCCCATCGGCGCGCCCCTAGCGCGGGGCCCTGGGCCCGTCCTCTGAGCGGGCGGGCCCAGTCAGTGTTAGATTCTGTGCGATTCCATGCTTACAGTGCAGGGCAGGCGGCATTCACAAGCCACAAGTTGGTGTAATCGGCGCTAAACTAGGCCGCCCAAGCGGAAAAGCTGTTAAGCGGCATTCCGGGCGGATCTTGTGACCTCAAGCCCCCGGGGGGGGTGTCCCTATGGGTTTCGTCATAGCGGGGACGGGGCTTGTTGGGCGGGGTTGGTAGGGGATCTTGTCGCGGAGCATGGCGAACAGGACGTCGCAGCGGCGTCGGGCGAGGCAGATGAGGGCGGCGTTGTTGTGGCGTTTGCCTTCGGCTCGTTTGCGGTCGTAGTAGGCGCGGCTGGTGGGGTCGGCGAGGGCGGCGAACGCGGCGAGGAAGAACGCCCGTTTGAGCTGCTTGTTGCCGCCGCGAGGTGGGTGTTCGCCGCGGATGCTGCTGCCGGATCGTCGGGTGACGGGGGCCAGGCCGGCGTAGGCGGCGAGGTGGCCGGGGGTGGCGAAGGCGGTGCCGTCGCCGACTTCGAGGAGGATCCGGGCGGCGGTCCTGACACCAATGCCGGGCATCGAGGTCAGGACCGGGGCGAGAGGGTGCGCATCGAGCATCCTTTCGACCTCGCCGGCGAGCTGGTCGCGTTGTCGCAGGATGTCGCGGAGGCTGTCGGCGAGGCGGGGCAGGATCGTCTCCGCCGCCTGGGTGCCGGGGACGGTGACGGTCTGCTCGTCGAGTGCGGTCATGATCTGCTCGACCAGTCGTTGGCCCAGGCGAGGGGTGTGGGGGCCGGCGATGGACAGCAGTTTGCGTCGGCCGGCCTTGCGCAGCCCTGCTGGTCCGCCGCACCGGGACAGCAGCTCCAAGACGGCCTTGTGCTGCACTTTCGGACCGAGGACCCGTTCCAGAGCGGGGTGGATCTGCGTGAGCAGCCCCCGGATCCGGTTCGACACACGGGTCGCCTCACCAGCGAGGTCGTCGTCGAAGCCAACCAGGACCTCCAACTCGGCCAAGGCCTCGTCACCGGCGTCGACCCGCGGCAGCGTGTGCGGCAGGGTGCGAGCCGCGTCGGCAATGACGTAGGCGTCGCGGGCATCGGTCTTCGCCGCACCGGGATGCAGGTCCGCGATGCGGCGCATCGCCAGCCCCGGCAGGTAGGCCACCTGATGCCCGCATGCCCGCGCCACCGCGACCGGCGGGGCGCCGATCGAGGCCGGCTGGTCGACCACCACCATTCTTCGACGGCCTAGACGCCTTCTGAGTGGCGCGCAACACGGTTGCATCTGGTACCTAGTGCCGCATCAGGCAACGTTCGCCCTGTTGACGACCTCGCGTAGGCGTTCGTCGGCGGCGTGGTTGTTCCGCCAGATGATGTAGCGGCGGATCATGCTGCCCTGCTGCTTGTGGCTGGTGTGGTCGGTGCCGTCGAGGGTGAAGTAGCGCAGGGCGGTGAACTGGGCCTCGATGCGGTTGAGCCAGGAACTGTTGGTCGGGGTATAGGCGAACTCGACGTTGTTGGCCGTAGCCCAGTCGCCGACTCGGGTGTCCTTGTTCGTGCTCAGGTGCGGGGAGTAGTTGTCGAGCACGATCGCGATCCGGGT
>NZ_JBEYSU010000131.1:0-1989 GCF_040704235.1 Micromonospora sp. NPDC047707
CCTGCGTTCCGCAAGATCACATCGATATAGTCGGCTGGCGGCCGTGAAGTCGCAGGTCACGGGATCGCAGCCTGGTGGAAACGACGAAAATCCCTAGTGACACGCCTATCTGTGGATAACTCTGTCTAGCTGGAGATCTATCGGTTGCGACATAGTCGGTGTATGGTCTGGCGCGTGTACGTGAAGGCGTCGACGCGTAAGACCCGCGACGGGCAGACGATCCGCTATCTGCAGCTGGCCCACAACGAGTGGGATCCGGTGGTCAAGGCGTCCAAGACGCGGGTGTTGTACTCGTTCGGGCGCGAGGACCAGTTGGATGTCGCTGGGGTGCGCCGCCTGGTGGACGCGCTATCGCGGCTGCTGGACCCGTCCGATGCCCTGGCGGCGACGGCTCCGGCCGGGTTGTCGTTTGTGCAGTCGCGGCCGTTGGGTGGGGTGTGGCTGCTGGACGGGCTGTGGCGGCAGCTGGGCATCGGCAAGATCATTACAGGGTTGGTGGGTACCCGCTGGCGGGAAGCCGACGTGGAACGGGTGCTGTTCGCCCTGGTGGCCAACCGGGCCCTGGCGCCATCGAGCAAGCTGGCGGCAGCCGAGTGGGTCTGCCACGACGTGGCGATGCCCGGTCTGGACGCGCTCTCCGATGATGCCTGCTACCGGGCGATGGACGAGCTGATTGGTGTCGAACCGGCGCTGACCCGGGCGATCTACGACCAGATCGCCGACCTGCTCAACCTCGAAGTCGACCTGCTGTTCTTCGACACGACCAGCACCTACTTCGAGCTCGACGAGGCCGACGACCTGCTCTGGCGCGACGACAAGGGCCGGGTCGTGGCCGAAGGTGACCCGGCGGCGGTCAAGCAGGCCGGGTTCCGCGCCCACGGCAAGAGCAAGGATCAGCGCGACGACCTGCCGCAGGTCGTGGTCGGCATGGCCGTCACCCGCACCGGCATCCCGGTGCGGGTGTGGTGCTGGCCGGGTAACACCGGTGACTCGGCGCTGATCCGCCAGGTCAAGACCGACATGCGGGAGTGGAGCCTCGCCCGTGTCGTGTGGGTCGCCGACCGCGGCTTCGCCTCCGCGGAGAACAGAAGGTTCCTGCAGCAGGGCGCAGGCGGCTACATCCTCGGTGAGAAGCTGCGCGCCGGCACCGCCGAGGCCGACGCCGCCCTGGCCCGGCAGGGCCGCTACGCCACCGTCGCCGACAACCTGCAGGTCAAGGAAGTCAACATCAGCGCCGACGACCGGTTCGTGATCTGCTTCAACCCCGAAGCCGCCCAACGTGACGCCGCCATCCGCGAGCGGCTGATCGCCCAGCTCACCGCCAAGATCGACGGTTCGGACAAGCTGAGCGCCACGAAACGCGCCGAGCTGCGCGGGGTGATCTCCACCAAGCCCGGCCTGCACCGCTACCTACGCGTCACACCCGGCGGCCTGCTACGCATCGACCAAGCGGCGGTCAAGGCCGAGCAGCGCCTGGACGGCAAGTACCTTCTGCGCTGCTCCGACCCGAAACTGTCCGCCGAGGACATCGCCCTGGGCTACAAGCAACTCCTCGAAGTCGAACGCGGCTGGCGCGACATGAAGACCACCCTGGACCTGCGGCCGGTGTTCCACCGACGCGAAGACCGCATCCGCGCCCACATCCTGCTCTGCTGGCTCGCGCTGCTGCTCATCCGCGTCGCCGAGACCGGCACCGGCCACACCTGGGACAAGATCCGCGCAGAAGTCGAACGGCTGCACATCGGCGTATTCACCGGCCCCGCCGGCACCTTCTGCCAACGCACCGAACTGTCCCAGCCCCAGAAAACGCTGTTCGCCAAGCTCAAGGTCACCGAGCCACCCCGCATCATCGACGCGACACCCACGACCGCCTGACCAGCACGAACACCCCGGCCTAGTGACACGCCATGTCACTGGGCCAAGCCGCGTTTACCCAGCTCAACCCCCGATTTCATGACACTAGAGCAAGGTGATCTTGCGGAACACAGG
>NZ_JBEYSU010000132.1:0-1967 GCF_040704235.1 Micromonospora sp. NPDC047707
TCACCCTTGGCCCGCTGATCCGACCGAACCAACGGGGCGAACACGTCCACGGCGAACGCCTCAAGCCTTTGCCGCACAACAGAAAGCTCGTCAGGCGTCACCGCAACATCGAACTACCCCGGACCACTCCCACGACCCAACGACACGCCCACCTAACAAAGCACTACTAGCAGCGCGGCACGAACGAGAACACCAACGGCCTGCTGCGCCAGTACTTCCCCAAGGGCACCGACCTGTCCCGCTGGACCCCTCGATGACCTCCTCGCCGTCCAGGCCGCTATCAACAGCAGACCCCGCAAGGTCCTCGGCTGGAAGACGCCCGCCGAGGTCCTCGACGAGCAGCTACGGTTGCTCCAACCAGCAAGTGTTGCAACGACCGATTGAGCCCAGGCAGTACAGGTCGTTCCGGTTCACCACCCACCTGCTCGATGCCGGCATCGACGCGTCCATCGGCAGCGTTGGTGATGCCCTGGACAACGGGCAAACTTCTTCATCCAGGGATTTCTCTTGCATACGCGTACAGCCCGGCCAATTCAATCCGACCTCTTATGACAGCCTATCCTCAGCTTTCCGCGCCGCTGAGCAGGGTGACGAGGGCGAGCGAGAGGTAGAGCGCGGCCGTGAAATAGCGTTGCCAACGGATTACCGTCGGTTGGCTGGTTAGCCATCCGCGCAGCAGCCCACCCGTAACGGCATAGGTTAGGTCAATGCAGAGTCCCATTAGTGCAAAAATTGCGCCCAATACGATCGCCTGGCCGTGCGCGTTGGCCCCTCTCATAAACTGCGGCAAAAAGGCGAGAAAGAAAATAACCACCTTCGGGTTGAGCAGGTTGACCAACGCTCCTTCGCGAATCAGCTGCAACCAGTGCCGGCGGGACATTGGGTCGCCGAAGAGCAGTTCTACCGGTTGCTGGAGCGCACGAAGAGCGAGGAAGGCAAGGTACACCGCGCCGGCGATGCGTAGGGTCTGGTATGCCACCGTCGATGATGCGATTACTGCCGCGATCCCCAGCGCGCCAGCTATCACATGTACAAGCGTGCCGATCTCCACACCTATCGCACACATAACGCCAGCGCGCCGGCCTTGGCTCAGCGTAGCGTTCAGGATATAGATCAGGTTGGGACCGGGAACCACGATCAGAGCCGCGGAGGCCAGCACGAATGCAGCTAGAGTCGAACTCTCAGGCATACAGCAAGTGTGCCGGCGAAAGTCGCCAGCGACATCCGGCTTCTGACGTACCCCTCAAACGGCTTCTACCCAGGATTATGGACGGCGCGGTGCTAAGAACTCAGATGTTGGAATATAGCCGTTAGGCAGAATTCAACAGATATGGGGCATTGGAGTACGGGTCCGGAATGTCCGAATCAGACATCGCTGAGGTGTGTCCATGTCTGACGCGCCAGGCATAGATCCTCGGCGGGAAGGGCAGGCGATGCTCCGGGACTATCGGACGTGCAAAGAGTCGATGGGAACTCTCTTCTGCTGGCACAGCACTTGGTAGAGAGGGTATGCTTCGAGGGTCCGGATCTGGCGCGCCCGGACGGGCAGTTGTCTGGGCTGACCAACGGGTGCGCCAGACCGCCCGACGCCACGAAGGCGATGTCAATGCCGTGGTGCCGTTCGCGGATAAGCGGCGGCCGAACCGGGTGGCATAAGCCGGATGCTCTGGATTCCGTCCCCGTCGATTAGATGGTGGGGATTCAGTCGACCGTAACGGCGCCGGCGATGAGGTCAGGGTGAAGTACTCACAGCCAGATTGCGTGCGGGACGTGCGCATGCGAACAGGATGCAGCTGGTGCACAACAAGCTTCGCTGCTACCAGCGGTTCAGGTATTCCGGGTGCCCCACCCCGCCATGGGAGCAAGTTTTTAAACTCCTAACTCTTTGAGCGTTGGAGTCGGCGCCAGCAGGTGATGGCGCAGGCGAGGGTTTGGAACGCTTTGTGGATGTCGTCGCGGATCTCCCA
>NZ_JBEYSU010000133.1:0-1826 GCF_040704235.1 Micromonospora sp. NPDC047707
CCGCACGCGCCTGCGTCTCATCGTCATACTTCTTCGGTGCTGGCATGATCCTCTCCCTGTTAGATCATGCCCTCCGAGAAACCCAGGCCGATTCACGGTCGCCTCCGGCGAGCCTCGACCTGACCGAGAACCCCGGACAGGATCAAGCCTGCCCGACCGAGGAGACCCTGGCCACCGCATAGTGGCTCTTCGAACTTGAGCGGGGTTCGTGGCTGGGGTCGACCCGAATGTGAAGGGCTCGCAGCTCGCCGGTGATCATCTGAGTGTCGAATTTGGATGGTCACAAGTGAAGAACTGCGAGCATGGTCAACGATACGACCCGGCTGCTGGGCCTGGACGGCCTGGTCGCTGAGCGGGTCGAGGTGGACGCCGCGGGTGTCCCGGTGGTGGACCTGTCCACCGGTTGTGATCAGGCACGATGCTGTCCGCAGTGCGGTCAGCGTGCGCTGAGGGTGAAGCAGTGGACCACGACCCGGCCGCGGGACCTGCCGGTCTCCGGGCGTTCGGTACGGCTGCGCTGGCGCAAGCGCCGCTGGTACTGCCCGACCCCGGCCTGTCCGCGCAAGTCGTTCACTGAGCAGGTAGCGCAGGTCCCGGCCCGATCCAGGCTGACCACCCGGTTACGGCAGGCTGCCGGGGCGGCGGTCGCCGACGCAGGTCGCACGATCGTGCAGGCCGCTCGGGATCACGGCGTCTCGTGGCCTGTCGTCGCCGACGCGTTCACCGCCCACGCGAAGGCGGTGTTGCCGCACGGCCGGAACCGGTCACAGTGCTCGGGATCGACGAGGTCCGCCGGGGCAAACCCCACTGGAAATGGGATGCCCAGGCAGACTCCTGGACCACGACCGCGGACCGGTGGCACGTCGGCTTCGTCGATCTTTCCGGTGGACAGGGCCTGCTCGCCCAGGTCGAAGGCCGCACCACCGCGGCTGTCGCCGGCTGGCTGAGCGAACGCCCACCAGCCTGGCGTGAGCAGGTCCAAGCGGTAGCGATCGACATGTGCACCGTGTTCAAGGCCGCGATCCGGCAGATACTGCCCCACGCGCTGCTGGTCGTCGATCACTTCCACGTCGTGCAAGTGCGCCGTGAGGCGCTGTGTTTCCGAGAGGGGTGCAAGGACCCTCCGCCGGGCTGTCGCAGCAGTTCGGTGAAGCTGGCGGCAGCCTGACTCCGGAGGTGCGGGGAAGGGTGGGAAGCAGCCGCGACAACGACGGGACTTGCCGGTACGGCCAGACGGCGCGGGCCCGGCTAGCGAGGCGGGTAGGTGTAACGCGAGTGAACCAGTGGTTGAACCCCCGTAAGGGTGGAACCGGCTCAAACCTGGCGGATAGGGGCCGGGCAGTAGTACGCGACGCCCTTGGTTGTGCGTGGGCGTCGACTCCTGATCCGGAGAGCATCTCCGGAATGGAGGCCATCGGGGAAGGCCTGCGGCGTACCCGTGGCGAGGCTACCGGGGCAAAGCTGGGCACCGCCCCCGCCGATCGGAACACAGTGAACACGGGAACCGTCCTTTGGTCGCCCTTCCCGCCGTCCGACCAGGGCGGTGGCGGGCAGGTCCACCGTCGGCTGACGGCCAAGGGACGGGGCGGAGTCGTCGTAGTAGTCGCGGGAGTCACGCCCCGCCGTGGAAAGCGGGAGAGCCGCTTGCAGGGCGAAGGACGACAGCGAGTCCGCAGCCTTCGGGCTGGAATGCCAGGAGCACGCCGGTGAATATCGACGATCCATGGCCAACTGTCAAGCCCCGGGTTTGATGGAGAGTTGGTTAGCTGGTTTTCAGGGCTGCGGTGACCGGGTGGGTCATCGCGTGTAGTGCCTCGTGTTCGGCG
>NZ_JBEYSU010000134.1:0-1755 GCF_040704235.1 Micromonospora sp. NPDC047707
TTCGTGGCCTGGGTGCCGCAGCGGCGGGCCGTGCGGCATCGCACCCACGGCGAGATCATCGGCGTGCGGGCGGTCCGCGACCACGCCGCGCTGCGGCCGATCCCGGCCAGGGCGTATGTGGTGGCCGACCGGCATCTGCGGCACGTCGGTAAGGACTGCCTGGTCGCCTACGCCGGGAACCTCTACTCCGTGCCGGCCCGCCGGGTCCGCCACCGCCAGCTCGTGGAGGTCCGGGCGACCGCCGCCACCATCACCATCCACGCCACCGTCGGCGGCCTGGACGGCGCCACGCTGCTGGCCACGCACCAGCGAGCCGTGGGCCGCGGCGCCCGCGTGGTCGACGAGAGCCACTGGGACGGTCTGCCCGACGGACATACCCGCGCCGTCACCACCGGCGACCCCGGCAGCCCGCAGTCGACCACACGCCGACCGGCCCGTCACGACGGCGGCCAGGGACCGCTGCAAGCCCTGCTCAACCGGGCCGCCGCCGCCCAGATCGCCGTCGAGGCCCGGCCGCTGTCGGTCTATGAGCAGATCGCTGCGGCCAGCCCGTTCACCAACCGCCCACACCTGAAGGACGTCTCGAAGTGAGTGAGCTGGTCACCAACCGCATCCACGCCAGCGCCACCAAACTCGGCCTGCCTCACCTGGCCAAGACGCTGCAGGAACTCACCGGCCGGGCCGACACCGAGGCCATGGGCTACCTGGAGTTCCTCGACCTCGTCCTGCAAGAGGAACTCGCCGTCCGCGACGAACGCCGCTTCCGCGCCGGGCTGCGCCTGTCGAAGCTGCCACACCACAAGACCCTCGACGACTACGACTTCAGCTTCCAACCCGACCTGGACCCCCGCAAGGTCCGTGACCTCGCCACCCTCGCGTTCGTGCAGGCCAAAGCCAACGTCGCCCTCCTCGGCCCACCCGGCGTCGGCAAGACCCACATCGCGGTGTCCCTCGCGGTCGCCGCCTGCCGAGCCGGGTTCACCGTCTACTTCACCACCCTCGACGACATGGTCCGCCACCTCACCGCCGCCGACGCGATCGGACGGCTGGCCCGCAAGCTGCAGACCTACCTACGCCCCACCGTCCTGGTCATCGACGAAGTGGGCTACCAACCCCTCGAACGCCCCGAGGCCAACCTCGTCTTCCAAGTGATCTCCAAACGCTACGAGAAGGGCTCCACCCTGCTCACCTCGAACAAGGGCTTCGGCGAATGGGGTCAAGTCTTCGGCGACGAGGTCCTGGCCACCGCCATCCTCGACCGGCTCCTGCACCACTGCGACGTCGTTCCCATCAACGGCCCCAGCTACCGACTCAAGAACCGCCTCACCGCCATCGACAACGTCGCCTGATGCCCGCGCCGGCCAACCCGGACGAACCCGCGACCACCAGCAACACCAACCACCGCGACCTGCTGCAGCTCCTGCTCCAGATCTGCGAGGACTTCCTCGCCAACACCGGGCCGGCGACCCGTCACGAGGTCGACACCCTCCTACGCACCCGCGGCATCACCGGCGGACCCGGATGGCTCATCGACATGCTCGGCCTCACCCGCCTACGCCTACAAACGCAACCCACCGTGACGAACAAGGCGCCCACCACGACGCATGACCTCTGCAAGATCAGCCGTACTCACCTCTGCACTCCAACGAGTACCCCGACAATCGTCTCCGGGCGGGCGTCGGCCGGGTGGGCGGTGGCCGCGCCTTTGACCTGGACCACGTAGCCGATCCCGCGGTCGGTCAGGGCCTGGCGGAA
>NZ_JBEYSU010000135.1:0-1709 GCF_040704235.1 Micromonospora sp. NPDC047707
GGATACCTCATCACCTCGGCCTACGCCTCCGCGTCCCAAAGATCACGCCGACACGCCGAGCCACAGTGGACAAACCTGGCCATTCAAGATCTGTAGCCGCGGAGACAGGTGTGCAGGCGGTGCGGCTAGTCCGGGCCGGCTTCCGTGGTGCAACCGGCATACTCCAACACGACGGCCTCCCCCTCCTCTGGGGCGCCAACGCCGCCACGTTCGCCGCACTCGACCGCGAGTTGACGCCGGACCACCCCATGATCTGGCGAATCCCCGACACCGTCTACAAGCGCTACTCCGCCTGCAACATCTCCCAGGGCCCGATCGCCCTCGCAATCGACCTGCATCCGCACCTGACACCAGGGATCACCGCGGTCCAGTGTTCCCTCAACCCAGAGGACCACCGATACCCCGGGGTCCTGGCATCCCAGCCCGAGTCACTCACGACAGCGCTGATGAGCGCGCCGTACGGCGTCGCCTCCGCCCTGACACACGGTGCGTTCAATATCGATCGCCTGCACCACCCCCAGCGCGACACCGACGCCGCCGAGCTGAGCCGCCTGGTCCAGGTACTGCCGGACACGGCGCTACCACCGCTCGGAGCCCGGCTGACGGTTACCCTGACCGACGGTCGCGTACTCACCCGCGAATTGATCCAAGGTCAGGACGCATTCAGGCACTCCTGGAAACAGGTCGAAAGCACTTGCGCCGAACGCCGGCAGGCCGCAGGCCATCCGCCATACCAGCACGACCTACTCGTCTCGGCGGTTGCCTCCATCGCCAACCTACCCGACACCGCACCCTTACTGACGGCAACCCTGCCAAATGAACCGCCCCGGGTTTGGTAGCGGCCCGATCTTTTGTGGAGGATCGAGCCATGTCACGCCCTTCCCCTTATCCGCGTGAGTTGCGTGAGCGAGCGGTGCGGATGGTCGCCGAGGTGCGGCCGAACTACGAGTCCGAGTACGCGGCGATCGGCGCGGTGGCTCACAAGCTCGGGATCGGCACGGCGGAGACGCTGCGTAAGTGGGTGCGTCAGGCCCAGGTCGACGCCGGTGACCGGCCCGGGGTGAGCACGGACGAGTCGGCGGAGTTGAAGCGGTTGCGGCGGGAGAACGCCGAGCTGCGTCGGGCGAACGAGATTTTGAAGGCGGCGTCGGCTTTCTTCGCGGCCGAGCTCGACCGGTCACAGCCACGCTCGTGAGGTTCATCGACGAGCACAAGCGGGTGTTCGGCGTCGAGCCGATCTGCCGTGTTCTGCGCGAGCACGGCTGGCAGATCGCGGCCAGCACCTACCGGGCCGCCTGCCGGCACACGCCCTCCACCCGAACCCGTCGTGACGCATGGCTGGCGGATGAGATTCGGCGGGTGTACGCGGTTAACTACGGCGTCTATGGGGCACGGAAAGTGTGGCTGACGCTCAACCGTGAGGGCATCCCGGTGGCCCGGTGCACCGTCGAACGTCTCATGCGGCGGTTGGGGCTTCGGGGCGTGGTGCGGGGCAAGACCCGACGCACCACCATGGCCGACGAGCACGCCCAGCGGCCGGCGGACCTGGTGCAACGCCGGTTCACCACCGACCGGCCGAACCGGTTGTGGGTCGCCGACTTCACCTACGTGCCTACCTGGTCGGGGATGGTCTACGTCGCGTTCGTCATCGACGCCTACTCCCGCCGCATCCTCGGCTGGCGGGCCGCCACCAGCATGAAAACCAGCCT
>NZ_JBEYSU010000136.1:0-1700 GCF_040704235.1 Micromonospora sp. NPDC047707
ATTCGACTCATGACGATACGTTTGGCCGGCCAAGCGATCCGCTGGGCCAACGCCACCGAACGCGAAGCCGCCCGACGCATCAACGCTGAACGACTCCTCGCCGCGTAGCCACCCGGTTACCCGACGGTCTCTAAGGCGTGGCCTACGGCAAATCTTCGCCGGTGCCGTACGGGCGGGTGATGACTTCCATACTGTGTCCGTTCGGATCCCTAAAGTACAGGCCACGGCCGCCATCATTGTGGTTTATTTGCCCTTTTTGTATATGCCCCGGGTCCGCATAGTAAGTGATGGCAGAGTCCTGAATTCGACCGAAAATGGTGTCGAACTCTTCCTCAGTCACCAGGAAAGCGTAATGCTGCCATCGGATCGAGTCCTTGGCCATGTCCATGAAGTCCAGGGTCACGCCGTTGCCGGTTTCGACCGGCAGAAAGGGGCCGTAGGGCTTACCTACCTTAAGTCCCAGGACTGCCGCCAGGAATTGTGCCGACTCCTTCTTGTCGTGACATGGCACGATTGTGTGGTTCAGCTCCACCACCTTCATCTACCTCTCTGGAATGAATCAACGTCTCCGGGTTCCTTATTGAACACGCCTTCCGGTCACGGGCACCCCGTCCATAAAGAGGCTGCTCTTTGAGGATGCCGCTCTCGGACGCCTGGATTACACACTACATGCTCCTTCCTCGTGACTGACCAGGTGGTCGCTACGTGGGTGGGTAGCCAAGGGCGGCCGGCGGCGAGTCCGGTGAGGGCGTTCATGATGTTGCGGCCGTGCGCGGTGACGGTGGCGGTGGCGAAGGAGGAGTGGATCAGAGCGAATTGCTGTGCTCCGTCGAGTGTGCGTAAGCTCCCGGACACTTTTTGTCTTATCTTGACCATGCGGATCTACTGCTCGGCGGCGTTGTTGTCGAACGGGGACCGCAGATCGACGGCGAAACGCAGGTGATCGTCGATGCAGTCGCGGATCCGGCGTGCGAGGGCGGTCAGTTTACAGCCGGTCTTCGATGTCTCGTGGTGGTGGTCGTTGAGCCTTTTTTCATCCTGCGTTGCGGTTGCTTTCGACGTGGTGCAGGACGAGGATGGTTTGGACGATCGCGGTGGCGCGGCGTGGGCGGCAGCGCAGCTTGATCAGGGTCTTCCAGGTCTTGAAGGTGGCGATCGCTCGTTCTCCGTGAGCGCGGATCTTCGCGTGGGCCCGGTTCACGGCCTTCTGCCGGCGTGACAGCTTCGGCCGGAAGCGGTGCCGCGCGAACGGTGTGCGGACGCTGCCACGGGAGCCCTGGTAGCCCCTAATGGGTTCAGAGCGGGTCGGGCTCTTGCCACGATTGCTTTGGTATCCCCGGCGTTCGACGCCTCACGACAAGGCGGGAGCTGCTGCGTGGCTCGGCCCGCTCTGCAGGATCGGGTCCGATTGGATCTGTTCGTGGTTCGAGCCCGCCAGCACGGAAGATCCCTCGGTCACCTGAGGCCGGGAGCCCTCGAGGTTAGAGCCTGGTAGATAAGGGGTTCAGGTGGTCGCTGGAGTCCGGTGGAGATCGATGATCGCGGCGGCGGCCGGCGTGGCGGCATGACATGGGGAAGGGCCTTCGGATACGAGCGAAGGCGACTAAACCAGCACGACCGAAGGCCCAACCCTGTCTGTATACCTTGTGGCCGGTGCCGGTGCAGCTGCCACGCCGGCCACCTTCGCCGATCACCTACCC
>NZ_JBEYSU010000137.1:0-1699 GCF_040704235.1 Micromonospora sp. NPDC047707
ACCTGATGAGGTGCTCACGCATCGGCCGTCGGCATGCCGGGGCTGCGGAGCCTCGTTGCGTCGAGCGTCGGTGACCTCGGTGGAGGCCCGGCAGGTGTTTGACCTGCCCGCGGTCACGCTGCGGGTGGTCGAGCACCGGCTGCAGCATCGCCGCTGCCGGTGCGGCGTGGTGACGATGGCGTCGGTACCCGACGGGGTGCAGGCGCCGACCCAGTACGGGCCACGGGTACGCGCCATCGGCGCTTAGAGGCCGCGCAGATAGGTGGGGTGTCATGGTCGGCGGGCGGGTCGGGTCTTCCATCGGTAGAGGGTCCAGGCTTGCCGGATGAGGCTACGGACGGTGATGATCGCGTCGGCGAGGTCGAAGAAGGCGTTAATCACGTCTTCCTTGCGTTCGTAGCAGCGTTGGAGCCGGTTGAAGGCGTTGTGCCAGGCGTTCGTGCGTTCGACGTGCCACCGTTGGGTGGCCTGGACGGGGGCCTTGACGCCTTTGCGGGCGATCTGGCCGGTCAGGCCGCGTCCGGCGAGGAGGTCGCGGGTGGCGGCGGAGTCATAGCCGGCGTCCAGGTGCACGGTGATGTCGTCGGGCAGGTGACCGAGGTCTTCGAGCCGGTCGAGGGTGGGTTCCAGCAGTGGGGAATCGTGGCGGTTGGCGCCGGCCAGGACGCGTCCCAACGGGATACCGCGGGCCTCAACCATCATCGAGCGTTTCATACCTTGCTTGCCGCGGTCGACTGGGGACCTGCCGGCGACCTCGCCGCCGCCGGGTGCCTTGGTGATGCACCCGTCGATGGCAAGGTCGTTGAGCAGCAGGCCGACGATGCGGTCGTAGGCGTCGAGCGCGATTGTCTTGAGCTGGGCGAACACGCCGAGGCGGAGCCATTCGTCACGGCGGTTGCGGATCGTGGTGGCCGAGCAGGTCGAGTCGGCGATGGCCTCATACGAGCAGCCGAACCGCAGCACCTGCACAAGCTTGTCGAACACGATCCGGTCGGCGATGCGTCGCCGGTGGCAGCCCAGCGGGTGCGTCGGGGCGTAGACCGGCCGATCGGGAAGCAGCGCGGCGAACTGGTTCCACAGGGGGTCGCTCAGCCATGATGGCAGCACGGGCACAGACACTCCGATGATCACGTGGCGTTAGCACCTGCATGATCGTTATTGTCTGTGCCCGCTTAGCTACCAGCACCACTCAACTGACCTATTTGCGCGCTCTCTTATCTGGTCGGCTATCAGCACCTGCCCTACGAGCGGGCCTGCGAGACCCTGTCCGACCTGCTGGGTGTCGGCATGTCGGCAGGCACCCTGGTCACGGTGCTCACCCGCACCAGCGACGGGCTGACCCCGTTCCTGCAGGCGGTACGCGAGCAGCTCGCCGCCGCACCGGTGGCGCACTTCGACGAGACCTCACTGCGGGTGGCCAGCGCCGGCGCGTGGGTGCACTCGGCCTCCACCGAGACGCTGTCGCTGTTCGTGGTGCACCCGTCGCGGGGGCATGAGGCGATCATGGCCGCCGGGGTGCTGCCCGTCTTCGCCGGCATCGCGGTGCACGACGGCTACACCCCGTATCGCCGCTACGGCACGGCACACGCCCTGTGTAACGCCCACCACCTGCGAGAACTCGCCGGCATCTGCGATGTCGACCCCGGCCAGGTATGGGCGCAGGACATGATCCGGCTGTTGTGCGAGATCAACGACACCA
>NZ_JBEYSU010000138.1:0-1696 GCF_040704235.1 Micromonospora sp. NPDC047707
CATGCCGGCCGCCTTGGTGATCACCTTCTTCGCCGCGGCGATGTCGATCAGGCTGTTGGACCAGACGTACGACGAGAAGCCGGCGACGGCGACCTTGACCCCCTCCACCTCGACCACGGTGATCTGGTCGGGGGCGCCGGTGTGTGCCAGGTCGTAGCGCTCCAGGGCTTTCTCGGTGTTCTCGTAGCCCTTGGGGCCGTAGTCGTAGCCGTGGTTGTTGGCCTGGTTGAGCAGGTCGAAGCCGGCGTCGCGCAGGTGTGCGGCGTACTCCGGCGGGGCCCGGAACTGGAAGCAGCGGGTCGAGTTGGCGCCGCATTTGCCGGTGCCGGTGTCGACCGTGAGCAGCTCCTCCAGGTTGCCCATCACCAGGTCGGCCGCGAGCGCCTTCTCGACCGAGTCGAAGAAGCCCTTCCCGCCGTTGGCGGGCAGCCGGTTGGGCGCGTTGCCCATGATGATGTCGCCGGTGGCGGAGAGCGAAATCGACTCCTCGGCCGGCTGCCCCGGCACGGCTGTCGCCGTCGGCACCCCGCTGCTGTCGGGCTGCAAGCCCGGGCCCGCAACAGACCCAGAGCAGCCGGCAGCTAACACGGCGACGAGCAGCGCACCAAGGGCAAGCGCGGAGCGGCGGAGGCGGGTTCCGAGGCGGGTGGGAGCGTACATCGCCGTGACCCTACCGGGAACCCGGAAAACCGTCACGACTCACGATGCCGCTATCCGGAACGAGACTCCAGCCGGGGGCCGCGCCTGTGCTACCGGTGCCAGTGGCTGCTGGCGTTGCGGTATTCGGGAAGGCCGGTGGCCATGCGGCGGATCACCTCGGCGGCGCCGACCGGGGTCAACGCGCGTAGGGTGACCGGCACGTCGAGCACGATCAGGTGGGCGTAGTGCTGGTCGCTCTCCCGACTCGGACGAGCCACGTCACGCAGCGCGTGCCCGGCTGGGTCGTTTTCGTCGAACCGTGGGACGGCCTCGGCTGCCTCGCTGGCGTATGGGCCGTCCTGCCACTCGATTTCCCAGGTCAGCCGGCCGGTGTCGGGCCACCAGTCAATGTATCGGGCGCCGTTGAGGGCCTGGCTGTCGCGCAGGGCGGACATGATCCGGCCCAGCGCCTCGTAGTACCGGGACGGGTTCTCCCGCCGCACGTGATCCGTCATGTCTGACCAACGAAGCGACCTTGGCGTCGGGCTCGGTGTGATTTTGGCGGTCGGTGAGAAGGATTATTGCGAGGGCGACGGCTGCCGTGATGGCGCCGGTAATGACGGGGTCGTAGTGCGAGCCGCTGTTCGGGAAGGCCCCGCTGCCAACGTTGCTCATCGCGTGGAACAGGATCGCCACGAGCAGGCTTCCGCCGCTGCTGTTGTAGAGCCAGACAATGACGACCCGGGAAGCCACGGTGAAGACGCATTGGCCGATGATCCACGTCCCAGAGTGGTTGCCCTGCAGGTAGGGCACGACATGCCACAACGCTCCGAAAGCGCCGAGCGTCAACGCTGCCGGGAGTGCGCCCCACCGCCGTTGCAGCGGGTCTAACGCGTATCCCGTCCAGCCGATCTCCTCACACCCGGCAGCGAGGAAGAAGGCGATGACCGACAGTATCGTGACGGTGATGCGCGGATCGGGAAGTGGCCGTTCCAGCGCGCGCATCACCGCGTACGACAGCAGCAGCACGCCGGGCAGGAGCAACACGGCGACCACC
>NZ_JBEYSU010000139.1:0-1653 GCF_040704235.1 Micromonospora sp. NPDC047707
GACCACAGGCCACAACCCCCGCTGCCCTCCCGAACAAACACCTCCGGAGAAAGCCGAAAACGCGATCGGCGGCTCCCGTACACCCGCCGCACCACCCAAGACCGGAATGATCAACCAGCGTTCAGCTGCAACCGCATCGGTGGATCGAGGCTGAGCTGGTGTGCCTCGGATCTGATCAAGCCGTTGTTCAGTAGTTATCGGATGCCTTCTTCTGCGTATGGTCGTCGCGCAAGGATCCGTTCGTAGCCGAGCGGATGGAGGTCGATGGTTCGGTATCGGCCGTGCAGGATGAGCTCGGCCAGTCCGCGTCCCACGCCGAGGGCGTGCATCAGTCCATGTCCAGAGAAGCCGGTTGCGAGGTGGAAGTTGTCGAGGCGGCCTGGCCAGTTGCCGATGATGGGGTTGCCGTCGAGTCGGTTTTGATCGTAGAGGCCGACCGTGGTTGAACGTAGTCGTAGTGTGTCAAGAATCGGCATGCGGTGGACAAGTGCTGGCCATACGTGCTGGTCGAAGTATCCGTGGTCGAGGTCGAGGTTGAACCCGCCGGGGTGGGCGAAGTCAACCAGGCCGACCGACAGACCGGGTCCTTCGGGTCGGGCCGCTAGCCCGGCAGGGTCTTTCAGGAACGGCATTTTCCCGAGGTCCGCCGGCACCTCTATGTAGTGCTCGAACCGACGCATTGGCTCAACGGGAACGTTCATGCCGACTTGGGCGGCGAGGTCGGGCGCCCAGGTGCCCGCGGTGTTGACCACGGTGCCGGCGCGTAAGACGGCCCCGGACTCCAATTCTGCGGCGTTGACCCGGCTGTTCTGGGTGCGTAGGTGGCGCACTCGGTCCTTGACGTATTGCGCGCCGAGGTCGATTGCCTTGCGGCGCAGCCCATCCAGCAGCGCGGACGGATCGATCCAGCCATCGTCCGGAGATAGCACCCCGCCACCAAGGTCATCGGTGGCGAGGTACGGGTATCGTTTGGCAAGGTCGGTCGGGGACAGCCAGTCCGCCCGAACTCCGTGTGCCTGCTGGGTGGCGAGGTTGGCCGCGAGTGCGTTGGCGTTCTCCGGCCCTGCGATGAACAGGTATCCCTGGGGCTTCCAGCCGAGGTCTGGTGGATCTTCACCGTCGGCTCGCGCGAAGTTCGCCCAGTCCCGGATGACCTCGTGCGTGTACTGCGACAGCAGGATGTTTTCCGGTTTGGTGAAGAGCTGTCGGATGCCACCGGAGGCACGTGGTGTCGCCGCGAGGGCGTATGTCGGGTCGGGTTCGATCACCACGACGTCGAGGGATGAGGTCTCGCGCAGAAGGTGAACAGCTACGGCGGAGCCGAGGACACCGCCACCGATGACGAGCACGTCTGGTGTGCCAGTGAGGCGCCGCCTCGGACCGCCCAGCGGGGTGGTTGAGCTGGTCTTTTCGGTCGCCGGGGTCGCATCATCGCATTCATAGCCGCAACTGTGGAGGCGGTCATGGCTGCGCATGTAGTGACGGTCACCGAGGTGCTCGACGGTCATGTGGCGTTGGACATCCAGTGTCTGGACCGCATCTACCTCAACGCGTACGCGCCGAAGCTGCAGACCAGTTCTCAGGTGGTGGCGTTCCTGTCCGGGCACCTCGGGTTCCCGTTCCCGTCGCCGGCGCTGTTCAACCAGATCGGCC
>NZ_JBEYSU010000140.1:0-1650 GCF_040704235.1 Micromonospora sp. NPDC047707
CTCAGCTTGTTCTTTAACCTCGGCGCCCGTGTGGGGCGCTGATCCTGTGTGGACTCGGCGTGTCATGGAGACGTAAACCGGCCACCACCTGATGATCCTTCACGTTCCCTGCAAGGACGCGAAGAACAGAACAGGCGGTGGCCGTGGCCACGATTTTGGACCACCTGGGTGGCCTCGTGTTGCCCGACACGCCCGTCCCCTCTGACACGTCGGCGGTCAGGTCGGCCGAGGATTCAGCGGCGAGGTTGGCGGGGTTTCGTCGGGACTTCTACCGGTGTCTGCCACGTCGGGCGGACGCGTTGTTCGAGCTCACCGACGCGTTGCTGTGCTCGGGAGGGCCCGTGACCAGCCTGGTCGACCTGTCGTTGGCCGCCGAGCATCGCCGTGGTCACGGCGCCCTCTACGACGCTTTGGGCGCTGGCGGGATTGATGTCGGCCGGCTGCGGGTGACCCTCGCAGGGTTGGCGCTGCCCCGCGCCGTCGACGGGCGGATCATGCTCGCCGTTGACGTCAGCAACTGGCTGCGCCCGGACGCGGCCACCAGCCCGGACCGCCTGTTCTGCCACGTCTATGGCCGCGGCAGAGGCTCCGCCCAGATGATCCCCGGCTGGCCGTACTCGTTCGTCGCCGCCTTGGAACCAGGCCGCACATCGTGGACGCAGGTGCTCGACGCGGTGCGGCTGGACCCGGCCGACGACGCCACCGCAGTCACCGCCGACCAACTCCGGCAGCTGATCGACCGGCTGATCCGCGCCGGGCACTGGCGGCCCGGCGACCCTGACATCCTGATCGTCTGTGACACCGGCTACGACACCGCCCGGCTGGCCTGGGTGCTGTCCGACCTGCCCGTGCTCCTGGTCGGCCGGATCCGCTCGGACCGGGTCCTACGGTTTCCCAAGCCGACCAGGCAGCCGGGCGCCACCGGCCGTCCCCGCAAACACGGCGCCGAGTTCGCCTGCAACGACCCGGCCACCTGGCCCGCGCCGCAACACACCACCCTCACCCCGACCAGCCGCTACGGCACCGCGCAAGCCGACAGCTGGGACCAGCTGCACCCCAGGCTGACCCGCCGCACCTGCTGGATCGACCACGACGGTGACCTGCCGATCATCACCGGCACCCTCATCCGGCTACAGGTCGAGCACCTGCCCGGCGAGCGTGACCCCAAACCGGTCTGGCTGTGGTGCTCCGCCACCAACGCCACCACCGCCGATGTCGACCACTGGTGGCAGGCCTTCCTCCGCAGATTCGACCTCGAGCACACGTTTCGCCTGTTCAAACAGACCCTGGGATGGACTCGGCCGAAGATCCGCACCACCGAAGCCGCTGACCGGTGGACCTGGCTGATCATCGCCGCCTACACTCAGCTACGCCTCGCGCGACCCCTCGTCGCGGACCTGCGTCGACCGTGGGAGCGGCCAACGGCACCTGACCGGCTCACTCCCGCCCGGGTCCGTCGGGGGTTTCGGAACCTGCGCCCGAAGACCACCCTGCCCGCAAGTGCGCCGAAACCCAGCAGACCAGGCCCTGGACGCCCGTACGGATCACGAAACCGTAGACCAGCACCCCGCCACGACGTCGGTAAAACCGTCAAGCGTGACCTGAGCATCACCGCACGTAAACAGCGCACAGGTTAAAGATCAAGCTCAG
>NZ_JBEYSU010000141.1:0-1643 GCF_040704235.1 Micromonospora sp. NPDC047707
GGCGTAGAGAACCTCGATGATCATCTGAACGAGTCATGCCCGCCCTGCTACCAACAGCACGGGCGCGTCTACACCAAGCGGATCAAGCCGGACACCCTCACGACTTTGCCGGGGCCCTGCCGACGCCTGGATCATGAGAGCAGATGATAGAAACGGACATCTGCCCAGCCAAAGTGTTTTCGTGGCCCGGAGAACCGGCGTTCACTCGTTGGTCAGAGCCATTCGTTGATCGCGGCCATGGTCAGGGTGGCCTCGTACCGGACGGCGAGCTTGTCATACCTGGTCGCTACCGCGCGGTGACGCTTGAGCCGGTTGATGCCGCACTCGACGGCATGTCGCCGCTTGTAGATCTCAGGGTCAAAGATGGGCGGTCGGCCGCCTTTCGACCCCTTTTTGCGCCGGTTGGCCGCCTGATCAGTCTTGATCGGGATGGTGGCTTTGATGCCACGCTGGCGCAGGTGCTCGCGGTTGGCCCGTGAGCTGTACGCCTTATCGGCAAGGACGCGGTCGGGTCGAGTGCGTGGCCGTCCACCTTCCGGTCGGGGGACCCGGATGCGGGCCAGGACCCGAGCGAACTGGGGACTGTCGCCTCGTTGTCCGGCGGTCAGCAGCATCACCAAGGGCTTGCGGCCCTGCTCACAGCCCAGATGCAGTTTGGTGGTCCACCCACCGCGGGAGCGTCCCAGCGCGTGGTCGGCCGGTTCTTGCTCGACCCCGCCCGGCGGTTCCTTCTGCACCTCGGGTTGGGTACGGGCGCCGGCTGCGTGCTGATGCGCTCGAGCGATGGTGGAGTCAACGCTCACGTCCCAGGTAATCAGCCCGGCCGCGTCAGCGCGGGCCTGCAACCCGGTGACGATCCGCTGCCAGATGCCCGCGCGCTGCCAGCGCCGGAACAGCCCGTAGACCGTCTGCCAGGGCCCGTAGCATTCCGGCACGTCCCGCCACGGCGAGCCAACCCGGACCCGCCACCGGATGCCGTCGATGAGCTGTCGTTTGCTCCACTTCGGCGGCCGACCTGGCTTCTTACCCTTCGACAGCAGCGGCTCCAGCACCGCCCACTGCGCGTCGGTCAGGTCGAACCGCCTCGTCACCGCTATGGTGGCCAAGAGGTCTCCGTGCTGATGGTCTTCTTCGTCGATGAACCATCTACCGGAGACCTCGCTGTCTGTCGATCACCGACACGCCGGCGGCCACAGCCTGCCCGCCCTGGTCAACCACCTATGAAACACGCTCTAACTGGGCGTTTTGATCACTCTCGCTGCATATTGCTGCTTTCGTGGGCCTGTCGGTGAGGCGTTGGCAGGGTCGAATGATCACCACTGGGACCAGGTTCACCTGATTGATGCCGATGTGAGGTGCCCGGGTTTGATCCGCAGATCGTGTCTGGTTCACAAAGTTCGGGAATCGGCGGACCCCGAGTGCGATCCACCGCGTAGTCCACAGTAGATATGTCGTGTGGCCGAGCGACCTGCCTACCCCTCCGACCTGTCCGACGCCCGCTGGGCGCTGATCGCACCACGCCTGGACGCCTGGCGCCAGGCTCGCACTGATGCTGGCGTCGGGGGACGCAAACCCACCTACGACCTGCGGGAGATCTTCAACGCGATCCTCTACGTCAACCGCACCGGCATCGCGTGGCGCTA
>NZ_JBEYSU010000142.1:0-1627 GCF_040704235.1 Micromonospora sp. NPDC047707
CGCCGAACACGAGGCACTACACGCGATGACCCACCCGGTCACCGCAGCCCTGAAAACCAGCTAACCAACTCTCCATCAAACCCGGGGCTTGACAGGGCTCCAGTTGGTGTTGGTCTGTCCTTGGGGGCAGGTGACCTGCCGGGTGTCGAAGTCGATGGTGAAGCAGGTCTTGTCGTAGCCGGTGCCGGCGCGGGCCTGGGCGGACTGGTCGAGCAGGGCCGGGGTGACCAGGGTGACCCGGTAGCGGCTGGCGGCGGTGGCGATGGTCTCGGCCGAGGGGTAGCCGGAGTCGAGGTAGTGCTCGTCAGGGAGCAGCCGGCGGTCGTGGAGTTGCTGGTGGATGCCGGTGGTGGCTTTCACGTCCGGGATGGTGGCCGCGGTGGTGGCCACGTTGACGATCAGGTTAGGTGTCGACCGGGGCTCGGGTTCACCGTCGTGGTCGCCGGGGCTGTCGGGTTCGCTGTCGTTGTCGCAGGTCTCGGTCAGGTGGACCTTGTAGCCGTTCCAGAACAGGTCGTCGCCTTTGGCGGCCCACCGGGTATCGGTGTCATACGGAGAGGTGATCCGCGTTCTGGCGGGCGGGAGACCGTCCGTGTCCGCCTCCCGCCGCCGGATCACCTCCCGTCTCCTGCTATCGGTGGTGATCAGGTAGTTCTGTACCAGCATGACCCGTAGGGTCTGCACGGCGGGCAGTTCGGCCAGCCAGACCGGAGCCTCGCTGGCGAACACCGCGCGCAGCAGGGTGACCGCGTCGGTGCCGTAGACGTGGGCAAGCCGATCCCGCTTGGCCGCCGACGTGGGCAGCCGCCAGGAATCGATCCGCGGCCCGTACCGATGCGCCCACTCGCCGACGTCGATCACCGTGGCCAGCCAGCCGGGAGCGACCACCGACAACGCCTCCAGGCAGGCCCGTACCGACTCACCGGCGAATTCCAACCGGTTGAGGTCACGCACCGCGCTGATCACATGGGTGGAATCGGTGCGCTGCTTGCCGCCGGCGCCGATCAAACCCTTACCGGCCAGCACGGTCAGCATCGTGGTGAAGACCTGCTCTTCCAGGCCGTGCTCGACCAACCGGGCCCGGAACTTGCTCAACACGCTGGCGTCGAATCCCGGGTCGGTCAGCTCCAGGCCGAGCGCGTACTTCCAGTCGATCGCCCGCGCGAGCATCTGCGCGGCCTGCCGATCAGTCAAATTCTCTGCGAACTGCAGGGCGGTCACCAGCGCCAACCCGCCCGGCGACTCGGCCGGGGCGCCCCGCATCCCGAACGCGGCAACGAACTGCTCGTCGGTGAACACCTCACCCAGATGATCCCGAGCGGACATCGCCACACTGCCGTTCGGAAACGCCGCCCGGGCCACCAGCACCGTCTGCTCCGGAATCTCGACCCGCGACCGCGGCTGCATCGACACCTGTACACCCCTCCCGCAGGCAGAAACAACGAGAACACGACTGCGATCAGGGATCATCACCCCAGAACCAGCCCGTCAGAACAATCCCGACGGTGTGTCACGAATTCGGCAGCAGAGTCTAGGCCGGTGGGGCCCGGGTGATGCGGGCTGTCCTGGCCCGGGGCCTATTCTGCGTTCGTGGATGGTGATCAGGCACTGGAGCGATATCGCTACG
>NZ_JBEYSU010000143.1:0-1594 GCF_040704235.1 Micromonospora sp. NPDC047707
CTCGGTTCCTGGTCGTGTGGTCAGCGTGGGTGCGTGTGGTGGCTGGGAGTGGAATGCAGGGGTTGGGGCGTTTATGTGGTGAAGACGGCGTTCCAGAGGGTGAGCCAGGCTTGGGCGCGGGGCCAGTGCGCTGGTAGGTGGAGCACGGGGCGGCGTTGTGGGCGGGCGAGGCGGGCTGGGAGGTTGATCAGGTGGGTGCGCAGGGTGGCGCCTCGGGCCCTGGCGTAGCGGGCGGTGTGGGTGAGGGTGCCGGCGGCGCGGAGCAGGTTGTGGCAGATGGCGGCGAGGATGGTCCAGGCGGCGTTGGCGCCGAAGGAGCCGGAGGGTTGGTGTGCCCAGGGTCCGTCGATGAGGTCGGACCAGACGGTTTCGCAGATGGCGTGCCGGCGGTGGGTGATATCGGCGGCGGTGACCGGCTCGGGGTTGTTGGTGAAGAACGGGTGGTAGCGCCAGACCGGGAACAGGGGGTCCTGGGTGTTGGCGTCCAGGACGCGGCGCACGATGAGCCTGCCGGTGATCTCGTACTGGGTGCCGGCGAACGCGGTGTACTCCACTTCGGACACCTGAGCGTCGGAGATGGATTGCCCGGTGTCGGGGTCGGTGACCGCGCCCGGGTAGTGCACGGGCTTGTACTGCTCGTCGCCGATGCTGCTGATCGCGGCGTCGACCGCCGGGTTGCGGGCGATCGCGAACGAGAATGTCGCGCCGGCCTTGACGACCGCGGCGATGACTTTGCCGCTGCAGAACGCGCTGTCGCCGCGCACGAGGAGGTTGTGCGCTTGCGCGCCGGCGTCGGTGGCGGTGTTGATCGCCTCGGTCACCATGCTCGCGGCGCCCTTGCCGGAGCCGGCACGCCCGGCCCGTAGCCGCACTCCGGCCAGCACTGGCGCTGCGGTCGGGGTGCTGATCGTGACGGCCAGGGGCGACAGACCCCGGCGCAGGATGGCCTTGCCCGCGATCTTCGTGTGCCCGAACGAGGCACCCTGCTTGGCGTGCCCGTACACCGGACGCAGCAGGGAGTCGATGTCGATGAACGCGCGTTCGTCGATGCCCGCCAACACCGGGGTCTGCTCGGCGAGCGCGACCAGGTGCCGGCGCAGCACCGCCGACAGCTGCCGGGTGTGGCCGTGGGTGAACTCCCGCAGGAAGATCCCCAACGTCGTGGCCGCGTAGATCCCACCGAACAGCTTCTTCATCCCACCGGCACGGATGACGTCCAGGTCATCGATGCTGTCCGCGCCAGCGGCCATCCCGGCGATGATCGAGGTCAACTTCGGCGTCGAGTTAGCAGCCCCGGATTTGACCCGCTCACAGGCAAACCGCACGTGCTCGTCCAACAGCTGCGACAACCCAGCCTGCTCGGCCAGCTCCAGCAGCGGCACCAGCCCCGCACACGACACGAGATTGTCCTCGTCGAACAACGCGCTGTCCGCGCGCCAGGCATGAGATCCTTGCACCGAAAGTGCCCTTCTGAACTGGTGAGATTCGTGTCCTAGACAAACCCGATCATCCCAGCCCAGACGGGCACTCTCACCATCTACACGCCAACTCGGACGCCATCACAAGCCGACCTGATCCACGGATCGAGGCTTAG
>NZ_JBEYSU010000144.1:0-1535 GCF_040704235.1 Micromonospora sp. NPDC047707
CCCGACTTGGCTCAGGTTAGTGCGCAGGTCGACTGGGCCGGGTGATGGCTTCGAGTGCGTCGTGGAGGTCGTCGGGTAGGGGGTCGGCGGCGGTGATGGTGTGTTCGCCGGCCTGGATTTCGACGGTGCGGTAGCGGCGGGCGGTCCGGACGAACTTCTTGACTGACCAGCCGGTCTGGTCTTCGATCCAGCGGCTGACGGCCAGGGCGGCGAACACGATGGTGAGGTGGGCGTCGATCGAGTCGCGGGTGTGGTGGTAGATCGGTCTGGCTTGCAGGTCGTGCTTGGACATCCGGAACGACTTCTCGATCTGGAACAGTCGGTGGTAGGCGTCGATCACGAACTCGGCCGTTATCGGGGTGCCGTCGGGGCAGGCGGCGAGGTTGGTGACGTATCCCTTCAACCCGGCAACGGCCCGGGCCTTGGTCTCCAAGTCCCGATTCACCGTCCGGGTGCCGCCGGACAGTCGGACGAATCTGTTGCGTTTGACCGTGGTCTTCCCCGCGACGGCTTTCTCGGCCTTGGCGACCTGCTCGTCGATCCCGCGCATGGTGCGCCGGGCCCGATCCGTCTTGTACTGGTAGTAGATGACCTGGTCGCGGCGCCGGTCGGCTGGCCCTGCGGGCCAGGGCTGGATGAACACCTGCCCGTCGCCGATCTCCTGGCCGGGGTGGGCCTTGCGCCATTGCGCGACGACGTAGGGGATGTCGGGGATACGGGCCCCGAGGATGAACGACAGGCCCGCCTCTTCGATCGCCTTCTGGTTGGCCGCCGACACCATGCCCGCGTCGGCCACGATCGTCACGTCGGGCAGTTGGTGGGCTTGCATGAACGCCTGGATCGTCGGCACCATCGTGAGGGTTTCGGCCTTGTTGCCCTCGAACGCCTCGACCATCAACGGGAACCCAGCAGCATCGGTGAGCAGGCCGATGGTGATCTGCGGCTCCAGGCGGCGCTCCTTGGAGAACCCGGGCTCGCGGAACCCGTCGCCGGTATCGGTCTCGAAGTACAGCGTTGACACGTCGTAGAGCACCAGGCTGGCCGGTCCCAGCCCCGCGTGCGCGGCGCACGCCGCGGCCAGCCTCTGCCGCCACGACTGGTCCGCAAACACGGGCAGGCGACGCTTGACCGTTGCGTACGACGCCGGCGCGACGCCCGTCTCCTCCAGGACCCGCAAGCTGTCCAGCTTGCTTGTCGGCTCGATGATCCTGGCCAACACCAACTGCCGGAACACGTCGTCGGCGCCGGTAGCCTGCGCGAACCCGAGCGCCTGATAGGCGTGCGTGAGAGCGTCCCACAGGTGACCCATCCGCGATGACGTGATCGGCAACGGACCCACACCCCGCTTAGCGGTCGCGGCACCCTCCAGGCCCAGGTCGAGCTCGCCCTGCCCAGCGGCCATGCGCTGCCGGGCGACCGCCCTCAACACCTCCAGTTCGGCATCGTCGTGCGCCGACCCGATGTGCTCGATATCCCGCGATCCCCGGCGCGAGGAGTAGACGATCTGCACCGCCCGCGCACCCGACGCGGTCTTC
>NZ_JBEYSU010000145.1:0-1523 GCF_040704235.1 Micromonospora sp. NPDC047707
GGGTTAGTAGTGCGTGCGCCTGGTGGCGCGACCCTGAGCGGGCGAAAATCGGGCTGGGGCCGTCCGGCTGACGTCGTTTCCTCTTGGCGCTGTCCGAGCCCGTGGGTTAGTAGGACGCTGGGGATCTGATCGACAGGCACCCGGAACTGTTGCTTCGAGCACGCGTATCAGACTCTTCGCCCTGTGAGGTCCCCGCCGGCGGTCCGCTTGTCACCCCAGCGTGGGAAGGAGGGCGGCGGCGATGGATGTGGTCCACGAACGCTGCGCGGGCGTCGACATCAGCAAGGGCGACGTGAAGGTGTGCATTCGGGTGCCCGGTGCGGGGCGGCGTCGGCGCCGGGAGGTGCGCACGTTCTCGACCATGACGAATGATCTGCTGGCGATGCGGGACTGGTTGCTGGCCGAGCGGGTCACGGTGGTGGGGATGGAGGCTACCGGCGCGTATTGGAAGCCGGTGTTCTACCTGCTGGAGCAGGACATGGACTGCTGGCTGCTCAACGCCCGGCACATGAAGGCGGTGCCGGGCCGCAAGACCGACGTTAAGGACGCTGAGTGGATCGCTGAGCTGGTGGAGCACGGTCTGGTCCGACCCAGCTTCGTGCCGCCCGAACCGATCCGCCATTTGCGGGACCTGACCCGCTACCGCACCGAGATCGTGCGGGAACGCACCCGAGAGATTCAGCGGCTGGAGAAGTTCCTCGAAGACGCCGGGATCAAACTGTCCGTGGTCGTGTCGGACCTGATGGGCAAGTCCGCCCGGGCGATGCTGGAAGCACTGATCGCCGGGGAACGGGACCCGCACGTGCTTGCGGAGTTGGCGTTGGGCAGCATGCGCGGCAAACGCCCCCTGCTGACCGAGGCGTTGACCGGCCGGTTCACCGCCCACCACGCCTTCCTGACCCGTGCGATGCTCGACCGTATCGACGCCTGCGTGGCCATGGAGCAACGGCTGAGCAGCCAGATCGACCAGCAGGTACGGCCCTTTCGCCGCCAACTCGACCTGATCGCCACCATCCCCGGTGCCAGCGGCCGAGCCGCCGAGGTGATCCTCGCCGAGATCGGCGCAGACCCGAGCCGGTTCCCCACCGCCGCCGATCTGGCCTCATGGGCCGGAATGTGCCCGGGCAACAACCAGTCCGGAGCGACGAACAAGCCCGGCCGCACCCGCCACGGCGACCCGTGGCTCAAAGCAGTCCTCGGACAGATCGCGGTATCCGCAGCCCGCACCAAGGGCACCTACCTGTCCGCCCGCTACCGGCGCATCGCCAGCCGCCGCGGCAAGAAACGCGCCCTCGTCGCGGTCGGACACTCCGTCCTCATCGCCGTGTGGATCATGCTCAGCCGCGACATCGCCTACCACGACCTAGGCGCCGAGCACTTCGTTGAGCGACTCAACCCGCACGCCAAGGCCAGACAGACCCGACGACTGATCGACCAACTCCACCAACTCGGCTACCAAGTCACGGTCCACCCCGCACAAGCAGCCTGACCTGATCACCACGACCGCCCGATTTTCGTATCAG
>NZ_JBEYSU010000146.1:0-1507 GCF_040704235.1 Micromonospora sp. NPDC047707
GCTCATTGGTGCACCCTTGTCTCACTCGAGCTGATGTTGGTTCGAGTGCACCGGTGACCGTCGGGCCATCGCCCAGCTCGCTCGATCTTTGAGGTCCAGCGTGAGTTCTGCGAGGCCCGGCGGCCCGGGACACCCCGACTGGCAACAGGGCTATGCGCCGTCGAGCGCCGCTCAATGAGCGACCGGCAGTGGTGTCCCGGAACCGCCAGGTGCTTCCCCACTGGTAGCGCAGCGGAGAGGCAACCATGAGTGTGACCGACAGTGCCGCGTCGGCGCGAGGGAACTCGGCCGGGGTGGACTGGGCCAAGGACGACTACGCCGTCTGCGTCATCGACGCCGACGGTGAGCCGTTGGAGCGGCTGACGCTGACATACACCAAGACCGGCCTGAGACGGCTGATCGACCTGCTCGACCGGCATCGGGTGGACGCGGTCGGCATCGAACGCCCGGACGGCCCGATCGTCGATGCGCTGCTGGCCGCCGACACGACCGTATACGTGATCCCACCCTCGCAGGTCAAAGCACTGCGCCGACGGTACGGCTCGGCCGGGAACAAGGACGACCGGTTCGACGCCTACGTCCTGGCCGACACGGTACGCACCGACCGGCGACGGCTGACCCCGCTCGTGCTGGACAGCCCACCGACCACCGCGCTGCGCAAGCTGTGCCGCGCCCGCAAAGACCTCATCGCCCACCGCATCGCGGTCGCCAACCAGCTGCGCGCTCACCTGGCCACGGCCCTGCCGGGCACCGTCGAGCTGTTCAACGACATCGACTCGCCGATCAGCCGGCAGTTCCTGACCCGGTTCACCACCCAGGACGCCCTGGACCGGCTGTCGCCCACACGCCTGGCCGGCTGGCTCAAGAGCGTGAGCTACAGCGGCCGCACCGACCCAGCCGTGCTGCACGCCCGCATCACCGCCGCGCCTCGCGGCGCCACCGGCGACTACGGACAGACCCTGGCCGGTATCACCCGCGCCTACCTCGCCACCCTGGCCGCGATCGTGGCCCAGATCGACACCCTCAACCAGCAGATCACCGACACCCTCGACCGGCACCCCGACCGGGACATCTTCACCAGCCTGCCCCGCTCCGGCACCGTCCGCGCCGCCCGGCTGCTCGCCGAAATCGGCGACGCCCGCGGCCGATTCCCCACCCCAGCATCCCTGGCCTGCCTCGCCGGCGTCGCCCCGTCGACCCGCGAATCCGGCAAGGTCCGCATCGTCGCCTTCCGCTGGGCCGTGGACAAACAACTCCGCGACGCCGTCTGCGACTTCGCCGGCGACAGCCGCCACGCCAACCCCTGGGCAGCCAACCTCTACCAACGAGCCCGCGCCCGCGGCCACGACCACCCCCACGCCGTCCGCATCCTCGCCCGCGCCTGGCTCGACATCATCTGGAAGTGCTGGACCACCAACACCCCCTACAACCCCGACCGGCACCGAGCCCTCCAACACTTGCTCAGCCAAGATCAACCGGCGATGGCTTGACACAGGGCAACTCACGC
>NZ_JBEYSU010000147.1:0-1418 GCF_040704235.1 Micromonospora sp. NPDC047707
CCTGGTCACGCTGGCGCCGCCGACGCCAACACCAAGCCCGCACCAGCCACTACCGCCAACGCGGCTACCCGCCATAACTGCCGTTGCAGTACTAGGGCGTGTCCTGCCGATCATGGAGTTAGGTGACGAGAGTTGCAACTAGAGTTCGGCCGTGGTCGTGGTCAACATGGTGGAGAAGTTCGGTGCGGACGGCTTGCTGGAACGGTCCTGGGACCTGCCACCAGAGGTCGTTGGGCCACTGCGCGCACACGTTGACGTGACGCCTGAGGGTTGGGTCATGGACATGTGGCCGTTGACGGTAGAGATCGCCGTGATCGTGCAGCCATGGATCGATGAACCGATTGATGTGGGATCGAATGCCTGGTTCGTCAGCTCAGGCCAGGTGGCCGTATAGGGCAGCCGGTGTCGGTCACGGAAGCCAGATGATGGCCGCGATCAGGACCAGGCTGGCCCGGTAGAGAGATGCGCGTTTGGCGTATCTGGTGGCCAAGTCACGCCATTGTTTGAGGCGGTTGAAGCAGCGTTCCACGACGTTGCGCTTCTTGTAGACCATCCGGTCGAAGGCTGGTGGCCGCCCGCCGGCGCTGCCCTTGGCAGCCCGCCGGGCGACCTGGTCGGATCGTTCGGGGATGACGTGCCGAATTCCCCGTTGGCGCAGTGCTCGGCGGGTCGAGTCGTGGGCGTAGCCCTTGTCGGCGATCAGCAGCTCTGGGCGCTTGCGGGGCCGGCCCGGTCCTGGCTCGTTAACGCAAATCGCATCGAGCAGCGCGAGGAGTTGCGGGTTGTCGCCGGCCTGGCCGGGGGTGAGCAGGATCGACAACGGTCGGCCCCGTCCATCGACGGCCAGATGGATCTTCGTGCTCAGCCCTCCGCGTGACCGGCCGATGGCCTCGCCATCTTGCGCACCAGGCGTCGCCGGACTTGCCGGGGAGCCCCCTTTTTGCGGGCGCCAGCCGCATGCTGATGCGCCCGCACGATCGACGAGTCCACGCTGATCGTCCATTGCACCGGTGTGCCGTCGTCGTGAACCTGCGCCGCAGCGAGGATCCGATCCCAGGTGCCGTCGGCAGTCCAGCGGCGCAGCCGTTCGTGGCAGGTCTTCCACGGCCCGTACCGTTCCGGCAGGTCACGCCATGGCGCCCCCGTGCGCAGCTTCCACAGGATCCCGTTAATGACTTGGCGGTGATCCCGCCACCGCCCCCGCGACCGACAAGGCTCGGGAAGCAGCGGCGCGATCACCGCCCACGCCTCATCGGTCAACTCGCCGCGACGCACCACCGACACATCGTCAACGATCAACCTTACATGATCGGCAGGACACGCCCTAGTAGTGCTTTGTTAGGTCGGCGTGTTGAGGGGTTGCTGAGGGCTGGCGGTAGTGTCATGTCGCGGTGACCCCTCACGAGCTTTCGGTTGTG
>NZ_JBEYSU010000148.1:0-1411 GCF_040704235.1 Micromonospora sp. NPDC047707
TACTCCAACGTCATTTGGCCTGTCTGCGCTGGTAGTGGGATCGGCGGGCGCGGGCTTGGGATGTTCGTCGCCAGATCGACCAGTGCAGGATGTGCTCTGGCGGTAGCGATGCGGTGAGGACGAGGGCGTTGAGGAGTCGGCGGATCTCGGCGATGGTCAAGGCGATGATCTCCGCGTCGGCGTGGGTTTGCTGCGCGGTGGCGGCGAGGATGGTCAGGACGGCGAGGGCGAGCATCGCCAGGGTGATGAACCGGTGCCAGCCGGTCCAGCCGCGGACTTGGTAGTGGTCCAGGCCGACCTGGCCTTTGCCGGTCTGGAACAGCTCTTCGATGCTCCAGCGGGAACCGGCGACACGGACGAGGGTGTGCAGCGGGACGGGTCGGGGTGACCAGCACAGGTAGAAGGCCAGCTCGCCGGTGGTTCGGTTGCGGCGGATGAGCAGCCACCGGTGTTCACCTGGCTGGGTGGCGGTGGTGATCCAGGCCCACAGGTAGCCGCGGGGACCTTTCGCTCCGGCGCCGCAGCTGTGCTGCTGCCACTCGCGGCTGGGGATCCGCGCGGCGAGGTCGTCGACGCGTACGAGGGTGCGGCCGTCGTTGACGTGCACCCGTCGGTCGCAGCCGACGGCCAGGACGTAGCCGATCTGACGCTGTTCGAGGTCGCCGCGTAGGCCGGGGTCGGCGCCGTAGACCTCGTCGCCGGTCACCCACCCCGCCGGGATACCGGCGTCCAACGCGGCAGCGATCATCTGTCGGGCCAGCGCAGGCTTCGTCGCGAACTCGACCTCATCCGGAACGCCGGCGGCGGCGAGACGCTCGGGCCGCTCGCACCACGTCGTCTCGGGCAGGTAGAGCCGGCGGTCGATCAGCGCCCGCCCGTGCGGAGTGACGTAGGCCAGGAAGACCCCGACCTGACTGTTCTCGACCCGACCGGCGGTGCCGGTGTACTGCCGCTGCACCCCGACTGAGCACACGCCCTTCTTCAGGAACCCTGTCTCATCGGTGGCCAGCACGGCGTCAGGGTGGCCGAGCTGCTCGACCAGCCACTCTCGCACGTCATCGCGGACGGCGTCGGCGTCCCACACCGCCGTACGCAGTAACCGCTGCATCGCCTGCGGATCCGCGTGCCCCGCCCGCTCCGCCAGGGACCAGCAGGTTTTGCGTTCCAGACCCGACAGCAGACCTTCCACGAACTGCCCGGCAGTCCGGCGCGGCTCCGCCCGTACGAACCGGCCAGCGACACGCGCCACCGCCTCGTCGAGGGTGACCCGCCACCCGGTGGGGTCTACGCTGTGGCACGCGGCCACCGCACGATCTTCGGTTGTCCTCACAAACCATCGATGATCAACGCGGTGGCCGTCTTCATGCCCGCGCCACGCCCAACGCCGAAGCCAAGTGACGTTGGAGTATTA
>NZ_JBEYSU010000149.1:0-1382 GCF_040704235.1 Micromonospora sp. NPDC047707
CGGGACTGTCTCGCTAACGGCACCTCTCTGTGTCAAGGCGTTGGCAGCAGAGAGGTCTCCAACTTGTTGGATTGGTGGCGGAGATCAGGGTCTGCAGCCATGATCTCCGAGGTTGTGGTCGGGGTCGCTCGGGAAACACCTGCCGCCCACGGGCTGGGCCCCTAACGGCCTGCGCCCCGGCCATAACCGCCGGCGGGAGTGGCTCGAGAGAGGTCTGTTCAGCCCGAAGTTGGTCTGCCCTCCTCGCCGGACTCCCCTATCCGGTCCCGCAAGGAGAAGCCCGTGCCCCTGCCCCCACCCTCGCAGGGTCTGCTCCGGTCGTCATCGCGATCGATCCCCATAAGGCGTCCTGGACCGCCGTCGCGGTCGACAACCGGCTTCAGCCCCTCGCCGCGATCCGCGTCGAGGTCAACCGCGAGGGCTACCGGCAACTGCGTCGCTTCGCCGGCCGCTGGCCGCACGCGACCTGGGCGGTCGAAGGCGCAGCTGGCCTCGGCGCCGCGCTAACCGCTCGTTTGAGCGCCGATGAGATCGACGTGGTCGACGTGCCCGCGAAGCTGGCCCGCCGCGTGCGGCTGCTGTCAACCGGGCACGGTCGCAAAACCGACCAGGCCGACGCCCTATCGGTCGGCATCGCCGCTCATACCGCCACCCGACTCAACACCGCAGTCGTCGACGAGGCGATCGCCGCTCTGCGATGCCTCACCGACCACCGCGACGACCTGGTTCGCACTCGAACCCAGACCATTAACCGGCTGCATTCGCTGCTCGCTCAGCTCATTCCTGCCGGCCTGCCCCGCGGACTGACCGCCGACACCGCAGCCGCCGCGCTGCGCAGCATCCGCCCGCGAGCGGTGCTGGCCCGCACCGTGCGCCAAGTGGCCGTGGAACTGCTCGGGGAACTGCGCCGCCTCGACCGGCGTATCACCGAGGTAACCGCAACGATGTCTGCCGCGGTCGCGGCGTCCGGCACCACGCTGACCGATCTGCACGGCATCGGCGACGTCCTCGCCGCGAAGATCCTGGCTCGCTCCGGCGCTGCCCACAGGTTCCGGTCGGAGTCTGCGTTCGCCTCGTACTGCGGTGTCGCGCCGATAGAGGTGTCGTCCGGTGACATCCAACGGCATCGCCTATCGCGCGCTGGCGACCGGCAGCTCAACTATGCACTGCATGTCATGGCCATGGCACAGATCAAACAAGCGACCCCTGGCCGGGACTACTACCAGCGCAAACGAGCCGCGGGTAAGACCCACAAAGAATCTATGCGCTGCCTGAAACGCCGCCTAACGGACGTTGTCTACCGGACCATGATCCACGACACGGAGACCTCTCTGCTGCAAACGCCTTGACACAGAGAGGTGCCGTTAGCGAGATAGTCCCGG
>NZ_JBEYSU010000150.1:0-1368 GCF_040704235.1 Micromonospora sp. NPDC047707
CCCGCGTTCCGCGTAATTCAGGTGGTCTAGAGGCCACGATCTAGGGTTTGACGTGGGAGAACGCGTGGATGCGTGCCTGTTGGGCGTGTCTCTAGGCGGTGGTGTCGCTGCTGGTCAGCGGCTCGTGGGGGTGAGTTCGATGATCTGCTTCGGGGCGGGGATGTCGAGCTTGGCGAGTAGGTCGCGTTGGGGCTTGGACAGCTCGGTGCGCTGGCGGAACAGGCCGTTGGGGCCGGTGAAGGTGCCGGCGTGGAGCCGGTCGAGGTGGCGGCGGATGTTGTGCCAGGTGTCGCCGGTGGTGGTCTCGGCGATGCGGATGAGGAGTAGGGCGAGCCAGCACAGCACGACGTGGGCGCGGATGCGTTCTTCGAGCCGGTGGTAGACGGGGCGCAGGTCCAGGATCTGCTTCATGTCGCGCCAGCCGCGTTCGACTTCGAGGAGCTGCTTGTAGCCCAGGGCGATGTCGGCGGCGGTGAGGTGGGGGTCTGAGCAGCGCAGCAGGTACTTGCCGTCGAGGTTGGCTTCGGTTTTGCACTTGGCTTTGTCGACACGCAGCAGCCCGCCGGGGGTGACGCGCAGGTACCGGTTCAGGCCGGGCTTGGTGGAGATCCGGCCGCGGAGCTCGCCGCGTTTCATGACCGGCAGCGTGTCCGACCCGGCGATCAGCTCGTCGAGTTGGGCGACGAGCTGGTCGCGGATGTGGGCATCGCGTGTCGCGGCGTCGGGGTTGTGGCAGATGACGAACCGTTCGGTCTGCGACACCTTGACTTCCTTGACCCGTATGTTCTCGGAGATGTCGGTGTAGCGTCCTTGCCTGGACAGGGCGGCCTTGATCTCCGGGGAGTCCGAGCGCAGCTTCTCGCCGATGATGTAGGAGTGGTCGCCCTGGCGTAGGTAGCGGCGGTTGCGTTCGGAGGAGAAGCCTCGGTCCGCGACCCACACGATCTTCGACAGGGTCCAGTCCCGCATGTCGTCCTTGACTTGGCGGATCAGCGTGGAGTCGGCGGTGTTCCCGGGCCAGCACCACACGCGGACCGGGATCCCGTCGCGGGTGACTGCCATCCCGATGACGATCTGCGGTAGGTCGTCGCGGGAGTCCTTCGACTTGCCGTAGGTCCGGAACCCGGCCCTGTTCTCCTCGCCGTCCTCATCACCCGCGCCCTCGGCGCTGTCGCTGTCGGTGGGTAGGCGGTGGCCGCGTTCGTCGCGGCCCACAGGGGTATCGGGGTCGGCCAGCTCGAAGTAGGTGGAGGTGGTGTCGAAGAACAGCAGGTCGACCTCGAGGTTGAGCAGGTTCGCCACCTGGCCGAACACCCCGATCTCCAGCCGTTCGCGTACATCGTGGAGCCAGTCCATCGCCCGGTAGCA
>NZ_JBEYSU010000151.1:0-1367 GCF_040704235.1 Micromonospora sp. NPDC047707
ACTACGAACCGCGCTCAAGACCATCACGCGCCACGTGAATGACTACACCGCCCGCGCCCGTCTTCCCCAAGCTGCCTGAGAACTTGACACAAGTGCGAAGAAACTAGCGACCAAAGATCGTTAGTCATTGCCCGACCGCCGTCCGCGTGTTTCTGAAGTGGTAGCGCACGGTTGTCTCGGCCGCGTCCGGGTCGCGGGCGGCGATCGCGTTGGCGATAGCGCGGTGTTCGTTCAGCCCTCGCAGCGCATCGTTGGGCGAGCGGTAGTGGTCGCGCTGATGTGTGTGGTCAAGCAGGTCCATTTGCAGGCGGATGAGCCGTTCCAGCATGAAGTTGCCCGTGGCAGCGGCGACCGCCGTGTGGAACGCGACGTTGGCTGCCCAACTTGTGTCGTCGCCGTCGCATATCCGGCGCAGCGCCTGGATGTGCTCGTCGCTGGCCCGCACCGCCGCGAGTCGTGCCACCTGCACTTCCAGTAGCTCGCGCGACTCCAGCACGTCGGAGATCACGGCTTGTTCGAGTCGGAGCACTACGCCCTCAGCCGGCAGGGCGGCGCAGACATTGTCTGGCCGTACCGTGCGCCCACCACCAGCCCGGGAATGCACGATGCCGCGGACCTCCAGCACCCGGAACGCCTCTCGCAGCACGTTACGGCTGACTCCGAGTTGGTCGGCCAGTTCCCGCTCGGGCGGCAGCTGCGCCCCCGGTGGGATCTCCCCGCGCGAGATGAGCTCCAAGATCTGGCTGACCACGCTCTCGTAGAGGCGAGCCCCCTTGATCGGCTCGAAGATCCGCTGATCCACTACAACCTCCTCTGGACTACTGGGTGACCCAATTTTAGGATCATTGCATGGACATCCGCCATCCCACCGACCGGGCCGGCCTCTTGCGTGACCTCGAGGCGCAATTTTGGGCGTGGCGCATCCCTGCGTTCCGCGTAATTCGGCTGGCCTAGAGATCCTGGCCGGATGAAGCCCGTGGTCAGGGCCGTGTGGTTGGCTGCTGGGCCGAGGATGGCCTAGAGAAACGCCTGTCGTGATACGCACTGGTGGGCGGGTGTCTGATGGTCTAGCTTCTAGAGCGATGTATGTGAAGACGACGGTCCGGAAGACCAAGAGCGGTCCTGTCCGCTACCTGCACCTGGCCCACAACGAGTGGGACCCGGTGGCCGGCCGGTCTGTCCCGAAGATCCTCTACGGGTTCGGGCGGGAGGACCAGCTCGACCGGGACGCGGTCAAGCGGCTGGTCGCGTCCCTGGCTCGATTGCTCGACTCGGCCGACGCGCTGGCGGCGACGGCAGGCTTGGAGTTGCAGTTCGTGGAGTCGCGGCCGTGGGGTGGCACGTTCACCCTCGACGCGCTGTGGCGT
>NZ_JBEYSU010000152.1:0-1363 GCF_040704235.1 Micromonospora sp. NPDC047707
CTAGTACTGCAACGGCAGTTATGGCGGGTAGCCGCGTTGGCGGTAGTGGCTGGTGCGGGCTTGGTGTTGGCGTCGGCGGCGCCAGCGTGACCAGGCCCAGATGCGTGTCGGGCAGGGCGGGACCGTGAAGGTCAGGGACACCATGAGTCGGCGGATCTCCGGTACGGTGTAGCCGATCATCATGTCCTCGCCGCGAGCGATTCCCCTTTTGCAGCAACGGTTCTGGCGACGGCGAGCCAGGCGTGGGTGGCCATGGCGAGGGTGATGTGGGCGTGCCAGGCACGCCAATCACGGACCTGGTAGTCGTCCAGGCCGGCTTCTTGTTTGGCCTGCTGGAAGCACTCCTCGACGGCCCACCGGCTACCGGCGACGCGGGCGAGGTCGATCAGTCGGGTGCGGCGGGGTCCGTAGCAGACGTAGTAGGCGATCTCGCCGGTACTGAGGTTGCGCCTGGCCAACAGCCAGTGGCCGCGGCCGGGTCGCCAGCAGATGCGTATCGGCATACGGGCCCAGTCGTAGTCGCGGGGGCCGTGCGCGCCCGCGCCGGCGGACAGGCGGCACCACGCCTGGACGGGCAGCGCCGCGATCAGCTCGTCGGCGCGGGCCGCGCCCATCGCGGTGGTGATCATGTCGTCGTTGCGGCGGGTCGCCAGCACATAGCCCACGTCACGCTGCTCCAGCCAGACCCGCAGGCTCTTGACCTGCCCGTAAGCCTCGTCGGCAGTGACCCACCCGACCGGCACCCCGGCGTCGAGGGCCCGTGTCAGCAACGTCTTGGCGATCTGCGGCTTGGTCGCGAACTCGACGTCGTCCGGGATGCCCGCGGCGCGGCACCGTTCACGGTCGTCAGTCCACGTCGCGGGTAGATACAACTGCCGGTCGATCAATCCGTGTCCCTTGGCCGAGCGGTAGGCCAGAAACACCCCGACCTGGCAATTCTCGACCCTGCCGGCAGTGCCGGAATACTGCCGGGCGACCCCGGCAGAGCGCACACCCTTCTTCAGGAAGCCGGTGTCGTCGACAATCAGCACGCCCTGGGGGTCGCCAAGGTGCTCGACCAGGTAGTCACGCACGTCATCACGGACCGCCTCGACGTCCCAGTCAGCCCAGCGAAGCAACCGCTGCATCCCGTCCGGTGACACCTCACCCGCGCGCTCGGCCAGGGTCCAGCCGTTCTTCCGCTCAAGTCCGGCGGCCAGCCCGCACAGGTACTGCCGGACCCGAACCCGCGGCTCGGCACGCCGGAAGCGACCCGCGATCCGCGCGTGCAACCGATCCAACTCCGCCGCCCACGCATCGACCTCCGCCACCGCCACGGCAGACATCATGCACTACACGGCATCCACAACTGCCGTTGCAGTAC
>NZ_JBEYSU010000153.1:0-1349 GCF_040704235.1 Micromonospora sp. NPDC047707
CACAACCGAAAGCTCGTGAGGGGTCACCGCGACATGACACTACCGCCAGCCCTCAGCAACCCCTCAACACGCCGACCTAACAAAGCACTACTAGGTGATCCTGCCGGCCGCGTCGGCAAGGATCTGCAATGCGGTGAGCAGCCGTTTCCAGGTGCCGTGGCGCTGCCACCTGCCGGAACAGGCATACACCGCCGACCATGATCCGTACTGCGGTGGCACGTCCCGCCACGGGGTGCCCACACGGATCCGCCACCGAATCCCGTCGATCAGATGCCGTCTGCTCCACAACGACGGTCGACTTGAACGCTCCGGCGCCGACAGCAACGGTTCCAGCACCGCCGACTGCACGTCGGTCAGGTCGAACCGCCTCGTCACCGCTAGGGTGTCCACAAGGTCTCCGGTTTCAGGTTCTGCTCAATCGCTGAGCCATCTACCGGAGACCTCGCCACCTCTCGATTTCCAACACGCCGAACGGTCACACCAACTCAGGCACCACCGCCGACTTCAATTTGTTCGAGGGGTGAGCACCCAGTGCTCCACTAGCAGACCCAGCGACTGCACGCCAGTGTCCTGAGTCGTTGAAAGTTTTATTGATTCGGGTCCAGTAGTTGGCGAGGTTGTCGAGGATCTGGTCGGCGGTTTTGCTCCAGACAAAGGGTTTGGGGTTGTCGTTCCACGCCGCGATCCAGGCGTTGACGTCGTCTTCGAGGGCTTTGACGCTGCGGTGCGTGCAACGGCGGAGTTTGCGGTTGGTCAGTTCAGCGGACCAGCGTTCGACCAGGTTGAGCCAGCTGCTCGAGGTTGGCGTGAAGTGCAGGTGGAAGCGGGGATGCGCGGCCAGCCAGGCGCGGATCGCCGGGGTTTTGTGTGTGGCGTAGTTGTAGCAGATCAGATGCAGGTCCAACTCGGGCGGGGTGCTGGCGTCGATGGTCTTGAGGAAACGTAGGAACTCTTGATGGCGGTGTCGATGCTGATGCTGGCCGATTCACCTTGCCGGTGGCGATGTCCAATGCGGCGAACAGGCTCGTGGTGCGGTGGCGCAAGTAGTCGTGGGTACAGCGCTCAGGTGCGCCCGGCAGCATCGGCGCGGTGCGGTCAAGGGCCTGCATCTGGGACTCTCGTCAACGGCGAGGACCATCGCCTTGTCCGGCGGATCGAGGTACAACCCGACCACGTCACGGACCTTGTCGATGAACAACGGATCGGTGGACAGCTTCCAGGTGTCCACCAGGTGAGGCTTGAGCCCAAACGCCCGCCAGATCCGCGACACGGCCGTCTGGTTGAGCCCAGTCGCCTTCGCCATCGACCGGGTCGACCAATGGCTGTCCCGATCGGGCGGCGCCTCCTCA
>NZ_JBEYSU010000154.1:0-1335 GCF_040704235.1 Micromonospora sp. NPDC047707
GCACCTGTTCATCACCGAACTACGCCTGGACCCAAAAGCGGCTGCGCCGGCCTGACCCTCTACACCGTCATCCGCGAGCTACAACGACTCCTCGCAACCTGGACCGGCGCCTGCCTCACCTGCCATCAACCCGTGAAACCGTTACACCGCAACAAACGCCACCGAACCTAACAAAGCACTACTAGGCCCTGTTTCAAAAATGAAAACCGTCTGCTCGCCCGCCGTTGGCTGTGCTGGGTCGACGTCGGCGTGTCGGTGATCGATAGACAGCGAGGTCTCCGGTAGAGGGTTCATCGACCAAGACGAACTTTCATACCGGAGACCTCGTGGCCACCTTAGCGGTGACGAGGCGACACGACCTGACCGACGCTCAGTGGGCGGTGCTGGAGCCGTTGCTGCCCAGGCTGCGAGGGTCAGGACGTCCGCCGAAGTGGAGCAGACGGCAGTTGATCGACGGGATTCGGTGGCGGACACGGGTCGGCTCGCCGTGGCGGGACGTGCCGGCGCTCTACGGGCCCTGGCAGACCGTCTATGGGTTGTTCCGCCGGTGGCAGCGGGCCGGAGTGTGGCGGGATGTGGTCACCGGGTTGCAGGCTCGGGCCGACGCGGCGGGGATGATCACGTGGGACGTCAGCGTCGACTCCACCAGCGCCCGCGCTCATCAGCACGCCGCCGGCGCCCGCAACCGTGGCCAGTTGCAGGTCGAGTCGCCCGGCGGCGTCGATGACGAACCCGATGATCATGCTCTGGGACGGTCACGAGGTGGGTTGACCACCAAGCTTCACCTGGCCTGTGAACAGGGTCGTAAGCCGTTGTCGACGGTGCTCACCGCCGGACACCGCGGCGACAGCCCGCAGTTCGTTCCCGTGCTGGCTGGCATCCGGGTCCCCAGGGTCGCCGGTGGCCGGCCACGCACACGACCGGATCGGGTCCTGGCGGACAAGGCCTACAGTTCCCGCGCCAACCGGCAGCACCTGGCCCGCCGAGGGATCGCCGCGACCATCCCGATCAAGATTGACCAGGCGGCGAGCCGACGCAGGAAGGGCTCGAAAGGTGGGCGGCCACCGACCTTCGACCCCGGCATCTACCGGCAACGCCATGCCGTCGAGTGCGGCATCAACCAGCTCAAACGCAACCGAGCACTGGCCACCCGCTACGACAAACTCGCCGTCCGCTACCACGCCACCGTGCACATCGCCACGATCAACGAATGGCTCCGACCCGGCTTATGAAACAGGGCCTAGTACTGCAACGGCAGTTGTGGATGCCGTGTAGTGCATGATGTCTGCCGTGGCGGTGGCGGAGGTCGATGCGTGGGCGGCGGAGTTGGATCGG
>NZ_JBEYSU010000155.1:0-1331 GCF_040704235.1 Micromonospora sp. NPDC047707
GAGCAGGTTGTGGCAGATCGCGGCGAGGATGGTCCACGCGGCGTTGGCGCCGAATATCCCGGAGGGTTGGTGTGCCCAGGGGTCGTCGATGAGGTCGGACCAGACGGTTTCGCAGATGGCGTGGCGTCGGTGGGTGATGTCGGCGTCGGTGACGGCTTCGGTGTTGTTGGTGAAGAACGGGTGGTAGCGCCAGACCGGGAACAGGGGGTCCTGGGTGTTGGTGTCGAGCACGCGGCGCACGATGAGCCGGCCGGTGATGGCGTGGCGGGTGTCGGCGAACGCGGTGTATTCCACTTCGGAGACTTGGGCGTCGGAGATCAGGTGCCCGGTGTCGGGGTCGACGACGGCGCCGGGGTAGTGCACCGGTGTGTACTGCTCGTCGCTGATGCTGCTGATCGCGGCGTCGACCGCCGGGTTGCGGGTGATCGCGAACGAGAAGGTGGCCCCGGCCTTGACGACCGCGGTGACGACCTTGCCGGCGCAGTACGCGGAGTCGCCACGCACGAGGATGTCCATCGGGTCCGCGCCGCAGGCGATCGCGGTGTTGATCGCCTCGGTGAGCATGGACGCCGCGCCACGCGACGAGCCAGCGCGGCCGGCCCGCAGCCGTACCCCTGCCACGACCGGCGCCGCGGTCTCGGTGCTGATCGTGACGGCGAGAGGGGACAAGCCTCGGCGCAGGATCGTCTTGCCCGCGATCTTCGTGTGGCCGAACGAGGCGCCTTGCTTGGCGTGCCCGTATACCGGACGCAGCAGCGAGTCGATGTCAACGAACACCCGGTCGTCGATGCCGTCCAGCACCGCCGTGCGCTGGGCGAGGGCGACCAGGTGCCGACTCAGCACCGCCTGAAGTTGCCGAGCATGACCGTGGGTGAACTCACGTAGGAGGATTCCCAGCGTCGCGGCGGCGTAGACCCCACCGAACAGCTTCTTCGTCCCACCAGCGCGGATGACGTCCAGGTCATCGATGCTGTCCGCGCCCGCGGCCATCCCGGCGATGATCGAGGTCAGCTTCGGCGTCGCGTTCGCCGCCCCGGACGTGATCCGCTCATCGACGAACCGGACATGTTCATCCAGCAGCAGGGACAACCCAGCCTGTTCGGCCAGTTCCAGCAACGGCACCAAGCCCGCGTGCGACACGAGATTGTCCTCGTCGAACACCGCGCCATCCGCTCGAAAGGCATGAGATCCTTGCACCGAGAGTGTCCTTCCGAGCCGTTCTGATCTGGTCCTCAAGAAACCCGATCATCGCAGCTCAGAGGGCACTCTCGTCATTTCCACGCCCCCCCCGACAGCGTCACACACAGGCCCGATCCACGGATTCAGGCTAA
>NZ_JBEYSU010000156.1:0-1317 GCF_040704235.1 Micromonospora sp. NPDC047707
TGTCAAGCCCCGGGTTTGATGGAGAGTTGGTTAGCTGGTTTTCAGGGCTGCGGTGACCGGGTGGGTCATCGCGTGTAGTGCCTCGTGTTCGGCGGGCGGGACGTGGCCGAGTTCGCCGTGCAGCCGGCGGTTGTTGTACCAGTCGATGTACTCGACGGTGGCCATCTCCAGGTCGTCGAGCCCGCGCCACGGGCCCTTGTTGCGGACGAGTTCGGCCTTGTACAGGGAGTTGAACGCCTCGGCCATCGCGTTGTCGTACGAGTCGCCCTTGGACCCGACCGAGGCGACGGCACCGGCCTCGGCGAGCCGCTGGCTGTAGCGAATCGCTCGATACTGGACTCCCCTGTCCGAATGATGGACCAGTTTGCGCAGGTCAGCACCCTGATTCTCGCGGCGCCAGATCGCCATTTTCAGCGCGTCGAGAGCCAGGTCGGTGTAGAGACTCGTCGACACCTGCCAGCCGACGACCATGCGGGAGTACACGTCGAGGACGAACGCGGCGTACACCCAGCCGACGCTGGTGCGCACGTAGGTCAGGTCGGCGACCCACAGCTGGTTCGGATGTTCCGCGGTGAAGTCCCGTTTGACCAGGTCACCTGGGCGTCCGGTCTCGGCTGCGGGCCGGGTCGTGCGCGGCGACTTGTCGCGCAGCAGCCCGCGCAGCCCGGACTCGCGCATCAGCCGCTCGACGGTGCACCGGGCTACCGGCACCCCTTGGCGGTGCAGGTCGTGCCAGATCTTGCGAGCGCCGTAGACGCCGTAGTTCTCCGCGTGGATGCGCTCGATCATCGCGGTCAGCTCCTCATCGCGCCGCGACCGGGGCGAGGCGGGGCGGGTCTTGGCGGCGTAGTAGGTCGACGGTGCGATCTGTGCCGGCGTGTCTTCGAGCGCCTGCAGGACCGGCTGGACACCGTGTTCGGCCTTCTGGGAGTCGACGAAGTCGACCTTCATCGCGACGGACGGTCCAGCTCCGCCGCGAAGAAACTCGCTGCGGACTTCAGGATCTGGTTGGCCCGCCGCAGCTCACGCACTTCCCGTTCCAACGCGGCGAGGCGTTCCGCGTCGCTGCTGGTGGTTCCCGGCCGCTGTCCGGCGTCGGTCTCGGCCTTCTTCACCCACGTGCGCAACGCCTCCGGATGAACCCCGAGCTGACCGGCGATCCGCCGGATCGCTCCGACCGCGCTGGCCGGGTCCCGGCGGGCCTCGACCGCCAACCGGGTCGCACGCTCACGCAGCTCATCGTTGTACTTCTTCTGTGCGGGCATCGCTGGTGTTCCTCCCAGGTTTCGATGTCTCCATCAAACCCGGTGCGGAACA
>NZ_JBEYSU010000157.1:0-1307 GCF_040704235.1 Micromonospora sp. NPDC047707
CAGGGCCCCGGCAAAGTCGTCAGGTGATGCCGAGTAGTGCCAGCGGGCGGGTGCTGTCGCGGGCGTGATGCCGGTTCGCGGCGGCGATGTTGGTGATGCCGGCGGTTCGTAGGGCGCCGATGGCGGCGTTGCGCAGGGCGGCCATGACTTGTGGTCCGGTGCCGGTGCGGATCTGAGAGCGGTCTTCGTCGTAGGTGACGTCTCGCACCCAGTGGACCTTGTTCTCGATCGACCAGTGACCACGGATCCATCCGGCCAGTTGGGCAGGGCTGGCCTGGTGCACGCGCAGGTCGGTGATGGCGTAGACGGTTTCGGTGGTGAAGCGTTTTGGCTGGTCGAGGCGGCGTCTGCGGCGGCGGATCTGCAGGGCCTGTGCGGCGTGGGGGAACTCGATGCCGGTGGAGATTGTCAGGATCTTGAGGGTGCGGATCTCGCGGCGGCCGTGTCCGCGGTCGGTGTCGCGGGTGGCGTCGGGGACGGCTCGCCAGGGCAGGCCGGCGAGTTGGGCGTGCAGGCTGGGCTGATTGCCTTTGACGGTCAGGATCCAGTGCGCGCCGCGTTCGGCCAGGTAGGCGACGTGGTCGCGTTGGCAGTGCAGGGCGTCGACGGTGATCACGGTGTCGCGCAGGTCTCCGATCTGGTCCAGCAGCGGTGCGAAGCGCGTGATCTCGTTGGTCTTGCCGTCGACGTCGGTGCTGGCCAGAACCACTCCGGTGGCCTGGTCGCAGGCGGCCAGGACGTGTCGGGCCGGAGTGCTGGTGGTGCGGGAGCCGCGCAGGGCCTTGCCGTCGACCGCGATCGCTCGCCTGCCCGCTGACGGTGTGACTATGGTCCGGCTGGCGAGCCAGCCGCTGACGGCCGCGGTGAGCAGGTCCGGGTCCAGGGCCTGCAACAACCGGCGGATCATCGCCTCCGACGGGCGCCGGTCCGGGGCGATGCCCAGCGCGAGCGCGGTCGCGGCCGGGACGTCGGCGACCCACTCGGCGATCGCGGTGTAGGAGCGGTAGCCGGCCACCACGGCACAGACCGCCGCGGTCACCACGACTGTCAGCCGGTGCCGGACACCGCGGCGGGCGCGGGGATCCGGCAGGTCGGCCAGCGCTGCGGGCAGCCCGGCAGCGGTTTCGGGCACGGTGACAGCCGGTGCGCAGGACAACGACGAGATCAGCGATGATGGCAGGGCGGGCATGGCTCACTTCGGACGATCAACAAGGCGTAGAGAACCTCGATGATCATCTGAACGAGTCATGCCCGCCCTGCTACCAACAGCACGGGCGCGTCTACACCAAGCGGATCAAGCCGGACAC
>NZ_JBEYSU010000158.1:0-1227 GCF_040704235.1 Micromonospora sp. NPDC047707
GCAGGTGATCATCGAGGGTGGCCGGGGTGGCGGATGCGGCAACACCGGCGACAAGGTATACAGACAGGGTTGGGCCTTTGGTCGTGCTGGTTTAGGGCCTGTCTCGAAGTCGGCGGTGATGCCTGAGCTGGTGTGACCGTTCGGCGTGTCGATGATCGAGATATGGCGAGGTCTCCGGTAGATGGTTCAGCGACCAAGCAGAACCTGAAACCGGAGACCTCGTGGACACCCTAGCGGTGACGAGGCGGTTCGACCTGACCGACGTGCAGTGGGCGGTGCTGCAGCCGTTGCTGCCGGCGCCGAAGCGGCCAGGTCGACCGTCGTCATGGAGCAGGCGGCAGTTGATTGACGGGATCCGGTGGCGGATCCGGGTAGGCGCTCCGTGGCGGGACGTGCCACCGCAGTACGGGTCTTGGTCGGCGGTGTATGCCCTGTTCCGCAGGTGGCAGCGCGACGGGACCTGGAAGCAGCTGCTCACCGCGTTGCAGACTCTTGCCGACGCGGCCGGCAGGATCACCTGGGACGTGTCGGTGGATTCGACCAGCGCCCGCGCCCACCAGCACGCTGCCGGGGCGAGGAAAAGGGGGATCTGCAGGCCGAACCACCCGGCGGCGTCAGCGTCGAACCGGCCGATCATGCGCTGGGCCGGTCTCGCGGTGGGTTGACCACGAAGCTGCACTTGGGCTGCGAGCAAGGCCAGAAGCCCCTCGCCGTCGTGCTGACCGCCGGACCTCGCGGCGACAGCCCGCAGTTCATCCCGGTCCTGGCCGCCATCCGCGTTCCGCGTCTGGTCACCGGCCGTCCGAGAACCCGGCCGGACCGCGTCTTGGCCGATAAGGCGTACACGTCGAAAGCCAACCGGGAGTACCTACGCCGGCGCGGCATCGCCGCGACGATCCCCAGCAAGGCCGACCAGGACGCGCACCGGCGGGCCAGAGGCTCCAAGGGCGGCCGCCCACCAGCCTTCGACCTGCACCTCTACCAGCAGCGCCACGCCGTGGAGTGCGGCATCAACCGGCTCAAACGCAACCGCGCTGTGGCCACCCGATTCGACAAGCTGGCCGTCCGCTACGAGGCCACCATTCACCTCGCCGCCATCAACGAGTGGCTATGACCGACTTCGACACAGGCCCTAGTAGTGCTTTGTTAGGTGGGCGTGTCGTTGGGTCGTGGGAGTGGTCCGGGGTAGTTCGATGTTGCGGTGACGCCTGACGAGCTTTCTGTTGT
>NZ_JBEYSU010000159.1:0-1219 GCF_040704235.1 Micromonospora sp. NPDC047707
TGAATCGGCCTGGGTTTCTCGGAGGGCATGATCTAACAGGGAGAGGATCATGCCAGCACCGAAGAAGTATGACGATGAGACGCAGGCGCGTGCGGTCCGGATGTATGCCGACCGGATCGCCGGTGGTGATGTTTCGCAGGTCAAGGCTCGCGAGGAGGTGGGCGAGCTGCTCGGGATCAACCCGTCGACGTTGCGGAACTGGATCCGCCGGGAGCTCGGCGAGGGCGCCACCGCGTCGGCCGGCACGGAGCGCTCCGATGACGAGCTGGCGCGGTTGCGGCGCGAGAACGCGCAGTTGCGGCGGGCGAACGCGATCCTGAAGACCGCGTCCGCGTTTTTCGCGGCAGCGGAGCTCGACCGCAGACTCGGACAGTGATCGATTACGTCCGCGAATATGCGGGTCGTTTCGGGGTCGAGCCGATCCTGGCCGTGCTCAAAGAGCACGGTGTCGGGATCGCCCCGTCGACGTACTACGCCCACGCCGCCTGCGGGTTCGGCCCTAGCGAGGCTGAGCTGCGGCAGGCGTATCTGGCGAACCGGCTGCTTGATCTGTGGACGGCGAACCGGCGTTTGTATGGGCGCCGGAAGCTGTGGATCGCCGCCTGCCGGGCCGGGCTGGCCATCGGCCGTGATCAAGTGGAACGGCTGATGAAGATCGCCGGGATCGACGGGGTGCGCCGCGGCCGGCCCCGCGTGGTCACCACCGAGCCCGATCGCAGCCGGCCCCGTCACCCAGATCACGTGAAACGGCGGTGGAACTACCCGTCCCGGCCGGATCAGTGGTGGGTGGCCGACTTCACCTACGTCTGGACGACGGCCGGGTTCTGCTACGTCTCGTTCGTCACCGACGTGTACTCCCGGCGCATCCTGGGCTGGCGGGTCTCGACCAGCAAGACGACGCCGCTGGTGACCTCCGCCCTCGAGCAGGCGTTGTTCACCCGGCGCCGCACCAACGCCACCTTCACCGCGACCGGACTCCTGCATCACAGCGACGCGGGCAGTCAATACGTCTCGCTGGCCTTCAGCGATGCGCTACGCTCCGCCGAGATCACCGGATCGATCGGGTCGGTCGGTGACGCGTTGGACAACGCGCTGATGGAGTCCACGATCGGTCTGTTCAAGACCGAGGTCATCGAGCACGAGCGGACCACCTGGACCTCGTGGCGGCAGGTCGAGCAGGCCACCGCGTCCTGGGTCCACTGGTACAACCACGACCGCC
>NZ_JBEYSU010000160.1:0-1201 GCF_040704235.1 Micromonospora sp. NPDC047707
TGAACACACGACGAGCCCACCGGATCGACACCCGAAGATCATCACCTACGCCAAACCGGCGCCACCGACCGTCCTATTGCGCACGAGGTCGTAAGTGTCCGACGGCGGAATGCAGCTCTTTCGGCAGCGTGCGGAGCGCTAGATGTGCTGCCCGAGCACGTTGGTTGAAATCATGTGACGAGATGACATGACGGACCTTGATGGGGAGGACCTGGGCCGAACGCTACGACGTGTGTCGTGGCCGACCGCGAAGTGATGGGCCGAGCGATACCGGTTGGCCGGCGAGGTCGGTATGCAGGACCGCTCGTCACGGCCCGCCTCGCAGCCAGGAAGGCACCGCCGCCACTTGTCCGTATGATCGTTTACCTACGGTGGAGACATCGCCTGGGACCGGTCGTGATCGCCGAACGCTTCGGCACGGTGTCATCGACGGTGCACGCTGTGCTGGTGCGGTGCCGGCTCAATCGGCTCTCGCCGCGTGGATCGCGTCACGGGCAAACCGGTGCCCCGCAATGAGCACCCGGCTTCCGGCGCGTCGCCGCACGTCGACGTCAAAAGCTCGGGAACTTCGCCGACGGTGGTGGCTGGAGCTACGTCGGTCGCGTCGAAAGCAAGACCCTCGCGGACAAGGGCTACCAAGGCGCCCACGGCGCCATCTGGACCCCGTTCAAACGCCGCCGCACCCGCCTGTCCCGCCGGCAGAAGTCTGTGAACCGGCACCACGCCAAGATCCGAGCCCTCGGCGAACGCGCCGTTTCCACGCTCAAGACCTGAAAAATCCTGACCAACCTACGGTGCTGACCACGCCACGCCACCCCCCGATCGTCCAGGCCATCCTCGTTCTCCAAGCCACCGAGGACGCTCGTTACCCACAAGGAAATGGCTCAATGACCTGCGGTCGCTGAACCAAGTGGCGGACCCTCGGAGGACCGCGACGGCGGCGGTCTCGTCGTCGTGATGGCGGTAGGCACGAAGGCGGTGCCGATCTTCGGGTTGTGGTGCTTGTTGCGCGGCTTGCCGGCAGTAGCCGCGTGGTTCTTCTAGCACGTTCGCGCTGGTCAGGGCGTCGATCAGGCCGTGGGTTCGGGTGGCGGTCAGGTCGTGCACTTAGAGGGCGTCTGATTCACATATTTTGCGAGTGATATGATCTTCACATATCTCGCCAGGTTGGGGTGGTTTCGTCGGTGACCCTTCTGGTGAG
>NZ_JBEYSU010000161.1:0-1178 GCF_040704235.1 Micromonospora sp. NPDC047707
GCTACAGATCTTGAATGGTCAGGTTGTGTCGGGTTCGAGGGTCAGGCCGGTGTGAGCGAGGAACCCGTCGAGTAGGTCGGGGCGGTACTGGATGCTCTTGAGTCGATTCTTGATGATCGCGAGGAGGTGGTCGACGCCGGTGAAGGCGAGGTTGCCGATGCTGCGTTTCAGGTGGGACCAGACGCCTTCGGTGGGGTTGAGGTCGGGGGCGTAGGCGGGTAGCCGGATGACGGTCAGCCAGTCCCGGGCGTCGATCATCTGTCGCATGGCGGCGGAGACGTGGGTGTTCAGGTTGTCCCAGATGCACACGATCGGGCCGTCGAGCTGTTGGTGGGCGGCATCCAGCAGGGCGATGTAGTCGCGTTCGCTGAAGCTGCGTCGTTCGTTCTTGCGGCCGCGGTGCACGATCGTGCGGTAGATCAACCGGGACCGTTCGCCGGGCCGGTAGCAGGTCAACCCGGCGATCGAGACGCGACCGGATCCCTTGCCGGACACCGGGACAACCGGGGTGTGGCCGCGTCGTCCCCAGGTGCGTGCCTTCGGAGGGCGCAGCGTCTGACCGGCCTCGTCTTCGAAGACCAGCCACGCCTGTCGCTGCGCCGCTACCGTTTTCCCGCCGGCCACGTCTCCCGCCGCCAGGTGGTGATCGCGGCCTCGTCCCGCTCGACCGCGCGGTGCTTGGGCACCTGCACCGACCAGCCCAGCCGGTACATCACATTCGCGGTGCCACGCAGCGTGTACCGGACGCGGAACATCCGGGCGATCAGGTCCGACACCCGTGCGAGGGTCCACCGCTGATCGACACCGAACCCGTGCGCCGCCGGCCCCTGCTCCAGGGCGTCGGCCAGGCGCCGCAGCCGGACCTCATCCAGGCGGCACCGAGACCCGCCAGGTCCCTTCGAGGCAAGGGCGTCCTCGCCGCCGGCCTTCCACCGCTTGCGCCATCCGTACACCGCGGTCTGCGACACCCGCAGCCTACGCGCGATTTCCGGCACCGACACGTCCTGGGCGAACCACCCGGCAGCCTGCCGTCGCACCGCCTCACGCTTGGCCCGCCCCCGCGCGGACAATCCACCTCCGTCGGGATACCTCATCACCTCGGCCTACGCCTCCGCGTCCCAAAGATCACGCCGACACGCCGAGCCACAGTGGACAAACCTGGCCATTCAAGATCTGTA
>NZ_JBEYSU010000162.1:0-1160 GCF_040704235.1 Micromonospora sp. NPDC047707
GGCGCGGGACTGTCAGAAAGATCGTGTGTGAGGCGGTGATCCGGCAGGCTGGAGCGGTTGCTCCGGTCGGGAAGGATCACCGTTGACGAACAAGGACACCGCAGCTGAGGACACGGGCGCTGTCGAGGGTCAGGCCCCGGCGGGGTTGGACGTGCGGATCGCCCAGGAGCTGATCGATCAGGCCCGGGCGCAGGGTGTGTCGCTGGTCGGGCCTGGCGGTCTGCTCAGTCAGGTCACCCGGCACCCGCACCGTGCTGCAGACCGCCCTCGAAGCGGAGATGACCGAGCACCTCGGCTATGAGAAAGGCGATCCGGCCGGGCGGGGCCGGGGCAACCACCGCAACGGCAGTTCGCCGAAGACGGTGCAGACCGAGGTCGGCGCGGTGCAGTTGCAGGTGCCGCGGGACCGGGCCGGGGCGTTCGAGCCGCAGATCGTGCCCAAGCACGCCCGCCGCGTCGAGGGCTTCGACGAGGCCATCATCTCGTTATATGCCAAGGGCCTGACGACGGGCGAGATCCAGGCGCACCTGGCCGACATCTACGACGTCGACGTCTCCCGCGACCTGATCTTTCGGGTCACCGACAAGGTCCTCGACGACCTGAACGCCTGGCAGTCGCGTCCACTCGACCGGATCTACCCGGTGGTGCTGATCGACGCCATCGTCGTGAAGATCCGCGAGGGCCAGGTCGCCAACCGGCCTGTGTATGTCACCGTCGGCATCAATCTCGCCGGCGAACGCGACGTGCTGGGCCTACGGGTGGGCACCGGCGGCGAGGGCGCCAAGGCGTGGATGGCCACGCTCGCGGAACTGCGTAACCGCGGGGTCGAGGACGTGTGCATCGTGGCGTGCGACGGGCTTAAGGGACTGCCCGACGCCATCGGCGAGATCTGGCCCTTGGCGACGGTGCAGCTGTGCGTGGTCCACCTGGTCCGCGCCAGCCTGCGCTATGCGTCCAAGGCGCACTGGAGTCAGATCACCAAAGCGCTGCGGCAGATCTACACCGCCCCGACGGTCGAGGCCGCCGAGCAGCGGTTCGCCGAGTTCGACCAAGCATGGGGCACCAAATATCCGGCGATCATCCAGTTGTGGCGCTCGGCGTGGGAGCAGTTCACCCCGTTCCTAGCCTTCCCGCCGGAGATCCGCCGAGTCGTCTACACC
>NZ_JBEYSU010000163.1:0-1085 GCF_040704235.1 Micromonospora sp. NPDC047707
AGGGCACTACTGTGACGTCCGCCGAGGTCCTGGGTATCGAGCTTCGCGTCGCTCCTCGTAACAGCCGGGCACCAGGTGTTATCAGCTTGCCGTTCGCAGAGCACACTCGGTCATCCCGTCGATGACCTTGTCCGTGATCGTCGAGATCGTCTGCCGCGACACCTCGGCGCCACACACCTCGCCCAGGTGGGGCTGGATCTCCCCGGTCGTCAGGCCCTTGACCGACAGGGAGATCACCATGTGGTCCACCCCGGACAACCGGCGCTGCCGCTTGCGGACGATCCGCGGCGCGAATGAGCCCTCGCGGTCGCGGGGCACGTCGATCTCGACCGGACCGACGTCGGTCAGCACCGTCTTGGAACGGCTGCCGTTGCGGTGATTGGATCCCTCTTTGGCCTTCGCGTCGCCCCTGTCATAGCCCAGGTGATCGCTGATCTCACCCCCGAGCGCAGATTCCAGAACCCGCTTGGTCAGCTGCTGCAAAACCCGCCGTCGCCAGTCAGCTGCAGACCCGCCACCCGAGCCTGCTCCACCAACCGTCCCACTAAGGGACGTCTCGTAACCCTGGCTGCCGTCTGTTGAGGACGGTCGGGCAGGATGCCTGGGTGCAGGTGATTACGGCGGCCCGCCCGGAGTGGATCTTCCCGTTCACCGGGTTACAGCCCGCCCAGTTCCGCCAGCTGGTCCGGCTGGTCGCCGAGCGTGGCGGTGACGGCATCGCTGATGGCCGGCCGGGCCGGCAGTGGGCCCTGGACCTGCCGGATCGGGTGTTGCTGGTGGCCGCGTACTGGCGTACGAACTTGACGATGCGGCAGATCGGTCCGCTGTTCGGGGTGTCGCGCTCCGCGGCGCACCGGGTGATCGACACCCTTGCGCCGCTGTTGGCCCTGGCGCCGGTGCGTCGGCGGCCGGTCGAGCAGATCGCCATCGTCGATGGCACCCTGATCCCCACTCGGGACCACCGCCTGGCCGCGCGGAGCAAGAACTACTTTCCAATGACGTTGTCAAGTGGTCTTGGTGGTGCCCCGATGAGTGCGTCATGCGGGTGCGTCGGGCAGCAGCGGTTGGTAGGGCCGGCGGTCGCG
>NZ_JBEYSU010000164.1:0-1076 GCF_040704235.1 Micromonospora sp. NPDC047707
CGATAGAAGCGTCAGAACTCCTATCCTTCCAGCTCAAAGGGCATCTTCTATCTTTGGGCTCTCACCAACCCAATCCTCATCGGTGGATCGAGGCTAAGGCGCGGCTCACGACATTCCTTCACCGCTGCCGTAAGGGCGGGTGATGATTTCCATACTGTGTCCGTTCGGGTCCCTGAAGTACAGGCCACGGCCGCCATCATTGTGGTTTATTCGCCCTTTCTGCGTATGCCCCGGGTCCGCATAGTAGGTGATGGCGGAGTCCTGGATTCGACCGAAAATGATGTCGAACTCCTCCTCAGTCACCAAGAACGCGTAATGCTGCCACCGGATCGAGTCCTCGGTCATGTTCATGAAGTCCAGGGTCACACCGTTGCCGGTTTCGACCGGCAGAAAGGGGCCGCACGGCTTACCCACCTCAAGCCCCAGGACGGCCGCCAGGAATTGTGCCGACTCCTTCTTATCATGACATGGCACGATTGTGTGGTTCAGCTCTGCCACTTTCATCTACCTCTCTGGTATGAATCAACGTTTCCGGCTCCCCTATCGAACACGCCTTCAATCGCCATGCGCACCTCACCGGCAGGGGGATCGCCCTTTGAAGGCACATCCCTCGGACGCCCTGATCACACACTACGTGCTCCTTCCTCAAACTCGCCTTCAGGCTCGGTGTCACCGCGGTCAACTGTGGCGTCCGCTCTCGGCGCTCCGCTGCACGATTTGTCCACGTCGGGGTGTCCGTGAGGACATGTTGCCCGCCCACCCGCAAAGCCGCCATCCTGGCGGAGTGGCTACGCGAGCGCCCAGGATCGAGGTGATCGGCCCCGACGGCTCCGCGGCCTACGCGGACGCCATCCGCGTCGGGGCACTGGGCTATGACAAGGGCGACCCGGCGGGCAAGAACGGGGGGAACTCCCGCAACGACGTGCGAGCCAAGACGGTGCTGACGGATGTCGGTCCGGTCGAGATCGACGTGCCCCGCGACCGCGACGGCAGCTTCGCCCCGCAGATCGTCAAGACGCGGCAGCGCCGGTTGTTCGGGGTGGACGACATGGTGATCTCCCTGTCGGTCAAGGGCC
>NZ_JBEYSU010000165.1:0-1060 GCF_040704235.1 Micromonospora sp. NPDC047707
TCAGTAGCGGTAGTGGTCGGGTTTGAACGGGCCCTCGGGGGAGATTCCGAGGTAGGCGGCCTGTTCCTTGGTCAGGGTGGACAGTTTCGCGCCGAGGGCGGCCAAATGCAGCCGGGCGACCTTCTCGTCGAGGTGCTTGGGCAGCACGTACACCCCGACCGGGTACTGGTCGGTCTTCGTGTACAACTCGATCTGCGCGATCGTCTGGTTGGCGAAACTGTTCGACATCACGAAGCTGGGATGCCCGGTGGCGTTACCCAGGTTCAACAAGCGACCCTCGGACAACACGATGACCGCGTGCCCGTCATCGAACCGCCACAGGTCGACCTGCGGCTTGATGTTCTCCCGGGACACATCCGGCCGCTTCGCCAACCCGGCCATGTCGATCTCGTTGTCGAAGTGCCCGATGTTCCCCACGATCGCCTGGTGCTTCATCCGCGCCATGTGCTCATTCGTGATCACATCGAAACAACCCGTCGCGGTGATGAAAATGTCCGCGACCTCGACCACATCATCCAACGTGGCCACCTGATAGCCGTCCATCGCCGCCTGCAACGCGCAGATCGGGTCCACCTCGGTCACCACCACCCGGGCACCCTGCCCCCGCAGCGACTCCGCACACCCCTTACCCACATCCCCATAACCCAGGACCACCGCCATCTTCCCACCGATCAGCACATCGGTGGCCCGATTGATCCCGTCGATCAGCGAGTGCCGACACCCGTACCTGTTGTCGAACTTGCTCTTCGTCACCGAATCGTTGACGTTGATCGCCGGGAACAACAACATGCCCGCCCGGTGCATCTCATACAACCGGTGCACCCCCGTGGTGGTCTCCTCCGTCACACCCCTGATCCCCGCCGCGATCCGCGTCCACCGCCGACCATCCTCGGCCAACGAACGGTGCAGCAGACCCAGGACGACCGCATACTCCTCACTGTCGGCCGACTCCACCGGCGGCACCACACCCGCCCTCTCAAACTCCACACCCTTGTGCACCAACAACGTCGCGTCCCCACCGTCGTCGAGGATCATGTTCGGACCCCCACCATCCGGCCAC
>NZ_JBEYSU010000166.1:0-1042 GCF_040704235.1 Micromonospora sp. NPDC047707
GCACCTGCTGGAACGCCGAAACAATCCAGACATCCTTGCCCACAGCGGGCCTCGGGCCCGACACCGGCGGAGCACCATACGTACCCCGATAACCCCTCTCGACCGCCTCCGCAGCCGCAGCGAGCACCTCCACAGAGGTCGAAGTCTCGCCGGAGCGCGTCGAAGTGGACGGACCGCATGCGGCCAGCGCTAGGCCGACGGAGAGCATGAGACAAACAGCAACACTGATGTGGTAACGATGAGAGCGGAACAGCATACCGATCAGTCCTTTGAATTGATGTCGGCGATGTCAGACGAAGGGCAATGGTGGGCCAGCGTGAACGGGATACATCATGGCAATCACCGATCAGGGGTCGGCGAAGCCTTTCCAAAGTTCGCCAACTGGCTACCCGCCCCACGACTTCCGGTACAGGCTGCGGTAGTCGACCGGGCCTTCGTAGTTGGTGCCTTCCGCCGGAAGGTTGCGGTCCTTGTCGACGATCTGGAAGCCGGATCCCGAGGGCACGACGGGCTGGCCGTTGAAGGCTCGGTTGAGCGCATCGATGGTGCCGTACGCGCGGTATCCACTGGAAGCACCGATGCAGACCTGCTCGCCCTGGCCGGCGCGGATGTAGCCGAGATCCTCGAGCTGGCATTCTCCACCGAGTACCGTGAGATTGGGCCGGTTCCCGGCCACCAATGCCTGCTGGACACCTGCGGCGAAGAAGAAGTCGACATCCACGGCGACCGCGGTCGCCTGTGGCGCCCGCAAAAAGGCGGTTTCGAATTTCTGCCGGAGGTTCGGCACATCAGCGGGCGCCACCTTCACCGTACCGACGATTCCACAGCCATCGCACATGGCGATCGTGTCGGCGAAGCCCGTGGACAGGTACTCACCGAACGTCACGCCATGGAAGGCGACGTGGAGGATCTTCGCCTTTCCCTTCGTCTTTTGAATCAGGAAATTGGCTCGGAGGCTGCCGAGCTGTCGGTAGTAGTCAGCGATGCCGGGCGATTCCGGCAGATGCCGTGCGGGCGCGTCGAAAAGCGCCGACCCCCCGCC
>NZ_JBEYSU010000167.1:0-1020 GCF_040704235.1 Micromonospora sp. NPDC047707
GACTTCCCGCCCTGGCAAACGGTCTACGGCTACTTCACCGCCTGGACAGGCGATGGCATCTTCACCCAGCTCAACTACGACCTCACCGGCCTGGCCCGCGCCAAGGCCGGACGCGCCACACAGCCCTCGGCCGGCGTGATCGACACCCAGAGCGTGAAGACCTCCACCAACGCGCCGCTGGCCAGCCAGGGCATCGACGCCGGCAAGAAGATCGTCGGACGCAAACGCGGCATCGTCACCGACACCCTCGGCCTGCTCCTCGCCGTCATCGTCACCGCGGCCAGCGCCAGCGACAACACCATCGGCGTCGACCTCCTCGATCAGGCCAAAGCCGCGCATCCCGCCCTGGCCAAGACCTGGGTCGACGCCGGCTTCAAGAACAGGGTGATCGAACACGGCGCCACCCTCGGCATCGACGTCGAGGTCGTCGCCAAAGACCCGCACATCAAAGGGTTTTCGGTGGTCAAACGCCGATGGGTCATCGAACGCACCCTGGGCTGGATCATGCTGCACCGGCGCCTGGCCCGTGACTACGATGCCCTACCCGACAACTCTGCCAGCATGATCCGCATCGCGATGATCGACAACCTCACCAGAAGGGTCACCGACGAAACCACCCCAACCTGGCGAGATATGTGAAGATCATATCACTCGCAAAATATGTGAATCAGACGCCCTCTAAGCCTGAATCCGTGGACTGGCCTTCGCGCGGGGATTGAGTTGATCTTGCCGGTTCGAGGTTGTGGTTGGTCCGCTGGTCGTGGTCCAGCTTGCTCTGGTGCTACTGGTCGGTGGTTTGGCGGGTGTTGCGTGTGGTGCGCTCGGCGGTGGTGGTCGAGGTCAGGTGAACACGGATTGCCAGAGGGTCAGCCAGGCTTGGGCTCGGGGCCAGTGCGCTGGTAGGTGCAGCACGGGGCGGCGTTGTGGGCGGGCGAGTCGGGCGGGCACGTTGATCAGGTGGGTGCGCAGGGTGGCGCCTCGGGCGACGGCGTAGCGGGCGGTGTGGGTGAGGGTGCCGGC
>NZ_JBEYSU010000168.1:0-1000 GCF_040704235.1 Micromonospora sp. NPDC047707
GGGGAACGCGACCCGCACGTGTTGGCTGGGCTGGCCCGCGGGGCGCTGCGGAACAAGACCGACGATCTGCGGCTGGCCCTGGCCGGCAGATTCACCGCCCACCATGGTCAGATGATCGGGTTCCACCTGACCCGGCTTGATCACCTCGACCAGGTGATCACGCAGGTCAAGGAGAAGATCGGCCATACCGGCACTGCCGGCACCACCCGGCGGGCCGCGGTCGGGCCGTGCGGGCTGGTCGCCCCGTTCGCCGAGCAGATCCGGCTATTGACGAGTATCCCCGGCATCGCCGACCGGATCGCGGCGGTGATCGTCAGCGAGATCGGTGTGGACATGAGCAGGTTCCCGTCCGCGAAGCATCTGGCCGCGTGGGCCGGGCTCGCCCCCGGGAACAACGAGTCCGCCGGCCGGCGTCGCAGGGCCCGTCACCGCAAGGGCAACACCCACGTCCAGTCGATCCTCATCGAGGCCGCCCTCGCCGCATCCCGGACCCGCACCAGGATCGGGGCGCGGTTCCACCGGCTGCACCGCCGCTTCGGCGGCCGGGCGAACAAAACCGCCGGGAAGAAAGCCGCGTTCGCCGTCGCCCACACCCTCATCAAGGTCATCTGGACCGTCCTGGCCACCGGACAGCCCTACACCGATCTCGGCCACGACTACTACACCCGCAGCGTTGACCCGCAAACCCACACCCGCCGGCTGATCGCCCAACTCGAAGCCCTGTCCGGCAAGAGAATCATCCTCACCGACCACGACGACGGCGACAGCCCGGACAGTGGGGATCCCGGCGCTGGCGAGAGCGGTGAGGCCGCCGCCTGAAAGGCCCACCACCAGCACGCCACAAAGGGGCGGGAAGAGCGCCGACAAGGCCGTTTCCGGCGAAAGGTCAGACCCGCAGGGGTCGACAACGTGGTCACTCTTCCCACCAGCACCCCAGCTTGCCGCACCCCGCCACCAGCGGCAAGCCCACCACCATGCCCGGAAACCACCGTGTCCCGGC